>CAYSPM010000082.1:0-11996 GCA_964432925.1 uncultured Pirellulales bacterium | reverse complement strand
AGAATAATTCACTCCTGGTCGGGCTTGTAGATGCCTTGAGCAACGCGAATCTCTATAGGCTTTTCAGCCGAGTTCGCATCGGCCAGAGTGTCCTTAAGATAGTTGTAGGCATTAGCCCAGCTTGAGCCATTATTCGCACCGGCTGCATCATCATCCACATAGATGACCTTGCCGAGGGTGGGACCTGTTATTGCCACAGAGAAAACGGCAATCAGAATCAAGGCTCGAAGGTTTATCGCGCACATTTTGTACTCTCCCAAGAAGATATATAACATTTTAAGCCGCACTTAGAATTTTACCAAATTCGTTGTACATCTGTCCAGAAATTTCACGACATACACAAAGCGTTTTTTGCTATAATTGGCCTGACTATAGATGTTTGTGGGACGAGAAAATATATGAAACGCATAATCTCTGTATCGCGCAGGACAGATATTCCGGCCTTTTACGGCGACTGGTTTATGGGCCGACTAAAAGAAGGTTTTGCCGGTGTGGTCAGTCCCTTCGGAGGACAGAAATATATCGTATCGTTGCAGCCGGAAGACATTATTTGCTTTGTCTTTTGGTCAAAAGACTTCACGCAGTTTCTTGAGAATCTCAAAGTAATTGAGCAGATGGGATACAAGTTCTATTTCAATTATACAATCACGGGGCTTCCTAAGGTCTTTGAGAGTAATGTGGATAAGAGTTCAGCGATAGAAACCCTAAAAACTTTGAGTAGTATTTACTCACCAAAGCATATCAACTGGCGTTTTGATCCGATTATCATCACAGATACTTGTGGTCGTGACTTCTACATCCGTGCCTTTGAAGAGCTTGCAGCCGAATTCCAAGGCCTTGTTGAGCGTTGCTACTTTAGCTTTGTAGCTGAGTATAATAAGGTCAAGCTAAGCTTCCAACAACTCGAACGAACAAAGGCAGTGAAGGTTCTTCAGACGACCACGGATTTTAAGATCGAGTTAGCAAACGAATTGGCGAGTATAGCTCAACGCTACGGAATTCAGATGTTTTCCTGTTGTGGCGATTATCTGGTGAATGATAAAATCAAAAAGGCTCACTGCATTGACGGCTCCATTATCGAAGAGCTTTTCTACCCGGAAGGACTTCGATACGCAAAAAAGCCTACAAGGGCACAGTGTGGTTGTACAGAGAGCACAGACGTTGGAACGTACAATACTTGTCCGCATGGCTGTGCATACTGCTATGCAAATGTGAATAAAGAAAAAGCCTATAAGGTGTTCAGCGAACACGAAAAAGACACACCATTTTTAGGTTACTCAAAATCTGTTTCAAACCGGTGGCTTGCAGAAATTTTTAATAAAGAAAGCCGGAAAGACAACAAAGAGTTTAGTTTGTTCTGAAGATTTGTCTATGAGAAATATCTAATCTAACTTGACTACGCGGTTCTTAATGTACTGACAGATCGAGTGCCTCCAGCTAATCCCAGTACAAACTGTTCTATCGCGACCGGTGCTTTGGCTCGACCGGTTTTTATAGCGTAATCAATCTCAGCCAAGCGACTCAGGTTCGCACCGATTTGCTCGAGCGACATTGTCTTAAGCTGCGCGAAGAAACCGTCCACATTGCTCCATAACCGAAGTTTTTTCGTAACTTCAGCAGGACCGACGCCACGCTCAAGAAGAGCCTTGGCCTGGAACATCCTTCGCATATGAAAGGCGAAGGCGCCGACAACCGTATACTCTGCCGTTCTATCCTCGGAAAACATATTTCTTAATCTTTCAATCGCCTTAGCAGTGTCGCCGGCGACGATAGCGTCGATCACCGCAAAAGCGCCGAATATGCGATTGTGCCCGATGAGTGACTCAATATGTTCGGTTGTAATTGCCTTTGCGTCATCTACAAACAAAGCCAATTTATCGATCTCGCTATAAAGCCGCGCTAAATCATCCCCGGTCAATTCGACCAGGAGCCCGGCAGTTTCTTTGGCAAGTTTCTTTCCGTACACGTCACGTGCATATTCAATCAGACGATAAGGTAGCTGCCACGGTTTTGGCTGAGTGACTTTGATCAGTCTGCCCACGTTGGGTAGTTTCCTGGCGAGTTTTGTCTGAGCCGGCCAACTACTTACCGTCAATACAAGTATGCCGGTCGGGCAGGGATCGTCGAAGTACTTCTCCAGCATTTCGCGGTTGGTGGATACGAAATCGTCAGCCTTTTTAACAACTACGACTCTTTTTTCTGTCAGGAATGGTAAAGTTCGCAGTTCATCGAAGACGTCAGCGGCTGCGACTTCGTTAGCTTCGACGGACAAGAGTCCTGTCGAGCGCTGCTCCGGCTCCAGTAACTGTTTAAGAATTTCTTGGCACTCACTGCCGACAAGAGAGTCGTCTTTGCCGGCAATGACATAGATTAGCTCACGCCTTTTTTTAGTTTTAGCTTTCCCGTCACCCATCTTCACTCATACGGACATAACTGCTAGGTTTCTATTTGGGCTTGCGTTTTTTTCTGCTACCTTTGCCGCGATTCGTTTTTGGCTTTGGATTCTGTTTTGACTTTAGTTTTGGGCCGACTTTTGATTTTGCTTTTTTGTTTGACTTCAGTTTGGAGGCAGAGAGTGCTTTTGGATTATTTGCAGTTTTCGATTTCAGATTGTCATTCTCTTCGGCTACTATCTTTTCAGCGGCGACGAGTTTGTCTCCTGGCTTAAGTTTGATCAGTCGCACTCCTTGAGTGTTTCTGCCTATGGAGCGTATCTGATCAAGACCCGTTCGAATAATCATCCCTTGAGCAGTTATCAACATTAAATCGTCATTGCTCTGGACTGCTTCCAGTGCGACCACTTTACCGTTTCGCGCTGTGGTCCTAATATTTTTGAGCCCTACTCCACCTCGGCCTTGGGGTCGGTAATTCTCAATGGCTGTGCGTTTGCCATAGCCGTTCTCGCAGACGGTGAAAAGTGAGGCCTTTTCTTCAACAATCACCATTCCAACCACGAAGTCGCCTGGACGAAGCTTGATTCCTCTGACTCCTCTTGACGCGCGCCCCATTGAGCGAACCTCGTTCTCATCGAAGCATATCGTCATCCCATCTCGTGTACCCAGTATTATATGGTCGTTGCCTGTGGTCATGGACACGCTTATCAGATCGTCATTGGGATCAAGATTGATTGCGATAACACCGGTTGAACGGGGATTGCTATATGCTGAGAGTCTTGTCTTCTTTACAACTCCATTTTTTGTGGCCATGACGAGCTGACGCGGTTGCTTGGACTGCTCACCTTCGTTGTCGAAATTGCTGACGTTGATTACCGATGCTACTCGCTGGTCGCCCAGATTCAACAGATTTACAATGTTTCTGCCTTTACTCTGCCTTGACATACTCGGTACGTCATAGACTCTCAACCAATAGCATTTGCCTCTATTGGTGAATATGAGCAGATAGTCATGAGTCGAGGCTACAAACAGATGCTTTATGAAATCGCCCTCTTTTGTGTTTGAGCCAATGATTCCTCTGCCTCCTCTTGCCTGGCGACGGTATGTGTCAATCGGCATGCGCTTGACGTAACCACCGTGACTAACAGTGACGATGACCTCCTCTTCAGCGATTAAGTCCTCTACATCGAAAGTATGGACTTTCTCGGTAATTTTAGTTCTTCTTTTATCGCCGTATTTTTCTTTAATTTCATATATATCTTCGCGAATAATATCCAGCAGAACATTCTCATTGGCCAGTATCGCTTCATAGCCCTCTATTTGTTCGGTAAGGTTAGCATATTCCTTGGCCAGCTTTTCAATTTCGAGCCCTGTCAATCTCTGCAACTGCATTGTTAAAATAGCGTCAGCTTGAGGACCGGTCAGGAAGTGTTTTCCTTTCGCTTTTTCCTTAACGAAGGGTTTTGGCAATATCTTCTTAAGCGTTGCAACCTCAGCCAATCGCAGAGGTTTTTTCATCAGGCTCAATTTCGCAGTTGGTGTATCAGGCGATTTCTTTATTAGATCAATGATATCGTCGATATCGCTCACAGCTAAGATGAGGCCTTCCAGAATGTGCGCTCTATTTCTGCATCTTCTAAGAAGGAACCTGCTACGCCGGCTTATAACCGTCTTACGATGCTCGATAAAATAATCCAACAACTGTCGGATATTGAGAGTTTCAGGTCTGTTGTTTACCAGCGCAATATTAGCAATAGCGAAGGTACTTTGTAGGAGTGTGTAGCGATACAACCTGTTCAGGACCACCTCGGCATCGGTATCCTTCTTCACATCCACAACGATCCGCAGACCATGACGGTCGGACTCATCCCTGACGTCAGCAATTTCGCCAATCAAATTGTTGTGTACACAATCCGCGATTTTTGAGACAATAGTGGTTTTGACAACCATATAGGGTATCTCGGTTATCACAATCCTTTGTTTGCCTCGTTTTGTCGTTTCGATGTCTGCTCTGGCTCGGACGGTCAAATGGCCACGGCCTGTCGTGTAAGCGTCCTTTATGCCCTTAGTGCCACAGATTATGCCACCTGTTGGGAAATCCGGCCCGGGCAGGATGTTCATGATCTCTTTGAAACCGCAGTTCGGATCGTTGACCATCAGTAAAAGTGCGTCGCAAACCTCGGTGATATTATGCGGCGGAATATTAGTTGCCATTCCGACGGCGATGCCTGTTGAGCCATTGGCCAAAAGGTTTGGAAACTTCGAAGGCAATATAGTTGGCTCCATGCGCGTTTCATCGTAATTTGGCACGAAATCGACAGTGTCATGATTTATATCTTCGAGCATATCTGTCGCCGTCGCTGCCATTCGCGCTTCAGTATATCTCATAGCCGCGGGTGGGTCGTTGTCGATGCTGCCGAAGTTGCCTTGTGGGTCAATGAGTGTATAACGCATATTCCAGCCCTGGCCCATGCGAACAAGCGTTCCGTATGTAGCCTGGTCACCATGGGGATGGTAATTACCGCTGGTATCTCCAACGATCTTGGCGCACTTACGATGCTTGCTTCGGGGACCGAGGTTCAGGTCATTCATCGCAACGAGTATCCGCCGCTGTGAAGGCTTAAGACCGTCGCGAACATCCGGCAAAGCACGCGAGACAATAACACTCATCGCATAGTTGAGGTATGAATTCTTGAGTTCATCAAGAATCCGCAAATCTTCAAACCGTTCTTGGGGCTTACTGCCATCCTTCATGTCTTATATCTCGCTATAGCTATTGATGTTTTAGAAATCCAATAATGCATAACTGGATCGAACTAAATGGTCGATTGGAAATTCAAACGCATTGCTCGGTAGCCACACATCAAGTAGGTAGATTAACCGCAGCAGTGGAAAAAGTCAAGGATAACGACAGTGTATTAAAATTGGATATTGGTTCCGCCAGCAACATGCACGTCGTTATATTGTAGGCACACAGTATAGCGAAATGATGAGCTTGTAAGTTGCAAACTTTGTGGAGTATATCGGTGGCACGGACCATATCACCATTTATAAAGTGGCAATCTTACCTGATGTTCACAGGGAAGAGCAAAAATTACAACCCAACCAGTCTCGAATGCAAGCACTTATGAGCGTAACGGAGATAAAAAATTCCGTTGCTATTTTTTGCCTTTTTCAATAATTCACCTATACTTTATATAAAGGAATTGAGTTAGCAAGCGGTTACGCTATTGACCTTCTACTCATAATACTCCTTCCTTCTTTTTCAAGGGGGGGCGGCAGACCAGCTGTCCATGACGGAAAGGGGGGTCGCTGTCTCCCTCTCTTTTTTGCGCAGGCCTTCGGAGACCGAGCACACCACCTTAGCAATTTGTGGGCTGTCTCTTGGCGTTCGTATCAGAGGGGGGCACTAAGCTTATTATGCATGTCTGAACAGTCCCAAGCTTACGGATCGGACACTATCAACGAACCTAACATAGCATCAGTCAGGTCCATTTGCAGTGACGTCTATAGAGGTCTGTCCCGGTGGTTTTTCAGAGTTGCTCTACGACTTTTATTAGCGTGGCTACGATGACGGTGTTGGTTTGGATTAACCAAATAAAAATGGGCTATGGGATTCATCCCATAGCCCATACAAATAAATAAGGGGGGCTTTAGGTCAACATCTCAGTCCGCGCCGACGGAAGAACAGCAGACCACCGAGGCCAAGCAGACTCATGGTGGCAGGTTCCGGAACCGGCTCCTGCGTCAGAGTAAAGTTGAACAGACCTGAAGTAGGAACATTGATGTCGAATGAAAGTGTGAGTAATTCACCAGGTTCGACTGATTCAATTGAGCTTGTCCCGGTGAACTCGATTGCTGCAGGGTGCAGATAGTTTACTGTTTGAAGCTTGTTGCCTCCGGCACCGGCGCTTCCTTTTACGAAAGTTGCACCGCCGCCACCTGACAAACTCAGTATGTATCCCGTCCAGGTGATACCACTGTCGTTCTCTATAGTCTTGACGACAGTGAAGATCGGATCCTCGTCGGTTTCGCCGCTTAATAAGACATCATCCAAAGAAGCGGAGCTGATATATTCGTTCATCGTCAGTGTTGGCGCATCCGGATTATAGTCAAACTCCCATTGGTGTTGGTTCTGGGTATTCGGGAAATCGCAGTTGAAAGGTGATGCACCAGGGTTCAGGACAGGATCTACAAAACCTGCATTGGCAGCGGCGCTGAACAGTATCATCACTCCCGCTACTACGAGAGATATTGCTAACTTTTTCATCACGTCTTCTCCTTTGCTTTCGAAGTGTTACACTTTCTTTTTTCAGTGCTGTGGACTATCCACAGCGATGTGAGTTCCTTTTATTCCATCGATGTTGATAATCGTCAGTGTCTGCATCTCATAAGCATCCCCCTTTCTACTAATTGTGCAACGGCTTACACTTGATTTCATTTTCTGATCTATAACTTAATAAGTTTATAAGGTTACAAAGAGCTTTTTCTCTCCTGAGTCTGATCGCTACCAGGCGAAAGGGAGAAAGG
Source organism: uncultured Pirellulales bacterium (assembly GCA_964432925.1). Taxonomy (GTDB): domain Bacteria; phylum Planctomycetota; class Phycisphaerae; order Sedimentisphaerales; family Anaerobacaceae; genus CAYNTC01. The sequence continues at coordinate 5,073 of CAYSPM010000082.1, read as the reverse complement.
CCGGCTGGGCAAATCCCAGCTCGGCCTTTTCCAAAACATTCCTTTACGCGGCAGCTCTTTTCCTACGTACAAGACTTAAAACACCACCAAGTCCGAGCATAGCTATGGTTGCGGGTTCTGGGACTTCAACGATGTAATCCTGTTTGCAGCAGTTCACAAAGGCGCGCAGATCAGCCATTGGGCCTGTCCCATCCAGAGCAGCCAACCAAGTATTGGCGGTAGTTGCGTCTAAGCCAGTGGCCTTAAAACCACCAAGACCAGCAGTTCCATCTACTGTGACATCCCATGTGTCCGATGACGAGGTGGGAAAATCCTCATAAATGATTTCCCATATTGATGCAGCAAAAGCCGCTGCGTCACTATTCTGCTGGCCGGTGAATGGCCCATCCCCCATCCAAGATGGCTTGAAGAATCTACCCCACAGCTCGCTAACATAGCTGGCTTTGTCGGCACCGATGGTTTCATCCAGAAAGCCGTTGTAAACATTCTCCGGCATCTTCACATCATATTTGTATTGTTCCGTCGGCACATACTGATTTAGCTCAATACAAAACGAACCGAGTGGGCCATCAGTCCAAATAGTTCCTTCTCCCATGCCCTCATACTTTTCTAAGGTGTAGACTCCGCTGTATATACTCGTGCCATATTGACCGCCTCCCCAGACGTCTATGACATCGTTGGCGCCGTGGCCGGTGAACTCTATCTTGACACTATCAGGTGGAGCAGCTTTCGCTGCCATACACGGAATAGCCAAAGCAACGGCCACACAAAAAACTTTTACTATTGTTATTCTGTTCATCTTAATGCCATCCCCCAATTATCTTTGTCAACAATCTCTTATTTTCGCTGTAGACCACCCACAGCAAATTTTTCTTCTTTGTTCGATCCTTCGATTTCAACTTGTCCCTGTTAGGATTGATCCTTTTGTAGGCGCCCCCTTGTTTTGCTGCCGTTGGTGCTTGTAGTAATTGTAGTGTGCTTGGTTGAACTTCCTTACACGTGTAGTGACAGAAGTCGCATAGACGGCAAGCACGAATGCAACCTCACCGCCAACGGCACAAAACTAGCTTGCTTTCACCATTCTTACACCCCCCTTGAGAAGCGGCTGACTGTCAGTGTAACCTCGATGCACTATCAAGCAGCCAAACATTTTGTTGGGTGTTCAACAGGGGAAACTTGCGAGCACCCCCCATTTCGATTTCAAACGCCCCCGGAGCAATTTACAAAAGTAAGTGTATCTGATTGAGCCTTGAAAGTCAAGAGAATTTCAAGGCAATCATTGTTATCAAAAATGAATTTTCTCAGTGTGCTGCTTGGCAGGCCAAGAGCTAAATGATTATAGGATCGAAAAAGATTTTTTGTGCATGATTGAATCTAAAATTTTTGTTGTATCAGGATGTACGTATCGTAACCAGTATGCTTTTAATTTAGATTATTCGTTCTGCCTGGCATGTTAAAGCATCGCTTGGGCATGATATGATTATGCTTTCCGTAAATTTATTAAACGCGAGTTCACATGCAGGGTTTAACAAATATCTTTTGGCGTTTTGCCCCTAAGTACTTCTTTGTTGTTTTTGATCACTGATCCGCAACAACTTGTGCACCAAAGCAATTCCTACAATCCCAAGGGATAATTATATGGCAGAGGGCCTCTTTGTAACGCGTCAGAAACTTACAATGTCTTTGGCAAAGTTACGAGCGGGCATATTAGCATTGTGGATAACATGTTGAAAACACGGGTCATATATCTAACTTTTCCCCAAAAAGCATTTAATAGTAAAGCTCCAACTATGGACTTACACCAACATCCAGCCAAGAGGTCGCTCGTCCGGATATATGTGTTTTGCATAACTCATTTATAGAGAACGGGTTGAAGCATGAGCGAAGGCCTCTGGAGACCTATAGAATACAATCAGGCCCAAAAACTAATAGACCGGACATGTTTGCCCAAATCAACATCGACTTGTAGGAATTCTACGTTGATAGTGGATAATTCGTAGAAAAACCTTCTTGTCCTTGTAGATGGGTATATGCGTGGAAAACCTATGATTGCCAGCAGCAACCAGGATGGTTGTGATAGCTTTAACACACTCAGGAATCGGCTTCGGTCATCATGTTGCCATAGTTTCATTTGATCCGTGTGACAAGGCGCTACCGGCGTGCCCGTAATAGCTTGAATGTCTCCTCTCCACCATTTATTAAATGAACTAATGGTTGAGGCCTATCAACGCCTTCAATAAACTTCGGACGGGCTGCCCAGGGCGTGACGCTCAAAACACCCGTCAAATCCATCCAGTGCTGCAGACGTGCAACCGGCAGATTCCACGTCATGTGGAAGTGGTTAGCTGGTGGGTACTGCTTATATTCGACCATGCTTGCGTATTTCGGGACAACGAACGTATGTGGCCAGGTAGGTGTCGTGAGGTCACACATCGCTTGACTGAGTTCTTTTGGAACTTCAGTTGTGTGCGCTTCGTCCCAGATCATACTGAAAAGTCCTGTTGTACTACTATAGGCTATGCGTCCTGCGATACCATCGATTCCGCTGGGTGTCACAAATGTCACAGAATTGCCGCCGCCCGGGAAATAAAATTCATCCGCAAGCGGCATACTGACACGTGACATAATTTGTTTGACAGATGTGCCAGGCCTTGCCGCCCAGTCGAACGCGGCGCTACCGGAGTTGTCACCATCAACCAGGCCCTTATTGTACCAGTCCGCCTTCGTATCGAGATTCTTAACACCGATCTTTTTAGATAGCTCCTTGATTTCCCAGGCTTCCCAGACCTTTCTAAAATCCATAAACAAAGGTGGATTCCCGCCGGATAGATATGTCATAAACAGCATTGTTAGAAGTCCCTGTACATCCGCTTCTGTCGCGTATGGCAGAGGGGCTTTAGGGCCGTTATGATCGAAGCTGCTGTTAAAGAACGACTCCATCACATCTGCAACCGGCAGAGGTATGCCCCGTAGGTCGGAGCCCCATTCCAGTTGGCTCATAAAGCCGCCACCAACCGCATTCAAATCGGCCATTAAATCACGTACAATCAAATACATCGCCAGCTCTTGGTTGAATCGTTCACTGTCCGCTTCGTCCCGCAACTGGACACGTTTGCCGACGTACCTATTGATCCAGCCTCGCAGGTTCTTTAGCTCTTTTTCGCTGTATGCCTTCTTATTCAGCATGTCAGCTAACAGCTTCATATCCAATCGCGTAATTTCCAGGCCGAAGTTATTTCTCGTAGGTATAATGTGCGCCAGGGCTGTCTCCATGCCCATCGAGTCGTGGCCGAAGATCACAACTCTGCGCCCACGTAATGCAACAGCCGTGACCGCCGCATAGCACCAGTCTATAAGGTTCTTCTCAGTCTGCTCAGTCATCTTTGGATTCATGCCGGTATCCGGCCAAGTTCCTACGTTAAGCGCTACCATTCTTCCATATTGGCTGATAGCGCCACTTAGTGCGTGGGCATAGACTACGCCCGGCTTAGGGCCGCTGTTGCCACACGTGATATTTAGGGGTGTGTTTGATGGGAACTGCTGTAAAACTGAGATCGCTGTTAGCTGCGGGAACGCCCACGTGTCCGGCATGCATACCAGAATATCCACACCTGCCTTGCGAAACTGCTGAGCGACAATATCCGCTGTTGTTTCACCATCCACCAGTACCGTTGAATAAACCACCTCAACGGGCGTCTTATCCGGCAATACAACCGCGCCGCTGATTACACTTGCAGCCATCTCGGTTATGTTCTGGCAGCGCTGCCTGCTGGCCTTATCGATACGCGGATCACTCGTAGCAAAAACACCGATCATCGGCATCTTCGGTTTTGCTTTCCTTATGTTTGCCAACCGTAACGCTGTAGTTTTCTTTGCCATTTCAGGCGTCCCTTTCTTGTAATCGGTTAAATTGTAGCTAATCAACAACTACGAGTTACCGATATTAAAGGTGGAAGTGTCTTCCAACTGTTTTCTTACAAAGTCCAGAAATTTAGCTGCGTAGGCACCATTGGCAACCTTGTGGTCTACCGACAGTGTCATATTCATTAACTTCCGTACCAGAATATTGCCGCCATCCGGCACACAGGTATCGGTTATCCGGCCGATACCAAGTATGCTACACTGGCCTGGCACAACAATCGGGATAAACGAGTCTACGCCGGAGGCCCCGAGATTGCTAACAGTGGTGCAGCCGCCCTCCAAATCCGTCAGAGCAAGTTTATCACTCCGGGCCTTCTCGATTAGAGCCTTACTGTCACGCGCAATTTGTTTTACGTCCTTATTGTTCACATCTTTTAGGATTGGAGCAACCAAGCCATCCGGAACAGATATTGCTAAACCAACATTGATGGATTCTGACAACTTTATTGTCTCGCCCTCCAGTTGACCCGTCATAAGGGGATGCTTCACCAATGCCGTCGCGACCGACTTGATAATAAAATCATTGTATGAGATTTTTACATCGCTGTTCTTATTCAACTTGACTCGCAGTTCGACAAGGTCAGTGACATCAACCTGTACCGTAAGGTAAAAGCACGGTATCTCACGCTTTGATTTGAGCATACGCTCAGCGGTGAGTTTTTGCAGTCGGTTCATCGGTATCTTCTGGCCGAGTTTCGGTTCTCCCGTAGCACCTGCCATCTCAGGGGCCACAGTTTTCTTTGTCGTAGCGGCATTTTTGACATCCTGCTCTGTTACCTTACCGCCTGGGCCGGTGCCGGTAAGTGTTACCAGATCAACGCTAAGTTCCTGGGCGATTTTCTTCGCCCGCGGCGAAGCTAATATTTTACCCGTCGGCTTGCTTGGCTCGGCTTTGGCAGGCTTAGCAACAGGCGTCTGCGGCGAGGCTTGAGTAACTGTTGTTGCCGCACGATCGCTTGCAACGCCAGATGACACATCGCCCTTCAAAGAATCGATGAAACTTTGAGGTACATCTTCGTCCTTTTCACCCACAACCATTAACGGTGCTCCCACCGGCAGTGTTTGATCGAGTTCAGCGAAAATATGTTTTACGAAACCGTCAGCAGGCGATTCCATCTCTAAAGTTGCCTTGTCGGTTTCGATCTCAAAAAT
>CAYSPM010000081.1:0-12057 GCA_964432925.1 uncultured Pirellulales bacterium | reverse complement strand
CCTGCGCGACCCACAGGATAAAGTTCCGATGCCTACCGACAGGTTTTAGAACTTACCGGCCGCAGGATAACTGCACTTTATATAATCAGTGAATGAAAGCCCATCGGATCAGAGGTGGCACTGCGTTTTCAATAATGTATTTAGGGCGGTTGGCAGGTCTGTATACTGATATGGAACGTTAAATTCCACACAAATTGATTTGAACCTTCTTACAGCCGATTCGCTAAGCCTGCTTTGAAAGTTTTTATCTGCGTTACAACAAAAAATTCTACAGCCGGCAAAGCGATATTCATAAACAGTACACTTATTGCCCAATCGATAGGGGCACACTTCGCCGGGCATTGATTTGATATTATCTGCTCCAACCTTTGTAGCTAAATACATCAACTCCGGTGTTGTCACAAACAGGCGATGCTCAAAACTCTCAAAATTACAACATGCTCCGCACATTTTACATTGGCCAGCCATATCGGCAGCCTCAAGTATTTGCGAATCCAACCAATGGTAAACTTCAGCTACTTTTTGGAGGAGCTGGCTGCTTACTTTTTGTTCTGCCACCATTTTTTGTTTTTCCTGATGTTCTCAATTTCTTGGAAGCTGTACAGCTTGCCGCGATTGATGCCGGGGCACTTTTGAGCAGTTCTATTCCACGCGTTTGTGCTGGCCAGATTTTCGTTCCAGAAAGGCCAGCTTCTGCATTGGTTAGGCCGAACAGGATATATCTTGCAGGTTCTTTGGCCGGATTTATCCTGAAGGAAAACGCAATCTCTGGTTACTCTATTTTCAATAATCGTTGTTCTCAGCCCGACACGTCGCAGATATTTTTGTCGTAGTTGAGTGACGGATATTTTCAAAAAATCTGCGATTATTTCAATCTCTGGCCGAGTGACCCAGATATAGCCCTGTCCCGGCCCGGAACAGCATCTACCGCACTGCAAACACTCAAAATGCAGACCATTGATGTACCAAGGAGTTTTATTAACCACGGATTTCACAGACGTCATTCTGAATGAAGTCGAAGCATCTATTTTAGATACAGATTAGCACTGACTAACGCTAATTGTTATTCCCGCGCAAAGCGGAAATCCATCTTTTTTCAGACACAGATTAACATTGGTTTAAAAACAAAAATAATTTTAGCAGCAGAGAAAAAAGAGAAATTTTATACCGGTACTGCCTCTCTCCGCAGATTAAGCAGAAGCGGACTATTAACTTCGTTACAATCTTTTTCCGAAACAGGATAAACAGATATTAATACCCCATAGTTAAGGTTTATTTCCGTAATTATGTTTATCATCCTGTCTATCTCTTTACCGGGGCTGATGTCACCGTCAAGCACAATCGCCAGGTCAATATCTGAATCCTTGGTAGCTTGGCCTCTGGCACATGAGCCATAAAGGAGGATATTTCTTAACCTTTTACCGTATAACTTTTCGGTTTTTTCTTTGAATTCCCTAACTATATGTTCTATATCCACAGTGTAGTCTTGAGCGTTCTTTCTTGGTTACTCGAATTATACAAAAATCCGCCCTGTTATAGCAATCACTTAATGCGAGTACACAAAATGTATATATATCATCACTATACCATAGAATCTTACTGCTAACCACTTATGTCCTGAACGTTTTTGAAAACCTCTTTATTGGGGTATGCTGCTTCAGCAAGTTCTCGAAGTTTAGCATCTCCAGTTAGCAAACTTTCGGACTTTGAAAGAAAAATAATGTATTCAATATCCATAAAATCATGCTCAGCAAACTCATTTTGCGGGCAAGTAGCTGTTATCTTCAAATAAGAATACTCCAAAGCAATAGCGTAAATTACTCTCATATAATGCCAACTGATCCAATCAGTTGACAAGCAAAATCTTTTTGGTTCTATCACACACTTACGTAAACTTTTACTAGCTAAATCATGAATATCATTTTTATCAGCTATTTCAATCCACTTTTGAAATCTTTCTTTCCTATTCAGATTTAAGCTTCGTATTTCTTTTAGGTAATCAGGATTGTTAGTTAGCTTTTGCGCTATTTTTAAGGCAAGCTTCTTCATGCCTTGTGCAATTTTAGACCTGTCATTCTTTGTTTCATCAATTTCTGCTTTTCCAATAGTTCTTTCTTCTCGAAAAGGTGTCTCACGAAGGTTATTCGTTTCAGAATAGTCAATAATACAAGTACAGGGAGATAAATTCTTTCCTTCATCTGCTATAATTTGCATTAGCTGATAGGTAGCGTAAGCACCTGCTTTAAGCAATCGGTATAGTCGTTTCAAAAACTTTTTATTAGAAAGTTCGCTGCTGGTATAACACTCGTAAAAAAGTGTTTCTGGTAGAATAATAGGATGACTCCTAACAAAGTTGCAAAGTTCACTCTCGTTAGTCCCAACAAAGACACTTTTATCAAGTAAGAAATTCTTTATAGACATCCCTTATCCTACCACTTCAATATTGCGCCGGTATCTGCGCTGGTTGCCATCGAGGCGTATTTTGCTAAATAGCCTTTGGTAATCCTTGGCTTGGGCGGCTTGAAGGCCTTTTTGCGCTCGGCGAGCTCTTCTGCGGAAAGCTTTACGTTCATCGTGTTGTTAGGGATGTCAATTTCAATTATGTCGCCGTTTTTGAGCAGGCCGATGGGGCCGCCAACCGCGGCTTCCGGACTTACGTGTCCAATGGAAGCGCCTCTTGTTCCGCCGGAGAATCTGCCATCGGTAATAAGCGCAACAGACTCGCCGAGTCCTGCACCCATAATATAACTTGTGGGACTTAGCATCTCCTGCATGCCGGGTCCACCTTTGGGGCCCTCATTACGGATTACAACAACGTCACCTTCTTTGACCTTGCCGGCGAGGATCCCATCGCAGGCGTCTTCCTGGCTCTCGAAAATGACAGCCGGTCCGGTATGTGTCAGCATCGACTCAGCTACGCCTGCGGTTTTTACTACAGCTCCATTCGGTGCGAGGTTGCCCCGTAGAATCGCCAAGCCTCCGGTCTTGGAGTAGGCCTTGTCGAGCGGATGGATAACCTCCGGATTTTTAATCTTGGCATCGGCAATATTCTCGCCGAGCGTCTTGCCTGTCACCGTCAGACAGTCGGTATTCAGCAAATCGTCAATCGTACTAATTTCCTTCAGTATCGCACTTATACCGCCAGCAGCATCTACATCTTCGACGTGGTACGCGCTCGATGGTGCTACTTTGCAGATGTTCGGGCACTTGGCTGAGATTGCATTTATGCGTTCGAGGTCATACTTAATTTTAGCTTCGCTTGCAACCGCCAACGTGTGCAGGACGGTATTTGTCGAGCCGCCCATCGCCATATCAAGCGCAAGAGCATTATCCATCGATTTAACGTTGATTATATCTAATGGTTTGATGTCTTTTTCAATTAGCGACATAATTTGTTTGCCTGCGGCTTTATAAAGCTCCTGTCGCTTTGGATCAACCGCTAAGATGGTTCCATTGCCGGGCAGGGCCATTCCGATAGCTTCACATAGACAGTTCATCGAATTTGCTGTAAACATGCCTGAACAACTTCCCTGCGTAGGGCACCCGGTAATTTCGAGTTCTTTTAGTTGTTCTTCAGTGATTTTGCCGGCTTTAAATTCAGCAACACCCTCGAATATGCTAATCAGGTCAACTGTCCTTCCTTCTTTGGTTTTGCCAGCCTTCATGGGCCCACCTGAGACAAAAATGGTTGGAATATTGAGCCTAACTGCCGCCATCAGCATACCCGGTATAATCTTGTCGCAGTTAGGAATACAGACGAGGCCATCAAAACAATGTGCCTGAGCCATTGTTTCAACCGAGTCTGCAATAATCTCACGTGAGGCCAAAGAATACTTCATTCCGGTATGCCCCATCGCGATGCCGTCGCAGATCGCTATAGTGTTGAACTCAAAAGCTGTCCCACCAGCCTGGCGAATAGCCTCTTTGACAATCCGGCCGACCTTATTCAAGTGCACGTGACCTGGCACAATCTCACAGAAGCTATTGGCAATACCGATAAAGGGTTTATCAATATCGGCGCCGCTTAAACCACAAGCACGAAGCAGGCCTCTATGGGGTGCCCGCTGAACCCCCTTTTTGACTGTATCACTTCTCATAATCCGGTTTCTCCTAAAACAATTAAGTAGATTTCAAAATCTTAGTTTAGCTGTTCATTCAGGACGAATAAAGAAAAATCGGTTGTACCTACGATAGCAAAGCTTATAATTTAACACTAATACGATAGGGAGCCAAGACTTCAAAATGTCTATTTTACGGAAAGATAAAATGCGATGTTTGCATAAAGCTTCGTATTTTTTAGCCGCTGCGATGGTGTGTCTACTTGTTTTGACAGTAGGCTGTACCCCCGTTGCAGAGAAATCTGCCAAAGTCGATATCGAGCCTCAACTCGAAAAAGAATCGACGCGAGCTGCTCCGGCACAGGCCGTCATGTTGGCACTGAAGTTCACACCGCAAGATTCAGTAACCTACAAGGTAATAACAGAGGCTCAAAAGAGTGTCAAATGGGAAGGTCCCTTGGCTAGAAAACCTAATGCCTTCAAAGGAGGCCGCACAAGCACTAAAATCGAGATGACCTTTGCTCAGCAAATACACAACGTCGATGATAAGGGTAATGCCATAGCAGAGATTACCATAAAGGACCTCACATACTTGGCACAAGTCGCAAATAATGTTGTTCTTGATTTCGACAGCTCCAAAGAAAAAGACCCAAACAGCCCCTTAAAGAAATTAATCGGTCAAAGCTATACCATAGAAATCTCACCTGCCGGCCAGGTCTTGAAGGTAATTGATACAAAGCAGGCGCAAACCGTCATCAAGGGCAATACCCGTGTACACAAGGCTGCGTTGCAGCTTCTTGATGAAGAAGTGGTCAAGCAACGCCACACTATTCCAGCTCTGGCGGCTTTAACGGATAAAAACCAGTTTAGACCAGAGGAGAAATGGAGTAAGATTGAAACTTTATCGTTCGACATGATGGGCTTCAAAACTTATGAGAAGACCTATGCGTTAAAAGAAATCGAAGATGCTGACGGTTACCTTGTCGCCGTTGCCGAGATGAACGCAATTCCTTCTACCGAGTTGGCTGAAGATGTTAACCAGAACCAGCAAACAAATATCTTTTCAAGGATGTTCGACAATATTGAAACATACACGGGTAAGCTAAGATTTGACCTTACGGCAGGCAACGTTCAGCAATGCTACGAAAAGCTTGAAACGGAGTGGGTCATCGCCGACCCCAGCCCGAAACAGGACGAAGAACCCAGCGTAGTAAGAATGAAAGCTGTTCGCTTTTATAGTATGGAAAGAGTCGATTGATTAACGCAGATTGGATTCAGAAAACACATAATACGATAAACACTCAATTGCAAAGGAGTCGAACTTGAAATCCTTAGCAGCAGTTCTGTTCACCATCAGCCTATTGGCTGTACTTAGCGGGTGTAAGAGTCCCGGCTCACAAAGGCAGCAACAAGGCAAAGAAGGTGCGCTATCTGACAAGCAAAAAGTGCTATTCACAGTAGACTTCCAAAAAGGCCGGACACTTGAATACAAATTGACCTCAGAAAGACAGATAGACGTTGATTGGAACCCACAAGGCGAGTCATCCACAGACCAGGGCACATTGAGTAAGTCCACTGAGTCGATGGAAATGGTCATCGCTTATACGCCTATTAAGGTTGACCCGTATGGCTTGACAACCATAGAGGCAACATGCAAACAGGTGAAGGTCACGCGCACCAAAAGCCGAGGCAGGGATGCTCTTGAGAGTCTTAAGGGCAAAACCTTTACCTTCACCATCGATCCTATCGGCAAAATACAAGATTACTCAGACTTGGAACGGGTAGCCAAAGAAGCTGGGAATAAAGCATTTCGTCCGGGCAAGGAAAGAATCAAAGACTCCGATATGGTTGAGGACTTCATAGCTATCCAGTGGTTTCTCTGGGATTCGGCTTCGAGCATTGAAAAGTTTACCGAAGGAGTTTCTATCGGCCAAAGCTGGGATTCACAACTGCCCGCACCTACTACAATGGTTTTAAAGAGAGCGCGGGATGTAACTTATACCTTTGATGGTATTCGTCCCAGCGAACAAGGTCGCCTCGCAGTGATAAACAGCTCGTTTAGCTTAGCGGAATCTGTTAAACGGAATTGGCCGATTCCGTACTCCGGCAGTTTCAGACTCAGTGGCAGGCTCGGCTTTTTAAGGCAATTCTCGATGGGTCTTGAATTCCGTGACCTGCAAGGCCAAGGCGAGGATTTATTCAATATCGATACCGGTCAACTCGAACAGCTCAACCACCAATATGAGATGAATATACAAACTTCAATCCCGCTTCCTGGAGCAAAGCCGTTGATAACCATCAAACAAAATTTCAAAGTTCAGCTTTTGCGGTCTGAAGAAAATAATATAGAAATGCCGAGGTGGTAGATTGCAACGCAATAATTTATGGGCGCCGTGGCGAATCAATTACATTCAGGCCTTGGATAAAACCGATGGCTGCTTTATCTGCCATAATCTGCAGCACCCCGACGATGACGATAGTAACCTGGTGTTATGGCGCACAGAGCACAGCATCGTTATACTGAATCGCTTCCCCTATAACAACGGTCACCTGCTAATAGCACCTGCCCGGCATATTGCTGAACTTAATCTGGCAACTGAGCAAGAACTATTGGATATGATTAAGCTGGTCAGGGAGTCGCAAAAAGTGCTGTCTATTGCAATAAAACCGCACGGCTTTAATGTCGGAATGAATTCTGGCCGATGTGGCGGTGCCGGCTTGCCTGGTCATCTACATATCCATGTCGTACCTCGTTGGGACGGTGACACAAACTTCATGAGCATATGCAGCGACACAAAAGTTATCAGCCAAAGCTTAACAGAGCTCCTTATGGAGCTAAAACAAGTAAGTGAAAAAAATAACCTTCCAGGCTTATGAATTGAATAAGGTCTGTAGAAAAGACTTACTGTCATTTCGACCGATTCATCCTTCGCAGTCCTAAGGGACGGAGAATGGAAGCCCCTAAGGGGCGAAGCGGAGAAATCTACCAAAAAATAGACTTGTCTCGAGCCAGGTCGAGGGATTTCTCGACTCGCCCCCCTGCTTTCTTGCGAAAGCAAGAAAGGGGGCTCACTCGAAATAACAAACAATGTATTTTCTACAAAGCAAATTGAATATTGAATGTCGAAAAAATAATAAATAGTCAATAGTAAATAGTCAATTATTTATGTCCAGTGAGCTTAGTTCTTATGCAGTTTCCGAAAACAAAAGCCATAGCCGAAAGTTCCCGGAAAAACCGCACCCATACCGCTCAGACTTTGACCGTGACCGCGACCGCATAATTCACTGCTCGGCGTTTCGCCGACTCGAAGGCAAAACGCAAGTTTTTACACCTGGCCTGGATGATTATTACCGAACACGTCTGACACACAGCATAGAGGTCGCTCAGATTGGAAGAACCATTGCAAGCCAGTTAAGACTAAATGAAAGCCTCACTGAGGCAATATGCCTGGCACACGACCTGGGACACCCACCCTTCGGCCACGCTGGAGAAAAGGCTCTTGACGACCTGATGGCTCGATTCGGCGGATTCGAGCACAATCAGCAAACGCTGAGAATCGTAGATTTGCTGGAGCATCCTTATCCTGATTTTATGGGCTTGAATTTGATGTATGAGACGCGTTTGGGATTAGCTAGGCACAAAGGTCGATACGATGTGTCTGCAGATGAGACGTTCAGCGAGGCAAATTGTTCCCTTGAGGGCCAGATTGCTGACGTTGCAGACCGCATCGCGTACAACTGTCATGATCTTGAGGATGGAATGCGGGCCAGGTTGATAACTGCTGATCAGCTCAAGGCTGTCAAACTATTTGAACATGAGCAAAGCAAATTAATAGCTGGAAAAATCAGAGACCGAACAATCCGAAGAACAAGGACCGCAAAGGCAATAATTGATACGCTTGTTAGTGACTGTATCGATGAAAGCAAAAAGAACATCGAACGCAAAGGTATAAAAACGGTCGAAGATGTTTACAATAGAGTCGAGAACTTGATTGTGCTTTCAACCGAAAGCGAAAGCAAACTGTGCGAGCTGGAGGACTTCTTGCTGCAGAACTTTTATCAGCACGAATCTTTAGTCCAAACAGCCAAAAGAGTCGAACAATGGCTCGGCCAGCTTTTTGACAGCCTCTGCCGGCAGCAGCAGCGTATGCCATATTATTTTCAGAGCTTCATACCCAAGCAGGGCTTGCAACGCACCGTATGTGACTATATCGCAGGCATGACCGACAGGTTCTGTTTGAAGATGCTCGCCCCATTAGATGCACCCTTGCCTTCGTAGGAGCAAGCTCGTCCCCGCGCAAGAGGGGACTGGAGGTGAACCCCGTTAGAAGCCCTTCGCCTTTCTAACGGGACTCACACGGGGCATTCTAACGGGGTAAATCAACAGGTTCGAAAAGGTATCTAACGGGGCTCGAGGAGTTCCAACTGGAACAATCTGATAACGTTCAAGTAAAGTGAATGTCTCCTGGAAAATATGCCAGCTATCTTTAATTTCATTACCGCTGAATACAGCGTATGGATAGAGAGGAAAATGATTGTATGGTAATAGCCGAACGCGAATTCTTTCTACTTGCTGAGCGTTACGGATTATCACCTCGCCAGAGGGAGTTGGTTCGCCACGTCCTTTCCGGCCGGCTGGAAGATATCGAACTTACCACTCTGATGGCCGTGGCCCGCTCTACCGTCCAGGAGCAATTCAACCGGATATTCAAGAAGATGCATATTTGTTCGAGAACCGAGGTTCTGCGCAGATTTGTGTTGGAGGCACAGCTCATAAACTCCTTACATCCACTCACATCCGTAAAAGGACAAAGATACTTGCGTAGATTAAAAACTGACAGTATATTATAAAATTCGTTTTTTCAGAATATCGTATTGAAATCTTATATGAGGACCGATGATGAAAGAAACTATTAGTAGCCTAGGTCTTTCTGAGCTTGATGAGCTTTGCGTGCAGACAATTCGATTTCTGTCAATGGAGGCGGTGCAAAAGGCCAATTCCGGCCATCCTGGTATGCCGATGGGAATGGCGCCGGCAGCGTACGTGCTGTGGACCAGACATATCAAATGCAATCCGGCTAATCCACGATGGCATAACCGCGACCGCTTCGTTCTCTCAGCCGGACATGGAAGCGCACTTATCTATACCATGTTGTATCTGGCTGGTTTTGACATCGGCTTAGACGAACTGAAAAAATTCCGACAGTGGGGCAGTAAAACGCCTGGCCATCCTGAATATGACCCCGACCTCGGCGTCGAAGTCACTACAGGACCCTTGGGACAGGGAATCTCCAATGCTATTGGTATGGCTATAGCACAAAAGTACCTGGCCAGCTATTTCAATCGTGAAGGTTTTCCAATAATTGACTATCGAATCTATGTAATTGCAAGTGACGGCGACCTTCAGGAGGGCGTGGCATCGGAGGCCTGCTCATTAGCCAGCCACCTCGGCCTGGATAACCTCGTTGTCATTTACGATGATAACCATATAAGCATCGATGGGCCAACCGAACTTGCATTCACAGAAGACCGTGCCAAACGCTTCGAGGCGTACGGCTGGAATGTACAAATTGTCCCCGGGGATGGCAATGATATGGCACTATTTGAAAAGGCCGTGAAAAACGCTAAGAAAGAAAAGGGCAGGCCTTCAATTATCAATCTCCGCACACACATCGCTTACGGCAGTCCCAATAAGCAGGACACAGCCGAGGCTCATGGGGCACCTCTGGGTGAAGATGAAATCAAACTTATAAAAGAGAAATTCGGCTGGGACGGCGAGAACAGCTTTTACGTCCCTCAGCAGGTTTTGGACCACATGCGCAAAGTCATCGACAAGGGTAAAGAAGCCGAGGTGGTCTGGAACAAGATGTTCGGCGAATACACCAACGAGTACCCTGAATTGGCGCAGGAATTCAAAGATTCACCCGAGGGCAAGCTGTCCATTAATCTCGATAAGCTTCTGCCCAAATTCGAGCCTGGCAGTTCGGTTGCTACACGAAAGGCCTCGGGTAAAGTGCTTGACGCTTTAATGCCAAAATTACCTTTAGTCCTGGGTGGTTCGGCAGACTTAACTCCATCAAACAATACAAAGTTCGCAGGCGCGAAAGACTTTCAAAAGGGCGCGTACGATGGCAGATACATCCGCTACGGCATAAGAGAACATGCGATGGGCGCTATTATCAACGGCATCTCCGTTAGTGGATTGACAAGAGCCTACGGCGGAACGTTTTTGGTATTCTCCGACTACATGCGTGGAGCGGTTCGCGTAGCTGCACTATCGAATTATCCGAGCATATTCGTCTGGACGCACGACAGTATCGGCATCGGCGAAGATGGGCCAACGCATCAGCCGGTTGAGCAATTAGCTGCACTCAGGGCGATTCCGAATTTGCTCGTTTTCAGGCCGGCAGACGCTAACGAGACCGCGCAGGCCTGGAATTACATCCTCGAGCACCGCGATGGGCCTACAGCGTTGCTACTAACGCGCCAGGGATTGCCGGTCCTGGAC
The DNA here is from genome assembly GCA_964432925.1 of uncultured Pirellulales bacterium. Lineage (GTDB taxonomy): Bacteria > Planctomycetota > Phycisphaerae > Sedimentisphaerales > Anaerobacaceae > CAYNTC01. The sequence goes on along the minus strand of CAYSPM010000081.1, from coordinate 1,491 downwards.
CAAACAAAGTATGCGTCTGCGACAAATCTGAGTAAAGGCGCGTATATTCTTGTCGGTGCCGACCCGTTGCGACGCAACGCGGCGAATAAACCAGATGTGCTACTACTGGCGACCGGCTCAGAAGTATCCGTGGCTTTGAGTGCCGCTGAGGCCCTAGCTAAAGAAGGGATAGCTGCACAAGTAGTTAGTATGCCATGCTGGAAATTATTTGAGAAACAGAGCGAGAAATACAGAGACTCGGTTTTGCCGCCGGATGTCAAGGCTCGGATCGGCGTTGAAGCTGGCGTTGAACTTGGCTGGCATAAATGGCTGGGTGAAAAAGGCATTTTCATTGGGATGTCTTCATTTGGTGCTTCTGCACCCGGCAAGGTTTGCTTTGAGAAATTCGGTATAACAGCCGAAAAGGTCGTCGAAGCTGCGCATAAGTGTCTTGGCAAATAGAATCTGTTACAAGAGACATCCGAGGCTATAATACGAAGACTATATGTTCGGATTCAAGAAATGGAGGCGGAACCGGATTGCTGCCCAGCGGTTTCCTGATGCGTGGCTGGCGATGATCGAAAGAAATGTGCGTTTCTATGCGAGATTACCCTCAGAAGACAAAAAAGAGCTACAAAAACATATCCTAATCTTTGTTGCAGAAAAGCATTTCGAAGGTTGCGGCGGCCTGGAGATTACCGATGAGATAAAGATCACAATAGCAGCCCAAGCCTGTATCCTTCTACTGCACCGAAAGACTGATTATTATCCGGGGCTTACTTCCATTCTGGTATATCCACGGTCGTACGTAGTTCCCAAGGCAAAACACCTAATTGGCGGCGTTGTCGTGGAAGGCCCTGATGTCCGCTTGGGTGAGTCCTGGCGTCACGGCTCGGTCGTGCTCTCATGGGACGATGCCCGCCGTAGTGCTGATGATATTCATAATGGACATAACGTCGTTCTTCACGAATTTGCCCATCAGCTCGACAGCTCTGGCGCAAGAGGTGATAGCACCCCTGTTCTTAAGCGGCGGTCTTCTTACATAACCTGGGCACGTATTTTGCGGAAAGACTACCAAAAACTGCGTCGTCAAGTTGGTCACAAACGTGAAACTGTTTTGGATGAGTATGCCGCTACGAATCCGGCTGAGTTCTTTGCTGTTGCTACTGAGTACTTTTTCGAAATGCCGAAAGAACTGCGCAAGTCATATCCAAACTTGTATGAAGAGCTGAAACGCTTCTACCAGCAAGACCCCGCTAAGTTATGAGAGCTGCTCTGAAAAATTCGGCATAACAGCAGAGAAAGTCGTCGAAGCAGCTAAGAAAATCAGAGGATAATGCAAACCACCTCGTTGAAAATTTTAGGCAGATTGGAGTTTCCAACTCCGGCTCTCCATGCCTACGCCGAGACGAGTACCACACCATTTACTTTTCCTTATTGGTGGGCTAAAGCCCACCCTACCTGCTCCTATGGTTGTCATTTCGAGCGCAGCGAAGCGGAGTCGAGAAATCT
>CAYSPM010000080.1:3787-12733 GCA_964432925.1 uncultured Pirellulales bacterium | reverse complement strand
GTGGATGTCCGTCCTCCGCAGTAGCAGGCTACTGCTACGAAGGATGGAAATGCGAGAAGGGTATCCGCCGAAGCTTTAGCGAAGGCGGATGCGCTTCGGCGGGTTCCGCCGTAGGTGAAGGTGCCACGGGCTACGCCCGTGGGACTCCACGATATTGGCAGACGGAACCAATTATCGCAGGGAACATTTCACAGACATGAGCTCAGAAGCGATATGTGCAGCAAGACAAATGATAGAATAGCCATGTGGTAATATTTGAACCTAAACTTGATGCAGGATTGACCAGAATGAAGAATGTCAGCAAAAAAACTTTCTAAAAAATATGCAACTAAGTTGCATATTTTTCGTATTGACTTATAATTCATTGGCATTGTGAACCGAAGTTGTAACAGTTATGGTGCCGTAAGTTATGAATAACAAAAGACTTGTGGTCATTCTGGCAGAGTTAAGAAATCATGCACCTTTCACATTATTCGGGGCACTTACGGGCATTATATGCATGCTCGTTTTTAAAAATGTCGGGCACGATGCTAGTTACCGCATGTTCTATGTATTTCACCCTACACATGTACTTTTAAGTGCTATGGTCACGGCTGCTATGCTCGAGCTTCATACGAGAATGCGTAAGTTCATTCTCACTCTCTTAGTGGGCTTTTTCGGATCAGTTGGTATTGCAACCTTGAGCGATTCATTAATTCCGTACATTGGTGAATTGCTTTTGGGTATGCATGTTCACGTCCACAATCATCATGGCAGTTTCGTCGAAAACGCACACATCGGTTTCATTGAGGGCTGGTATATTGTGGTACCGGCAGCTATTGTTGGTGTGCTGATAGCATATTTCAGACCAAGAACGCGATTCCCCCATGCGGGACATGTATTGTTAAGTACATGGGCATCTTCATTTCACATGCTAATGGCTTTGGGTGGCGAGCTGTCGGTATGGAAAGCCGCGGCCAGCTTCGGATTTCTTTTTCTGGCGGTTTGGCTGCCATGTTGCGTAAGCGACATTGTCTTTCCTCTGTTGTTTGTTACGTCAGAGACCCGTCTTTCACACGAACATCAGCACAAGTAGAAGGGGCAGAAGTGAAATCTGATCTTAACATGCAAGCTCGCGAAATGCTCAAGGTGGTCAAGCTTTATTGCACAGAAAATAGGATGGCAATACTTAAGACACTCTTAGAGGCGAACGGTCCGCTTAAGCAAGACGAGATCGCAGAGAGATTAGGAAGAAAAAGTTTCAACAAAGTCAGCATCTATCGCACGCTTGAAACTTTGCTCAATGTAGGGCTGGTGCACAAGGCTTTTACAGGCAAAAGAGCGTGGCATTTTGAGTTGGCGCATAACTGTACCAAAAGACAGTGCCACCCTCATTTTACCTGTACGAATTGCGGCAGCACACACTGCCTGACGGAGATGAGACCTCCGATGATAAAGAGTCCATACAAAGGATATGTTATCAAACGTCAGCAGGTTCGGCTTGAAGGTTTGTGCCCAGCTTGCGCTTAAAAAGGTTTGGAAAATTGTAAATTGAGTCGGTCAATCAGAAAAAGCGTTTTGATAATTATAACTGTTTGCTTTGTGGCGATGGTCACAGGGATAACACTGAAACTGCACCTGTTCAGCCATAAACAGTTGGACAACCATACCTCCAGCCAATGTTCAATTTGTCAGACACTGTTGAACAATACCGACAAGATCAGCATACCGACAGAACCAAAGATCGAAAAGATGGACCAGGAAGAATATTCTCCTGGTTTTGTTTATCAAATCGCCCCATCATTTTTTCACATCAGACTTCCTGCTCCTCGTTCTCCCCCATCCACACGTTAGAACCTGCAACGCCACACTCATTACTTTACAATAAGTCGGCAGAGTATGCCAACTTATCTATGTCTTAAGTTTTTTAAGAACATTTGTCGGCTAAGGCAATTGTGGTAAGGATTTTAACGATGAAAAGGATTTTTATTATTTCAATAATATTCGTTCTAACAGCATTCAACATTACAGCCGCGGGGGAAAAAGAGCTTTCCGCTGTGGCTACCGAACAAAAGGCTGAGGATGAACTAACCTCTCTGCGTCAATTGGCAAAAACAAAGGCCGCCGAAAAAATGGCTGCTGAGGAAAAACCAGAAGAAACCGTTTTCAAATCAGGGGGTCTTGGCCTGCAAGCCTTGAACCCGGAAATTAGTGTTACCGGTGATTTTCTCTTCTCTTTACAGAATGATACAACAAGTGAAAAAAGCAGTGATTTCGATTTTCGAACCTTGGGCATCCATATCGAGTCATGGCTCGATCCGTACACGAGATTTAAGAGTGCTATAGAGTTTCACGAAGATGAAGCTGAACTTGGCGAAGCGTACATAACGGTACATAATGCTGCCGAAGATTTGAATTTGACGTTGGGTAAGTTTCGCCAGCAGTTTGGCGTAGTCAACCGCTGGCACAAACACGGCTTAGACCAGGTTGACTTCCCGCTGGCTCTTCGCCAAATCTTCGGCAATGGCGGTCTGAATCAAAGCGGATTGTCACTTGACTGGATGATGCCGCCTCTTGGCGATGCTTCACAGCAATTAACTTTCCAAGTTACAGATGGGCAAAACGACCGTCTGTTTGGTGAGAACGCCCGCAATAGGCCGAGCCTTCTTGCGCACTACAAGAACTACCGGGATATATCAAAAGACACCTATTTGGAATGGGGCCTGACCGGCCTTTTAGGCTGGAACGACGAATGGGATATTTCAGGCGAAGCTAAGCAGAACAGCAGTAAAACAACGACTGTGTTGGGTGTGGATTTGTCGGCCTTGTGGGAGCCTACCGAAAAAATGCGCTACCGGAATGTAGAGTGGCGAAATGAAGTATATTGGTTAAATAAAGAGCTTCTGGCACCAGATGGTTCAGGTTCTGACACTATCAATGCCTGGGGCTTTTACAGCTATCTACAAAACAAAGTTTCGCGTACGATTGATATTGGCATCAGAGGCGACTTTTATGTGCCGGATACCAAAAGCTACGCTAATCCCCTCAGCTCGCTCTCGCCATTGGCTGTGACAAGCGATAATCCGTATCTGTGGCAAGTCGGTCCATATATCACTTGGTGGCAGAGTCCATTCGTGAAGTTTCGGGTGGAGTATGATTACAGTAACGGTGAGGGAATAGAAAACCCTGAACACGTCATCTGGCTGCAGGCCGTATTTGCTGCTGGTCCGCATAAGCATGAGCGTTATTGATAGAAGGGAGTAAGGTTACTATGAAAAAGATATTATTGATAATCGCATTGGCTTCGGCTTTTCCGGTTACGAGCACTTGGGCCAAACCGAATTTGAATGTAGTAACAACGCTGCCGGATTATGCCTTTTTTGCAGAGTATATTGGTGGCGACCGCATCACTGTTAAAGCTATTGTCCGGGGTGATCAAGATGCTCATTTTATTCGTCCCAAGCCATCATTTGCTACGGCCCTACGGAATGCTGATGTTTTGGTCGCTACAGGATTGGATCTGGAGCTTTGGGTTCAAACTGTGATAGATAATTCCGGCAATGGGAAGATTCGAAGCGGTCAGCCAGGCTACGTATCTGCATCCACCGGAATGGAGCTTCTGGAAAAGCCAATGGTTGTCTCGAGAATAGAAGGTGGCGTTCATATTTACGGCAATCCTCACGTTACATGCAGCCCTATCAAAATGAAGGTGGCTGCCCGCAATATAGCTACGGGATTGATTAAAAATGACCCGACGGGTGAAGAAATATACGTGCAAAACTTAAAGAAATTGCATCGGCAGATTGACGAGCGATTATTCGGTTCTGAGCTTGTGGAAATGCTTGGCGGCGACATCTTATGCAGTCTTGCTGAGCAAGGCAAACTTATACCCTTCTTAGAAGAGCAGGAATTTGAAGGAAAGTCGCTAATTGAGTTTCTTGGCGGTTGGATGAAAAAGATGGTTCCGCTAAGAGGAACACCAATTGTCACCTATCATAAGAATTGGATTTATTTTATCAAACTTTTTGGCTTAGAAGAAGCGGGAACCGTGGAACCAAAGCCGGGAATACCGCCTTCACCAAAACATGTAACCAGTCTGATTAACCTGATGCGGGAAAGAAACATAGGCATTATTCTGGCGGCGAACTATTTCGACGAGCAAAAGATAAAGACAGTCGCAGCCAGGACAGATGCTGAAGCGGTAATTGTTCCCGTATACGTGGGTGGAGCACCCGGCACAGACGATTATTTCAAGCTCGTTGATTGTTGGATTGATGGTCTTTTAAAAGCTGCTGAAAAGAAAGGAATCCTAAAAGAGCGTTAATCTGAGAAGTAGTTATGGAAACAGAGATGGTAAGATTCTTTTCGGTTCAAATTGCTTTGTTAGCTGTTGTATTGATTTTGCACACTTATATAGGCCTACACATAATCAGGCGCACCTTGATATTTTCTGATTTGGTCTTGGACCAGTTGGCAGCTTTTGGTGTCCTTGCCGGCATAGGCCTGGGAATAGAATACGGCACAGCTCAATCTTACTTGTCTTCGATGATAGCAGTATTATTCGGTGCACTGTTACTTGCCTTAATAAAGCCGAAAAGCAATGCCATACCTCGTGAAGCGGTTATCGGCATTATGTATGCACTTGCCTTGGTTGCTTCGCTTTTATTGGCGGACAAGCTTCGTGGCGGCGAAGCTTACGTAACTAAAACTCTTGCAGGCTCTATGCTATGGATAAGCTGGTCGCTGGTTTGCGTGACAAGCGTGGTTTATCTTTTGTTATTGGTGTTTCATTACAAGTTTTGTGGAAGGTTTATCGAGTTGGCAGAGAATCCTGGAGCAGTGAAAAATGAAAGATTCTGGGATTTCTTACTGTTTACAACTCAGGGTATCATCACGGTTTTAATCGTTCCCATCGCAGGTGTGTTGTTGGCGTATGCGTTTTTGATGATCCCGGCAGCTATCGCAGCGATGTTCACCAGAAAATGGGCTGGAGCTGTTGTAATAGGATGGACTGCCGGTTTTATAGCTTGTTTAATTGGACTGTGCTTATCCTATTTTTTCGATCTGCCGTATGGCCCCAGCTTGGTTTTGTGCTTGGGTGCTTTCTTCATTGCTGCTGTATTTATTCGATGTTTATTTTCTAACAATAAATTGTTTGCGTGACAGGATATGAATGATGCCGCCAATAATACAAATTTTATGTTTACCCTTCCTTGCTTGTATCCTGATGGGTTCCATTCTTGGCTATCTGGGGATACACGTACTCAAAAGGGAAATCATATTTATCGATATAGCCTTGGCTCAAATTGCAGCGGTCGGCTCTATTGTTGCTCACCTTGCATTCAAAGTGCACGAAGATTCTGCTGTCGCGTACGTCTGTGCATTAGGTTGTGTTTTGTTAGCTGCCGCGTTTTATTCTATGATACGAAATAGGATTATTCAAATCTCACTTGAGGCGGTTATAGGCATCTCTTATGCAATTGCTGCGGCAGGGGCCCTATTTTTGGTTGGTATTGCACCTGGTGGGCATGTTCATGTGCAGCAAATATTATCCGGCAGTCTTTTATGGACAAACTGGCGGGATATTGTTTTTAGTTTGCTTGTTTTCTCGGCGGTAGGATTTTGTTTTTATCTTTTTCGAAAACCGCTGAACAGATTATCGAATAATTACCAGCAGGCCCGTGCTGAAGGCCTCAAGACAACAATGTGGGATTTTGTTTTCTATATGCTGCTGGGCATTGTAATCACATTAGCTGTTCAAATAGCCGGTATTGTGGTGGTGTTTGCTTATCTTATCATACCTGCAACGATATCAGCTTTGTTATCATCCCGTTGGGGCATACGGATTCTGATAGGCTGGGCAGCAACTGCTGTAGCTTCAGTGGCAGGCCTATTGTTTGCATATTATCTTGATTTTTCAATAGGGCCTGCTATTGCGTTATTCCTGGGAGGTGAATTGATAATAGCTGCGTTATATTGTAGACAGCGAAACCTCATAAAGTTAATATAACGCATATGAAGTTTTATCCACTGAAATTCAAGCCGATATTCAAGCAGCGGATATGGGGCGGACAAAAGCTGCGGGATTTCCCAGTGTATTGCCGGTAAAAAGGCGTTCGTTTTCGCCATTTGTGACCTGAGTAGTCAGCATCTGACAGGCACCATAGCACTCGGGCAGTGTCCATTCGAGCGATGCACCAGTTTGACTTAAACCTTCCTCACCAAAGATCATACGTAAGGCAAGAGGATACTCGACCTGATCGAAGGCGTCTAAATGCCAGCGATTGACTACGCCGAACTGCTGGCGGAATTTACCGACATCCAGGTTAGCATTGTTCAGCACAGAAAAACGTGTGAAATAGGCTTCTTCTAAATGGACTTCGCCGTCACTATGTATATGTGTGGTTGCTTTCAATCTTGTAAAAGGATCCAGATAGGACTGAAAGTTAAGTTCGAGACCACGTAAAGTAGCGTCTGTTCGCCTTCTGTTGCCTGTCTGATTTCTGTAACTAGCAACGAAATCGCCAGACACGCTGATTTCCGGATTGAGCTGTTGCAAACTCATACCACTGAATTTAAAGACCGTTTTCTCAGGTATTTGCTCCTGTTTCTTTTCACCAGCCAAGCTTTCAGCGAGCTGACGCAGCTTGGCGGCCTCGTCTTCAAGTCCGGCTTGTTCAGTAGGCGAAGCAGACTTGCTGAGTCTTTCGACTTCTTTTGTTAATTCATTGATCTCACTTTCATACTCTCTCTTCATTTTGTCCATCTTGCGTTCGAGTTCGAGCATCTTTTGTTCGAGTTCCGCAAGTTCGACATTTTCTTGACCTGTATTTTGAGCACGCCCTATATCAGCAAAACCTATAACAGAAAAGATGCAGGCCATATAGACTATTGCCTTAACTCGCATATATGCAACTCCCTTCTGGCTAACAGCACATGAGCCGGAATGCGTGAACGTCTTCTATATTCATGCGGTCGTTTTATCCGCCGACCACGCTAAGTCTGATTTTAGTACGAGGTAGGATTGCAGTTGCAGCCGGGCATTCATAGACTGCTTCTGCACTAGGTATTGACTGCTGGTGGAGGTGCTCGCGAGGTGATTGGGTAGGCCCACTCATCGCAATGGACAACCGTCACCGGCGGTAGCATAAGAGAAAGGAGTTCATTCTCAGTACGAATTGGGACAGATCCATAACTTGGGGTGATAGAGTTATGAACCACCGATATCAAACATGCAGGGCACAAGTTTTTACAGTGTATGGCACCTGCAGTGTGCCTCTTTACAGGGCAGTGATGACAGTCCTTGTGATGAAACAGATCGGTTGCACAACATACAACCAGATAAACGGAAACGATAGCAAGAGAGGCTATCTTGTGTGCACTAAACTGTCCTTTTGAACAACTGCTCATACCTTTTAACTGGCTGTGCTAATTCCGAAATAGCGATTCAAATTTTGTGCTCTAAATATTAAACACACCAGCATGTTGTGTCAACGAGTACTTTTATCGAAGAGTGTCAATTATTATTTGAGTTTGTCGTATTCGTTCAAAAAGAAGCAGCGGTCCGTCCGATAGCAGGATGCAGGTCTGAATAGTCCTTCATCCGATCTTTATGCAAATTGAGCGCTGGTCAGTCCGCCATTAGGATGTTCCGTTGAGAGATATACAAAAAAACATTGGGTAAAGCGGGTTTTTCAGGCCTTCGTAAGGTCCAGGCTACATTAGGTTTCAAGGCGGACTAGGCTTGTTGGTTTTCCGAGGGTTCAGATATGCTACTGGCCAATTAAAAGCTGTACTTCAAGACCAGAGCCAGGACGTTGACATCTGCCCAATGGTTGGCCTTTTTACGGCTCTCAAGTATGTAGTTGATATCAGCCTTTAGCTTATTGAAAATCGTGAAGCCAAAACCGGCATAGACACGGTTCTTATTGATCTCGTCGGCATTAAAATCATAGAAAGGCTCCTCCGCGACATAGGGCTGCATTTCGAATGGAGTCACCTTCTGCAGTTTCAATGTAAGTTTGTTACGATACCTAAAGAAGTCCTCATCGTCTTTTATTCTGTACTCCAATCTGTTCCTATCACTAACAGCCAACCCTAAGAGTTTTGCCTTGAGTGTTACATTGAAATGTGGACGATACTCTACGTTCCACTGGCCGTCTTTTTTCTCTTCGACGTGCCTGTAGTATGGACCCAGGACAAGCCAGTCGTTGATCTTCCAATCGAGGCCTATATCAAAGTGGGTGTAGTAATGGCCACTGAAGTCTCCTTTATAACGAAGTTCCGGCACAACTTTGATAGTAACATTGTCGCTAATGGAGTCTGTAAACCCATAACTGGTCCAGTACTCCCAATTGCTCTCTGCCTGAGCTAATTGGGTCAGGACAAGTAAGCCAGACAACACAAGCAATATTGAAGGAATTTTCTTCGCCATGAATTCTGCTCCTTATAGCCCATAAACAAGCTCGACACGCGTGAAGGCTCTTGGACAATTCACTATCTGAGCGTCTTTACAATTGTGAATGTCCCTAAGATTATTGTTACAATAGCTATAGCTAACTTTAGTCTTTTCTCGCTAACTAATTTCACACTTTTTGCAGAAAGCGGTACTGAAAGCACTGCACCAACAATAATCCATGGAGCCAACTTCCAATCGAGAGGGTCTTTTGAGACCAAGATATATGTGATTACACCAACCAGACAGGTCAGGCCTTCGGCCAATGAGGTGATACCAACTGCGCTTTTACCTTCTACGCCTGATAGAACTTGACCACCAGTCACAACGGGCCCATAACCTCCGCCACTCATTCCTTTGTTAAAAGATGCAATTATGCCCAGAAAAGTAATCTTCTTCCAAGAGAATTTGAATTTTTTGTTACGACAGATGATTATGATCAGGCCCATACTCAGGACGAGGATGCCGATGTAGAGCTTGAGATAAAATTTGGGGATATTTACCGCGACAAA
>CAYSPM010000080.1:0-3687 GCA_964432925.1 uncultured Pirellulales bacterium | reverse complement strand
CCTCTTCTGGTTTTTAAGTATCTATTCTGCTTCAATATTGTGAACAGCAGCTCCAAATATTTCTTGGAGATGTCACAATGTGAGCAAATCTCTTCGATCTTTATAAAGCCCTTGTTTTGATGGCGAGCGATGTATATCAGAGCCAAAATTGAGTATTCACTTTTTGTGGTCAATTTCATATTTGAATTCCTTATGAATCTTGTCTATAGATATTATAGACAAGCTTATCATCCCGATCAAGGAAAAAACAATTTTTTTCAACTTGAGACTCTCCGAGAAACCAAAGGCATATCTAAACACAACTATATACAGCACTTACACTACGTCCATCAATCCAAATTTTTAGCTATAATAGCCTATAGACAAATCATATTGCCAAGCTAATATATGCGCATGCATATTTACCCTTTTAGGTTTTGGCCCATATACAAACAGCGCATCTGGGGCGGACAAAAGCTGCGGCAGGTATTTGGCAAGGATATACCTTCAGGGGAGAAAATCGGCGAGAGCTGGGAGCTGGCTGATCTGCCGGACGATAAGTCTGTTATAGAAAATGGCGATTTGGCTGGAAGGACTCTTGCAGATGTAATCCGGAAATATCCTGAAGACATTACCGGTAACGAAGACTTTAAATTGCCTTTTCCTTTACTGATTAAGTTTCTCGACGCTCAGGATATATTGAGTGTCCAGGTGCATCCGGATTCTCAGGCGTGTAAGCTTATGGGAAAAGGAGAACCGAAAACAGAGTGCTGGTACATCATAGATGCTAAGCCGGGCGCGGTAATCTACAAGGGATTGAACAAAGGTGTAACTCGTGAGCAGTTTGCGCAGGCAATCAAAGATGGCACAGTTGCTGAACTTTTGACGAGGGTACCCGTAGAGGCTGGCCAGTGCCATTTTCTGCCGGCTGGTACAGCTCACAGTATTGGCGCGGGTCTATTGATAGCGGAAATACAGACCCCCTCAGATACGACATACAGGGTCTTTGACTTCAATAGAGTCGATGACACAGGCAAACCCAGGCCGCTGCATATCGAAGAGGCGCTACAAAGCATACATTTCGACATTAGTGGTGAGGACCTGCCGGTGACGACGGTTGGTCGGCTGGTGGACTGCGAATACTTTAAGGTGGATAAGGGCCATCAAGTTAGGGGTGGGGAGGTGTTGTTATCTCCGGGCAAAATGAAAACGCTGATTTTTATATCCGGCTATGGAGCGATTTCAAGCGCAAAAGAAGGTAGCGCTGAGTTCAAAGCGGGAGATTGTCTACTTATTCCAGCTTCGTATGAAGGAGTAATGAAGTTTGCCGACGATACGCAGTACCTGACAGTAACTAATGGCGGTTCCTTAATAGAAGATTAACCAGTCAATGAGCGATTTTATGAAAGACAAATTTCAATCGTTTGTAATGATCGCTTTTGTTGATCCTGTAGTGAAGCCGCCATCGACGAGGATTATCTGGCCAGTGATGTAAGCAGACGCATCTGAAGCTAAGAACACAACGGCGCCATCGAGGTCGTTTGGCTGGCCTGGCCGGTTCAGCGGGATGCGGTCTGTTATATAATCAACCCACTTTTTATTTTCGTAAAGAACCGCATTTTGTGCCGTCTTGAACCAGCCCGGTGCGAGGACATTTACAGTGATGCTGAACTTGCCCCATTCTACAGCAAGGCTGCGAGTGAGGGCGAGGATTCCACCTCGGCTTGCGGTGTAAGGGGCGATGCCTTCCATGCCGAAGACACACGTGCAGGAGCCAATGTTAATGATTCGGCCATAGTTTCTCTTTATCATTTCTCTTGCAACAGCCTGAGCACAGAAGAAGCTGCCCTTTAGGTTTATGTCAAGAACAGTGTCCCAATCCTGCCGGTTCAATTCAGTACCAGGTGCCCGGATATTCAGGCCGGCGTTGTTGACTAAAATGTCAATTTTGCCATATTCGCTGATCGCAGTTCTGACCATTTTTTCGATGTCACTTTGCAAGAGAACATCGAGCTTGACAGGTAGTGCTTTTCGACCGAGTGACTCTATTTCTTCTTTGAAATTATCAAGTCTCGAAATATCACGGCTTGTGATGATCAGGTCCGCTCCGGCTTTTGCGAGGGCGCGGGCGAAGTATTGGCCGATGCCTCGGCTGGTTCCGGTAATAATTGCGACTTTGCCGGTAAGGTCGAAAAGCTCTTGCATAGTTAGATATCCAGATTCTATGGCTGAAGGACAATTTTGAGTAGATTTTCCTCGGCTTTTAGCAGTCGGTCGAAGGCGCTGGGGCCATCTTTAAGAGGCAGGACGTCACTGATTAGTGGTTCGACATTTATTTTGCCGGAGGCGACGAGGTCGATGCAGTCACGGAATTCACCGGCGCTAGCGTAAGAGCCGGTGAAGGTGAGCTCTCTGGCGACAAGCTCTTGCAAGTCAAATTCAACCATTTTTTGCAGGTTCCCGACGGCAACGAGATGGCCGCCAGTTTTTGTTACGGAGATTGCATCGGCAAAGGTGTTTGCGTAGCCGACGGCTTCAAAAGTGACATCGGCGCCCTTGCTTTCAGTTTCACTAAAGACGGCCTCTTTTAAATTGGACGTTGTTGGGTTCAGGACGATATCCGCGTTGAGTTTTATTGCAGTGTCACGGCGGAATTCGTTTATGTCGGAGACGATGACCTTTTGAGAGCCTTTTAGCTTAGCTGCCTGCAGGATTAAAAGGCCGATTGTCCCGGCCCCAATGACGACGAGGGTGTCACTGCCGGATATGGGTGCTCTGTTGGCAGCGTGCATGGCTATTGAGACAGGTTCCAGAAGAGCTGCATGGGTAAAAGAAAGATGGTCGGGGATTTTTGAGACGATCCACCATGGCACAGCGATGTACTCGGCGAATGCGCCATGTCTTTTGAAATCGGCGGTGGAGACACCGAGGACCTGTCGTTTTTCGCAGCGATTGTAGAGGCCCCTCTTGCAGGGATCGCATTTGTTGCAGTAGACGGTTGAGTCGAAGCAGACTCTCTCACCTGGTTTGAAATCTTTGACGTTTTTACCGAGGCTTTCGACGATGCCGGATGCTTCGTGGCCCATAATCAGAGGCGGGATTCTTCTGCCGGTTTTTCCGGTATAACCTTGGACATCGGAACCACATACTCCACAAGCTTTGATCCGGACGAGAACATCATCGTCGCTAATAGTTGGAGCGGGTACATCCGTATATTCAACTCGTAATGGTTCGATGTAAACTAAGGCCTTCAATTAAACTGCTCCATTAAAAGCGACTCAGCACCGAGGGAATCTGGAAGATGCAGAAATAACCGAACACCAAAAATGCCAGAATAAGTCCTGCGGCAAAAATCCAATTTGGCCTCAGCACCTGCCGAGCTTCTTTTGAAAGTAACTTCGGCATAACAAGAAAAAGACCAATTGCGACCCATATTGCCTGTAAAGGTGTCAACAGCAGCCCATCCAGAATAGCAGAGAACTGTACAAGAAACACGGGTCTTTGTTTGAAGGCAAAGACGATAATTATATTTGTGCATAAAAAGAACAGCAGGAATAATCTGAACTGTGTCCTCCAGGCAAACTTTCGGTCGAAGCCCGGAATGCAAATCCTAAAGGAGTCCGCGAGCAGGCGTGGCCAGCCGGCAAGCTGACCAACCTGCGTGGAGATAAGGGCAGCAGCCCCAGCCAGCATAAAAAGGAATCCGCC
>CAYSPM010000079.1:0-12865 GCA_964432925.1 uncultured Pirellulales bacterium | reverse complement strand
TTTCTTCTTCCGCTTTTATAAAGATATCAATATCCAGTGTTGCGCGTGAATAGCCATGAACAGGAAAGGCAGTGGCGCCGATTATGACAAATTTAACGTGGTTTTCTTTTAATAATTTTAGTAGTTGTTCTGTGTGCATTTCGTTTTTTACGCAGGCTTAACATTTCTTGTGTTTTTCTGAACATCAATTCAAACCGCTGCTGGGTTGTTAGAGAGGTAAGATATTTTAATTCAAATTCAATTTCTTTAGCTTCATTATGTTTATTCAGTTTTAGAATAGCCATATATAGCTTTCAGCAAAAACAAATGTCATTACCGCGAAAGCGGTAATCTACCCCCCCCAGGTCATTTCGACCGAAGCGTCCCTAAGGGACGCGAAGTGGAGAAATCTATTAAAAAGCAGATTTCTCGACTCCACTTCGCTGCGCTCGAAATGACATCAATGGGGCTTTCAATAGAGCGATAAAAATTCTAAATGATAAAGTCTTATAGTTCAATGCAAAAAGCAATATTGTTCTTTCCCCCAAGAAATACGTGGACGTCGCCGATTTTTTCCAGGACTTCGTTGACTACAAACTTATGGTCAAATCCCTCCACGGCCTGCAAAAAGCTATAGATTGGTATCGCGAAAATCTTCTTTAATTCTGTTATCCTGAGCGAGAGTAAAAACCGATGGCATGTTCTCACTTTCCCTTTATCTGGACACGTTGATTCCCTTAGGTGTTTCTCCTATAGAAAACATCTCTCGGCCAGTTCATAAACCGGTTAAATTAACAACTGTGTATTGGCTTAAAAAGAATACCTAAGTATCTTAGGTATTCTTTGAAAGTTAATTCTTGATTGTTGTTTGGTAAGTATTAAAGCCTGCGAAGCCGATGCAGTATGGCTCTTGGTCATTGTAGGCCGACAATGCTATTGTGTAAGACCAGATCGGCTTCAAAGCAATTGTAGAATTCAAGGATGGTCTGAAATTAGCAATAGAATGGTACAAGAACAATCTGTTATAGCCTCATATTCATCTGTTTCCTAAACCCTATCCCATGTACGCTAATCCCTATTCATGGCCTGCAAAAAGCAATAGACTGGTATCGTCAAAAACCTTCTTTAGCACGAGTGTTACGAGGGGTCTTCGCTCGGATCTAAATAATAAGGCCCGGGGTTCTCTATATCTCGGAATAAGCTGGTCCCGTCTTTCAGAACCCAGACCACCCATTGTTTCATCTCTGTCTCCGTTTCCACCAGGTAAACTTCATCTGGCGCATCATCGCGACGACACAACTCTTTAGTCACAGCCTGAGCTGTCTCCAAATGATTGGCTAAAAAGATATCGTCTTACTCCAGTAGCAAAATGGAAATACGTTTATCCCCTCTCGCCTTACAAAGTTTAGGGCATTTCTCTTCGAGCGCTTTACGAATCCTCTGTCTTTTCTTTTTTCGCAGATCTTCGGGGGCGTCCAACATAATGCAAAATTCACCATCGCGGCGCGCAAAGCGATAAAGTGTAACTTCAAAAGGTATTCCACGTGGTTTTTCCCTAATATAATGGGCAGGCGCTACATTTGGCGACCCTACCCGAAGCAAAGGGGCTTTTTCCTTAATCCAGTTGATCAAAGCATTTTGGATATGCTCCGTTTCCTTAGCGCCTTTGACAGCTCCTACCTCTATTGAAAGCTTATAATGACCAGGCATCGGTAATCGTCCTGCAAGTTTAGTTCGTAAGGGCCCGAGAAGTTTAGCAACCCTTTTGCTATCCGCGATCTGCTCAGAATAACTTTCGATCAGCGTATGTTCCAAAACAATTTCTAGACCCGGACACTCTATTAGCCTATCGACACTCGGCGCACTGTTTCTTTTCTCTTTATCGGGGTAGCATATTTTATTTACGGTCAGGTTCTTTCGCTTGGCAATAAAATGGATTATGGTATCGCAAACCTGCTTTTCGTGCTTCTTCTCCATTACCAGTTTGTTTCCCCTTTACCGATTTAATCCTTGAAAATTATTCTCCTAAACGACCGACCTCTCAAAGCTAAACCTGCCAACTCATTCGCATTTCTCCCATCGTCGCTGTCTCTTATACGCGCACGAGTGAGTAATTAGATGTGAAGATTCTTTTTATAATTTTGCACCCCAAATCTGTTCTATCAATGGTTTTTCTAAATCGGGCGCGAATACGCTTAGCATTTGTTTTTGAAATTTCTTCCGTTTTCGAAGACCAATGTCGAGCGGCCCAGGAGTTGGGAAAAAAGCCGTTCGGAGTTGACTATCAGCCCTTGCAAGTATTTCATCCAGTTCACATACTAAACTGCAATCATAGCGTTTAATATTCTGGTGGATCCAGTTATTGAATTTTCTATTAAACGTCCAGTAGACGGCCTCCAAATTATAGTGTAAACCGGTTTTCGTACGGAATCTTTTTTCGACAAGCTCCTCTCCAAATCGCTCGACCACAGTTGAGAAATCACAATAGAGCTTACAGACCTCAAGTCTTTTGAAGAAATCTCTGAGAAACAAAGCGATGTCTACGTTCCACAAACTTAGAGCTTCTTTAGGAATTAATTTTGGTGGACGGGGGATGCCTAATTCCCATCCTGGCCAATGAACTTTAAGAAGCTGAGAAGGTAGAAGACTACAGTTTAGCTGTCTAAATTTTTCAAGACTGTCAGAATCCATTTCTTTCACCGCAGCCGATTTGAGAACCTCAGCATAGTCATCCCAAAAAGGATGATCGAGGACAACTTTTTCTGGTGTTTCTTTCGTTTCAGACTCTTTGTCTTTTGTATCTTTTTTTTCGGGCTTTTTTGCTTCCTTTGGGAGTGAAGAAACTTCCCGAAATTTCCTTTGGGCAAGAAATTCGCCCATCAATGTTCCAGTGCCTTGATAATACCTCCGAATTGGACGATTACAGAACCAGAGGTATATCCACCCAATCCATTGAGTTCCGAAAAAGTGAAATAGTGGCACAAACCATAAAAGATGGAATTTAGAAATGTCGCTGAGAGCAGTTACAATCACCCCAGTTGCCATACCCAAAGTATACAGACCGCTGAGTAGTCTTCGCAAAGCGAGTGGGTAACAAGCTTCCGGCCCTTGTGGAAAGGGTTCTGGTTTGAAAACTTCCATAAGGAAAGTAACGAATCCCCATAAAACAAAAACACATGCAAGTCCCCAAACAATCCATTCAACGACTTCCATAACAATATCCTTATCTTGTTAAACCCCCTTCAACACTTTTTGAGTGGTTCTATGCCAGCACGCATATCGCTAATGTAATTGTTTTCTAAGTTCTTGGGCATCCCGGATCAGTTCTTCCTGGCTCAGTTGCTGGTGGGAATTGGCGGGCCTAATTGTTCGCCTTCTAATTTTGCGACGACGGCTGCTCCGCAGGAATCGCCCCATACATTCACAGCCGTTCGTAGCATATCTAACAATCTGTCAACAGCTAAAATCATGCCAATTCCTTCAAATACTTTGCTAAACAAAACCCACTTATTCCGCCCAAGTCAGTTATCAGAGTTTCTTTTCAACTCTTGGGCAGCTTCGATCAACTCTTTCCGGGAAGATTGTGCCCTCGGTGCAAGCTTAAATCTCCATTCATAGGAGTCGACTGTTCTTTTCGGATTAAGCAAGGTGAAGAAATCAAATGGAAAGTGATCGTGCAATGGAGGCTTCAATTCGCGGTGCGTGTTCAGCGTTTTGTGGCCTTGCTTACTTATCCGGACCGAATAATCGCCATACCAGTTAAAAGAGGCCGTAACCGGTGAAACGCCTATCTCCTCGTCATTGAGAAAAACCAGCGCCCCTTCAGGCTCGGTGTTGATGGTGAGCCTGCGCTCGACACAGCCAACAAGCAAAAAGATAACGGCTGAGCCGACTACTATGACTGCCAATAAGGTAAACTTTGCCATAACGGTCCCCTTTTATCTTTAGCCCTAAATCAACCGCCATATTATAAAGAACGGCCAGAAAGCATAAAAGTCCAAAGTGGCTGTTTTTTCCGATGGAGCCCTTGCTGTAACGTTGACATCTGTACCTTTAACCAGTAAGTTATTGTCGAAATTGAAGGTTTGTCCTTTTTGGTACTATTGCTATGAAGATACTGTTGAGTTGGCTGAGCGAATACATCGAGATTGGGCTCGGCGCAGAACAAATCGCCGAGGTCTTAAGTGATTTAGGACTTCCTTGTGAAGGCATCGAATATTTGGGCGACGACGCTGTCATCGACGTCGAGATTACGAGCAACCGCGGCGATTGTCTGGGATATATCGGCGTTGCCCGTGAGCTTTCCGCTGTGACAGGCAAGCAGTTAAAGCTCCCGCCTGTCGTGCTAGATGAGCTGGAAAAAGATACCTCAGAGTTTGCAAGCGTTGAGATTGCAGATCCTGATTTATGTGGGCGATATACAGCGAGGATCATTGAAGGAGTAAAGGTTGGGCCTTCGCCTGACTGGCTAAAGAAACGCCTTGAAGTAATTGGTCTGCGGAGCGTTAACAACGTTGTCGACGCAACAAATTACGCAATGATGGAAACCGGCCAGCCGCCACATGCATTCGACTACGACAAGTTAGCACAAGGCAAGATAATAGTTAGAAAGGCCCTCGCAGGCGAACGCATAGTCAGTATCGACGGCTCGCAGTGCGATCTTCAGCCCAATATGCTGATCATCGCTGATGCACGAGGGCCTGTGGCGATAGCCGGCGTGATGGGTGGATTGGATACCGAAGTGAGCGATTCCACAACCACGATTCTTCTTGAGGATGCTTACTTCGATCCCGTAAGCGTCCGTACAACATCAAGGAAACTGGCACTTCCATCAGAGGCTGCGTTTCGCTTTGAACGGACGGTTGATATTGAAACGGTGGACTGGGCTTCGGCGCGGACATGTCAGTTAATTACACAAGTCGCTGGTGGCAGGATAGCTAAGGGTGTAGTCGACGTTTATCCACAAAAGCCATCACCGAAAAAAGTCAAGTTGCGGATGTCGCGACTCAATAAACTGCTTGGTGTCGAGATATCAGCCGAAGAAGCTGTTAGAATCTTAACGACATTAGGTTTCAAACCAAAACTAAATAATGATTTAGTAGTCTGCTCAGTACCTTCGTGGCGTAGTGATATTTATCGTGAGGTCGACCTGATTGAAGAAGTTGCTCGCGTTTACGGTTATAATAAAATACCCACTCAGCGCAAGATCGAAATCGAGGCAGTACCTCTGGACCCGCGTCAGAAAGCGATTCAAAATATAGGTTCATATCTTAACGGCTGCGGTTTTTACGAGACTATCACTGTGGGCTTTGTTGACAAGTCATCTGCTGAACTCTTCGCACAGACCGATGGCAATGAGCATTTGAGTGCAAGAGATGAGGCCAGGCAAGGTGCGAATTTGCTTCGTCAGAGTTTGTTAGGCTCGTTGCTGGGTGTCCTAAAGTCAAATCGCAACGTAGGTAATTCACCGTGCAAGATATTTGAAATCGCCGACGCTTTTGTGCCTATAAAAGGAAAGGATAACCTACCATTGGAACAGACCAGGTTGGCGCTGGTTTATGATAATGACATACGAGACTTGCGTGGTGTAATTGAAGGTCTTGTGAAAAACATCAATAGAGACGCCAACATTACTTTTATTCCTGCCGAACTTAGCTGGGCCGAAATCGGTGCGCAAATCAACGTAGATGGAAGTACAATAGGTAGCGCTGGGATTTTTTCGCAGACAGTGAAGCAGCGATCTGCCCTCAAGGATGTAACAGCCTGTGGTGCTGAACTCAACGTCGAGACGCTTCTGGCTCGCTCGATTGGACCGGTACAAGTTAAGCCCATACCAAGATTTCCCTCGATACAGAGGGATCTGTCGATTGTTGTCGGTGAGCAGACTCGTTGGGCTGATATTGCAGAAGCTGTGAACCAAAAGGCTCCTGATGAACTGGAGGATATTCGGTTCGTCGGGATATACCGGGGCCAGGGCATTGCTCCAGGCAAAAAAAGCGTTACACTCTCGCTGCTATTTCGGGACCAGGACGGAACATTGACTCATGATACGGTCGATCACTTTCAGGCTGATATCGTGAAGAATCTGGCTACCGCTGTGGGGGCAGAACTGCGAACTCTATAAGCCCACTTGGGCTGAACCATAGGCACAGCCCGATATTGCTACAGTTAGTTCACTTTGTTAGCCTATGGCCAGATTTGTCGTTTCAGTAATGGAGGGTTCTCTGGCAGTTTTTAACAGAATTTGGCTTTAGAAAAAGCCACTATACAGCCGAAAATTAAAGAAAAGGCAAAGTTACTACATACCAATGTTTTAGGTACAACCTTGACTTTGGGTGCTGAATTTGGTACAAAAGAAATTGCAGGCTGACCCCTGCGGTGTTCGTGCAGATAGCGTATATTTGAAAGAACCGATACCCGTACTCAGGGAAATCAGGCCTTGCTGGATCGGAAATGCCTACTCGATAGGACTTTCGGACACAAGCAACGATTACCCACATAGATGTAATGGGTTCTTTTCAAATTCCTTTCTCACGGCATCAGTGGAGGTAGCCAGCAAAGTATAAAAGGCCTGTTCAGACAGGCCTTTTTTACTTCTGGATCAGTGGGTAAATTAGCTAAAATATCGGACGCGCATCATCTATC
Source organism: uncultured Pirellulales bacterium (assembly GCA_964432925.1). Classification (GTDB taxonomy): domain Bacteria; phylum Planctomycetota; class Phycisphaerae; order Sedimentisphaerales; family Anaerobacaceae; genus CAYNTC01. The sequence continues at coordinate 6,241 of CAYSPM010000079.1, read as the reverse complement.
AAACCCAATGTTTCCATCGGTTTTTACTGTTAAGCGAATGAGTAGATTTGCCGATTAAATTGATGAGGAGTTGCTGCTTGTCGCGGCGTTAGTACGGCAAAATACACGATTTACCTTGTTAGGAGACGCAAATGCCTAACGTGCGTAGCTTCACAGTTTTGCCGGCCGTGCCGGATGCTTTGAAGAGCCTTGAAACTATCGCAGGAAACACATTTTGGTCGTGGAACCCCGAGCTTCTGGAGATATTCAGGCGTATCGATAATAATTTATGGGCAGCTTGTGGGCACAATCCCATCAGGTTCCTCGCCACCGTTTCACAGGCACGATTGGAGGCACTGGCCACCGATGAGAGTTTTTTGCACGAGTTGAAACAAGCTACGGATATGCTCACATCCTATCTTGAAGGGCCCACCTGGCTTGACAGGGTCTGTCCGGAGTCCGGTAAACCATTGGTCGCCTATTTTAGTGCAGAATTCGGTCTTCACGAATCATTGCCCATCTACGCCGGCGGTCTGGGATTACTGGCAGGCGATCACCTAAAGAGCGCGTCCGACCTAGGCGTGCCGATGATCGGTGTTGGGCTTTTATATCAGAAAGGTTACTTCCGGCAGTATCTAAACATCGATGGGTGGCAGCAGGAGGTATACATCGAGAATGATGTCCGGAATATGCCGATTGAGCTGATTCGCAAAGACAGTGGCCGACCTTTGACCATTTCCGTCGAATATCCAGGCAGGTGCGTGCTGGCCCAGATATGGTGCGTCTCCATTGGGAGAGTAAAGCTCTACTTATTGGATACAAACATACCTGCTAATTCGCCAGTGGACCGCATGATTACAAGCAGTCTCTACGGTGGTGACCGTGAACTGAGGATTCGTCAGGAGATCATGTTGGGTATCGGTGGGCTAAAGGCTCTTCGGGTTATGAGCTATGAACCAACCGTCTGCCATATGAACGAGGGGCACGCTTCTTTCATGGCATTAGAAAGAATCAGAGAATTGCGAAACGCGGAGAATCTAACGTTTGAAGAAGCAATGGAGGCAACCAGGGCTAGTAATGTCTTTACCCTGCACACGCTCGTTAAGGCAGGGCTTGATGAATTTCCCGCTGAACTGATGGACAAGTACTTCGGCAGCTACTTTCCACATCTTGGCATTAACAGAAATCACTTTTTGGGGTTAGGCAGGATGCTTCCAGACGACGAAAACGAGCCATTCAAAATGCCAATCTTAGCAATGAAACTGAGCGGCTACATCAACGGAGTTAGCAAACTACACCGAAATATCTCGCGTGAGGTTTGGGGTAATCTGTGGCCAAGTGTTCCAGCTAAGGAAGTACCGATCATATCTATAAACAATGGAGCACACATTAAGAACTGGTTATCGCCTGAGATATATTCCTTGTACGATAGGTATCTTGGACCGGATTGGTCTGAGCCAATTAATGACAAATCGGTATGGAATAACATCGACCGGATTCCTAATGAAGAATTATGGATTGCACATCAACGATGCAAGGAGCAGTTGATTGTTTTCACACGCGAGCGGCTCAAGGCTCAGTTCAAACGCCGCGGCACTTACCACTCGGAGCTGAACCGGGCTGAAGAGGTGCTGGATCCAAACGCACTGACTATTGGTTTTGCCCGGCGCTTTGTCACTTACAAAAGGGGCGATCTATTGCTCAGGAATCCAGAAAGGCTGATAAGGCTGCTAAATGCACCGGAGCACCCCGTGCAGATTATATTTGCCGGCAAGGCACATCCAAAGGACACAGCGGGTAAAGACATCATACGTCACATTGTGCACTTTGCTAATCAAGACGTTGTAAGACGACGTGTCGTATTCCTGGAGGATTACGACATAGACATAGCCAGAGTCCTGGTTCGTGGTGTGGATCTTTGGCTAAACAACCCGCGAAGACCGATGGAGGCCAGCGGAACAAGCGGCATGAAAGCTGCGATGAACGGTGTACTGAACATGAGCACACTGGACGGATGGTGGTGTGAAGGCTACACACCGGATGGTGGGTGGGTTATTGGAGCCAGTGAAAGTGGTCAGGACGAAGATTATCAAGACATGGTCGAGTCACAGGCCATATATAGCATTCTGGAGAATGAAGTCGTTCCGCTATTTTATACCCGTTCGGCTGATAACCTGCCGCGAGCTTGGATACGTCGGATAAAGAACTCCCTAAAGTGGATTGCTCCTCGTTTCAATACGCACAGGATGGTTGCCGAGTATACGCGTCGGCTCTACAATCCAGCCACAGCGAGGTGGCGCTACCTGGCGGCTGAAGCTATGACCAAGGCTAAAGAGTTTTCAAAATGGAAGTCTGAAATGAGAAAATCCTGGCCCGAACTCGGAGTCAGAGACGTAATAATGCAGGTCAATAATGGCGAGATAAACAAAGAGATAAATCCCAAACACCCGCAACTCAAGGTCGGGACAGAATTGAGCATCCGAACGCTTGTCAGGCTCGGCAGGATTAATCCTGACGACGTTTCAGTTGAACTTTATCACGGCATAGTCGATACGTGGGGAAACATCAAGGATGGTGCCGGTGCGAGAATGAATCACGAATGCGCTTCAGAACAGAAAGGCGAGCACTGGTTTAGCGGCTCAATACTGTGCAATAGAACCGGTCAACATGGTGTGGCCGTGAGAGTTTTACCCAGGCACCGTGACCTGGTTAATCCCTACGAACTCGGCCTGATTTTGTGGGAGACGACGCCTACAAACCAAAACCTATGACACACGCAAGGTGTTATGTGTAGACCATTATAGTAATCTGCAACACTGGTAAGATCGCAATTCAGGCTCTTTCCTTCTTACCGAAGAGATCGTACACTTCCTCCGCTGAGCTTGCCTTTTCGAGCGCTTGTTTAAATTGTTCGTCGAGCATCAGCCGACTTATTTGAGCTAAAGCCTGGATGTGTGGCCCGGTCTGATTGGCTGGTGAAGCCAGAAGCATGATGATCCTGACTGGTTTGCCATCCACACTCTCAAAATCGATTGGCTCATGAGTTATACCAAGGGCCATCACGAGTTCTTTCAGGCCCTTGCACTTGCCGTGCGGTATGGCAATGCCGGAGCCGATTCCTGTACTACGTGTCCGCTCACGCGTGAAGACCGCCTCCGAGACAGCCTTTTTGTCGAAAAGAAGCCCATTTACATCCAGCAGGTCTATTAGTTCAGCAATGACAGCATTTTTATCCTCGCCCTCAAGCGGAACCTTAATGCAAGCTGGCTGCAATATTTCTGTCAGGAACATATCAAAAAGACCAAATAACCGGCTTTAATCAAATTAGACAAAACCAGAATTTTACCTAAAAAATTTTTATTCGCAAGAAATTTAACAAGAATTTAGACAGATTTGGCCGGATAGCAGAAAACTTTGTCCTTTACATTGCCGCCCATTGAAATAAAATCAGGCGAAGTTTACACTTGACGTCACCGTGGTATCCTACCGTCAGTGGCTTAGTTGAGCAAAGAACGAGACCTCGAAAATACCAATGGAAAGAATAACTCTTTACGACACGACTTTACGCGACGGCATGCAGACTGAGGGCGTTAGCCTTTCGCTCGAAGACAAGCTATCGATAGCCAAGTGCCTTGACGAGCTTGGTCTCGACTATATCGAAGGTGGATACGCAGTTTCCAATCCGAAGGAGATGCAATTCTTTCAGCAAGTAAGCAAACTGGGGCTGAAAAACACAAAAATTGTGGCCTTCGGGAACACTCGACGAGCTGACACCAGTATCAGCGACGATGCATCGCTGAACGCGATTCTCTCATGCAAAACTCAGGCTGCCACGTTGGTCGGCAAGGCATGGGATATGCACGTTACGGATGTGTTGGGCTGCTCGTTGGAAGAAAATCTTAGGCTTTGCGCAGAATCGGTCGAGTACTTGAAGAAGCACGGCCTTGAGACTATCTTCGACGCTGAGCACTTCTACGACGGCTATAAAGACAATCAAGAGTATACCATGAAGGTTCTGGCAGCGGCTGCCGAGGCTGGAGCCGATGTGCTGGTCCTTTGTGACACTAATGGAGGCTCATTGGCAGATGAAATCTACGAAATAACCAAAAAAGTCTGTGAACGATTCAGTCCTATTGTAATCGGCATCCACACGCACAACGATACCGACTGCGCTACAGCTAACTGTCTCGCCGCCGTCCGAGCGGGTGCACGTCATATACAAGGCACGATTAACGGCATGGGCGAGCGATGCGGCAACGCTAACCTGTGTGCGGTCATACCGAACCTGGTATTTAAGATGGGTTTTGAAGTTCTCGAACCGGAAAAAATAAGGGCGTTAACTGAGGTGTCTCGCTTTGTATTCGAGATTTGCAACCTGACACCGGTGATGAATATGCCTTATGTTGGAGAGAGTGCATTCGCTCATAAAGCAGGCTTACATGTGGATGCCCTGCGTAAAAGCAAACGCACGTATGAACACATTCCGCCCGCGCTCGTCGGCAACGAACGTCGATACCTTATTTCCGAATTGAGCGGCAAATCCAATGTTTTATCCGAGCTTGAAAAAGCAGAGTTAGCTCAAGACAAGAAACTGGCCAAAAAGATACTTACTAAAGTACAGCAGCTCGAGAACGAAGGCTATCAGTTTGAGGCAGCTAACGCCAGCTTTGATTTACTTGTCAAGAAGATCATGGGCCTTTATAAGCCATATTTTGACCTCATTAAATATCACATTACGGTAGAAAAACGCAGGACTGGTGAGCTTGTCACAGAAGCCACTGTTAAGCTGAAAGTCGGCGATAAAATTGAACATGTTGTTGGTGAGGGAGACGGCCCTGTTAATGCCCTTGATGGCGCTCTACGAAAATCGCTCGAAAACTCTTATCCAAGCATTAAAGACGTTCACCTGATCGATTACAAGGTTCGCGTGGTCAATGCAGGAGCCGGAACCGCTGCTCGTGTACGTGTGATAATCGAATCGCGGGATAAAACCCATATCTGGGGCACAGTTGGATGTTCGGAGAACATCATTGAAGCTTCCTGGCAGGCGCTTGTCGACAGTGTTGAATACAAACTCCACAAGGACTCTACCCCCGATTCTACATAACGAAAAGCTCAGCCAGGAATAAAGTCCAATAAATGGAAAACCAATCACAGGCTACAGATTACCACGATACCAGCTTATAGCATTTTCAAGACCTTGCTGGAACGGAACGATTGGTTTGTAGTCAATCAGGTTCTTGGCCAGCGCAATGTCGGCGAGAGAATGTTTTACATCACCAGGACGTGGATCAGTGTAAGTTGGCTTTATATTCTTGCCAAGCAGGCCATTTATCGCGTCTATAATTGCATTTACCGTGACAGCCGAACCACAAGCGATATTTATGACATCGCCCTTCGTTTGCTTTGCTCTTACAGCAAGCAGATTTGCCTCGACGACATTATCAATGTATGTGAAATCCCGGCTTTGCTGGCCGTCGCCATATATTGTCGGGGACTTATCATTCAGCATAGCCTTTACAAAGGCTGGTATGGCTGCGGCATATTCACTAGTTGGATCCTGATATGGACCAAAAACGTTGAAATATCGTAGTGAGATAGTATCGAGACCATAGACCTGGTAAAAGACCGAGCAATAATATTCACCGACAAGTTTGCCCACGGCGTATGGCGAGAGAGGACTGGGAGGTATCGTCTCGACCTTAGGCAGGGTTGGCGTATCACCATAAGCTGCTGAACTCGACGCATACACAAAGCGTTTTATACCAGCATCACGCGCAGCCAATAAAAGCGTAAAAGTTGCATCAACACAATGCTTATGCGTAGCGGCAGGATCATCTACACTTCGTGGCACAGATGGTAAAGCCCCCTGGTGCAAGACGACATCAACATCCTTCATCACCGAGCGCGCAACGGTCTCGTCGCCCATGTCGGCTTCGACAAACTCAATCCTGTCAAAAATATCGGCAAGGTTGCTTTTCTTGCCGGTGAGCAAATTGTCAACAACTCTTACGAAACAATCTTGTGAAACGAGTTTCCTGCAGATATTCGACCCGATAAAGCCAGCTCCACCGGTTACCAAGAACTTGTCCATCTGACGACCTCACAATAATAGCTTTTGACATATACAAATATCGGTATTCTACACTCTACTTCACAAAATTGGAATATGCCGATATGTTTGTTTTCAATAAAAATTAAAATTGACGTAACCATTCACAGTTTTTTTAACGAATTAGCAACGGATATTTTTGCTTACTCC
>CAYSPM010000078.1:8516-12929 GCA_964432925.1 uncultured Pirellulales bacterium | reverse complement strand
AAGACAGAGCATACCAATATTCCATAAAAATAAATAACGCTCAGTTAGAATATTGCTCTGTTGAAAACCTAAAAAACTGTCATTCCGAGCGAGGCGAAGCCGAGTCGAGGAATCTGTTTTTTAATAGATTTCTCCACTCCGCCCCTTAGGGGATTCGGTCGAAATGACAACCGACCTTTTCAACAGAGCCTTAGAATATCTCTTAAATGAAACTAAAGAATTAGCAAATATATTGGGTTCAAGCATCTTAACTCTCAAAGGTAGAAATAAGTTTTGAAATTTAAATTATGGTTTTTCGCTTTTAGCTTTGAGTTTTAATCTTAGCAGGGCAGGAGCAATGGAGACAGTATTTAAGCGAACATCCACCCTTAAAGATTGCCCGACGCATTATTGTCCTGGTTGCGGACACGGCATTGCCCATCGGCTCATTGCTGAGGCAATCGATGAACTGGACATACGTGAAAGGACCATTGGCATTGCTCCGGTAGGGTGTGCGGTCTTGGCGTACGATTACCTTGATGTTGATATGGTTGAGGTTGCGCACGGCAGAGCACCGGCTGTCGCAACAGGGATGAAACGAACTAATCCTGACAAAATAATCTTTTCATATCAGGGCGACGGTGACCTTGCCGCCATCGGCACCGCCGAGATTATTCATGCCGCTCACAGAGCTGAGCAGATAACGGTCATTTTCATTAACAACGCGGTCTTTGGAATGACTGGCGGGCAAATGGCACCAACAACCGTTCTGGGACAGGTGACACAAACAACGCAACAGGGTCGAAAAGCTGCCAACCAGGGCTATCCACTGCAAGTATCTGAACTACTGGCAGTATTGCCGGGAGCGATCTATATTGAGCGCTGTGCGCTTAGCAGCGCAGCTCAAATCCGCAAGACCCAAAAGGCTATCAAGCATGCTTTCAAATTGCAGGCTGAAGGCACCCAAGGTCTTTCACTTGTTGAGGTGCTCAGTCCTTGTCCAACATATTGGCGGATGAAGCCAATAGATGCAATGGAGTGGATTGAAAATGAAATGACAAAGGTTTTTCCGCTGGGACAATTGAAGTAGCGTGAATGAGGGGATACGCATAAACGCGTACACGAGGCATGAGATGCAAGGTATGAGAGATAAACTTTACGAGGAGGTTGTTATCGCTGGGTGGGTTTGCTGATAGAACGTTCTCCAGCTTTGGCTGTACGCAGAGCAAGAAAGACCCTGCAATCTGTCACAAAATCCTACGTGTAGCTCCTTTCATAGCAAGTGTAGTCCTACGACACATCTCGAACAGTAGGATTATGCCCTTACAGAAATGGGGCAGCTCCCAGATATGGAAGGAACACTTCCAATTCGATGGAAATAGAAGCCTAACATATCTTTGATGTGCTCAGCATATCATTTATCTTGCTCTTTCTTCGACGGTTTGCTATCATAGCTATATATAAATGCGGTATATATTGGAGGGCCTTATCATGAGTGCATTTCATGTCTTCAAAGCACGGTGCCTTTATGTGGCAATTTTCGCGCTATTCGGCTCAACTGCTCTTGCGGTTGAATTTGCTGGTGGTACGGGCGAGCCGAACGATCCCTATTTAATCTCAACAGCCGAACAGTTGAAGTTAATAGGCAACAGTGATTATTACTTCAAATATTTCAAACTGATAGCAGATATTGATCTGGATCCGAATATACCAGGAGATGAGATTCTTAACGAATCGTTCATTTTTCAGTTTGCTGGAACTTTAGATGGCAATGGTTATAGCATCTCGAATATGGTAATTAAGGGTTCTCAGCGTACAAAGGTATTAGGGCTCATCGGCTTCTCGTATGGTGTCGTTAAAGATATCGAACTCCGAAATATCACAATCCTCGGCTTGAGTAGTAGTGTGGGAGCATTGGTTGGTGGTAATTACGGTTTGATATTACAGTGTAGTGTTACAGGAAGTATCAGTGGTGAATCAATGGTCGGAGGTTTAGTAGGCGTTAACTATGGTGGGCATGTCGTGGACTGTTCCGCGTTTTGCAATATCCAGGGTGTAGGAGGTGAAGTGGGAGGTTTGGTTGGGACGAATTATGACAATATTTCAGATTGCTACGCAATAGGTACTGTAACCGGAGAAAAGTCTTTGGGTGGCTTGATTGGTAATAACGATTCTTATGAAGCTGCGGTTTGTCGGTGTTACGCTGCATGTGAGATCATAGCAGACTCAAACAATTCAATAGGAGGTCTTATTGGAAAAAGCTCAGGACGGACCACGCACAGTTTCTGGGACATACAGGTAAGTGGTCAAAAAATTAGTGCCGGGGGTGTTGGGCTACCCACTGCAAAATTACAGGATTCTGGGACTTATTTAAGCGTCGGATGGGACTTTGCCGGTGAAACATCTCATGGTTTGGTAGATATTTGGACGATTACAGAACCTAATACCTATCCACAATTAACCAGATTGACTGATCAATACCCCATTACACAACTATCTGGTAGTGGGACCCCGGATGAACCCTATGAGATTAAAACGGCCCGGGATCTGGTGGCGATCAATAATTATGATATCAATGCTCACTATATACTTGTTGCGGATATTGACATGTCTGGTATGGTTTGGTCCACTGCCCCGATTTTTATCTTCAATGGGACCTTTAACGGCCAAGGTCATACGATTTCCAACCTTACTATTGAAGGGGGTAGTTGTCTGGGCCTTTTTGGTGAAATTATGACTCATGGAGTTGTAACTAATCTGACAATTCAAGATGCCTATATTATCGGTTATAACTATATCGGAGCCCTTGCAGGTGAGAGCTATGGGGACATGACGGATTGCCATATGACAGGGAATGTCACAGGAGTATACCTTGTCGGTGGTTTGTTTGGAGTAGCTAGGGGAGCAGTTATTTCCGATTGTACTGCTGATGCGGTTCTTTCAGGCAACGAAGCTGTAGATGAGCTTGGAGTATGGACCCCTGCATCTATTTGGTAGGAATGATCGTTCATTAACCCAAATATTTTTTACTAAAGTTGTTTGTGATTAAGTACTCTCCATTGTCTAAATTCCGAGGAGCAGTTACCCCCCGCCTGCGCTGGGGCAAGCTTGTCTTTTAAAAACGGCGATCCTCTTAAACGACGGCACCGTGCTATTTATTCGCACCGAAGAAGAACTATCTCAACTTCGATGGAAGTAGAGGCAAAAGATTTTAAGATCACGTTAAAAGGATAATTATTTAAATTATCCGGTTTTGTTAGCAAAAAAATCTGCTTTATTTCTTGCTGACGGATCACTATAAGTCCTAAAAGAATATGTCTATTACACCGTAAAGGTAATTTGCGCAATTATTCGCCGGCCACCTCACACTCACAGCTAAAAACCCTTGACTTTCACAACTTAATAAGGTATTCTATTATCATAATTCATTATGGGGGCTGTTAAGGTCAAAGTGGGAACGTATTAGAGATTCCCATGTCGACCGCACAAACTTTAATATCTGGTGATCTGTTGACGCAGAGTAAACATCTGGAGGTTTATGATCACCGGAATACACGGGAGGTGGTTGATGAAACGCAGTATTACAATTATCGCTGCTGTAACACTAGCCACGATTTTCACCATTGCTGGCGCAATTAAACCTGCCTACGGTGCAAATCGCGCTGTTGATCTTCTCATACAGCAGAGTCCCACTAAGGGCGGCAACATAACACCAATTGCTGGTCTTCATCACTTTGCACTAGACTCCGAGGTCGCTATTACTGCGTTACCACAAACAGGCTACAAATTCGCTCACTGGCTCGGCGATGTTAGCGATCCTACAGCAATCAGCACCACAGTGCAACTCAATGGGTCTAAGGTGATTGTTGCGGTTTTCGAACCTGTTGAGTACGATTTTGTAGCGGGCGAAAAGGTCGTACGTACTGCAGGTGGCGGCGGTGGCGGTAGTCGTTTGTTTCCTGCCATTCCAGACTATAGTAGGCAGGGCTTCAGTGGAGGTGGCGGCGGCTCAGTTGTCCCAAAGACTAGTAGCTCCAGCGCACCAATCGAGTATACAGTATCCATACCCGAACCTGCTACAGTTTTGTTACTTAGCCTGGGGGTCCTGTTTGCCAAACGCACCGCCCGACCACGTGGCAAGCAAAAATGCAAAGATTAGAATAGTCTGCCGCTGTCCAACAGAAAAGTAACAGGGCCGTCGTTAACACTGCTCACACTCATATATTCGCCAAAGACACCTTTTTCAACTGCCACATCCTGCTGAGCAACTAACTGAGCTATTCTTTCGTAGAGTTCCTTGGCTGACTCCGGCTCCGCTGCCGCGTCGAAACTTGGCCGACGCCCTTTATGGCAATCGCCATGAAGGGTGAAATTGCTCACTATCAAGATGCTGCCCCCAATATCGAGCACGCTGCGATTCATTTTGCCGGCGTC
>CAYSPM010000078.1:6068-8416 GCA_964432925.1 uncultured Pirellulales bacterium | reverse complement strand
GCTCGACGAATGTGCAGCTCATCAATAACGGCGTTGCCTTTGTGAGTGACAAGGTAAATCACTAACTCAGCGATTTCCTCCGGCCGCATGAGGTCCTCTTTCTTTATGTCGGGCCGGACTTTTTCCAGCAACTCTGTATCAACTCCGCCAGGGCAAAGCAAACGCACCTGCACATTTGAACCTTTCAATTCTTCTGCCAAAGAGATTGTCATCCCTCGAAGTGCGTGCTTCGACGCCGTGTAGGCGCTTTGGAGCGGATAGCCTTTCACCCCTACAACCGATGCGATATTTACGATGTATCCGACATCGGCCTTGGCAAGTAATGACAGGGCCTCTCTACACAGTATAAACGGTGCGCGGGTGTTAACAGCGAAGCATAGATCCCAATCTTCAGTTGCTGTCTCCTGTAGCCTGGCTGAGTGAGTGACCCCAGCATTATTGACCAAAATATCCAGACGACCGAATTTGTTAGCGATAAATTCGACGAGTTTCTTAATAGAATTCTCTTCGGTTAGATCGGTAACATTTATCTCCGGGGATGGACCCACCTTTGCAACTAACTGGGACGTCCTTTTGAGGTCTTTCAAAGAACGCGCTGCTAACACAACGGTTGCACCTTCCTCAGCAAGAGCCACACTGATAGCTCGGCCGATTCCCCTACTTGCCCCCGTAACAACTGCCACCTTTCCGTCTAATCTATTGCCCATTGATATAGCTCTTTCAGAAGAATAACATAACATTATAATTGGAATTCGCTAAATGCAAAATACATCTTTGCCGAATCTATAAAGGTACCTTATCTGTGCTCGCTAAAAGCGTCTGTGTAGCAAGAAAAGGTCGGTTTTAATAAGCTTGAGGCTTATTAATATCGCATCTTGCTGTCTGGCTTTATTTTTGGTCTTATAATCCGTAAGAAATTTAAAAACTTGGGATTATGGAAGAATTTTGAGGTTACAAAGAGCAGTTTCAATTGACGAACCTTGGTGCACTGGCTACAATCTTGGGCCGTTTTAGCTTTATTGTCAGTGCGAGATATATAAGCTTCTTTCCTATTGAGTGTAAAGGAGAGCAAAAATGAGAATTACTGCTATAGCTTTGTTTGTCCTGGCCTTTATCGGAGGTGGCTGTGAATCTGAATACACATCAAGGAGAAGAGGCGATGCTGGTATTCCTAAGACATTTTTTGACAGAACTATAAGCTACACGGTTGATGCCGGGGCGAAAGAGTATATGTCCAAGTTGGAGAGCCTCTTAATCCATAGTGCGGAAGCGACAGCACCTATGCCGGATCGTCTAGTGCTGCCTCTTTACAGGGACGCAGATATGGACAGAAATCATCGGATCAGTGCTTCCGAAGCGGAGGTATTTTATCGCGAGTACGTCTTGAGGTTTGAAGATGCGCTCGGACGGACCGTCTACTGATTGGCTGGGCCAACAGCACCGGATAGAAAGAGCTTAGAGTGCTCGTTCGTAAGATGTTGGGCTAAAAGATATATCCTCGCCTTTTGTTTGCTAACATCGCGGAGTAATTTTAGCTGGTTGCTTGAAGAAGGCTTTCAAGGAGCTTAGTATGGGATCGAGACTGATAGTTATCGGCGCTGCAGGGCGAATGGGTAAACGCATACTCGCATTGGCTGTCGAATCCGGACAGTTCGATATTGTTGGGGCCGTTGAAAGAAATGGTCATCCCGACCACGGCAAAGATGCAGGCCTGGTAGCGGGTATCGGCCCTATTGATGTGAAGATCAGCGACAACTTTCCGGGTAGTGCTGATGTTGCTATAGACTTTTCAACTTCACAAACGGCAGATAGAACGATTGACTTTTGCGGTGCCAACCGTATAGCACTCATTCTGGGTACCACAGGCTTAAGTGACCAGCAGCTACAAAAAATCAAAACCGCCTCGAAGAAGACGCCGATTATATACGGTACAAATATGAGCGTCGGAATGAACGTTCTATTCAATCTAGTCGGTAAGGTCGCAAAGATACTGGGCCAAGAGTACGATATTGAGATAATTGAACAACACCATCGCTTCAAAAAAGATGCTCCAAGCGGCAGCGCTCTTACATTAGCTGAAAATATCTGCAAAACAACAGGCTGGGATTTTCCTGGAGCTCTCATTCACGGCAGAATTGGAAAGAATGCGTTGCGCGAAAAAGCAACTATTGGGATGCACGCCATTCGAGCAGGTGACATCACAGGCGTACATTCAGTTATCTTTAGCGCACCCGGAGAAACGGTTACACTCAATCACACTGCTCACAGCAGAGACACCTTCGCAGGTGGCGCTATACGAGCAGCAAAATGGCTGGTTGATAAAAAGCCGGGTTTGTATTCAATGGCCG
>CAYSPM010000078.1:0-5968 GCA_964432925.1 uncultured Pirellulales bacterium | reverse complement strand
GCCCTGTTTGTTCAGAACGTAGCGACTTATACCATAGCTACCGAATAAACCCTCCTCTGGCATCCAGCTACCACCCCAGCCCCAGCTTGGGTCAGCCGGCCCCTGCCAACCCCACGTGCCAAATGGACCTGTGTTGCGATCGGGGTTCTCAGCCGACGGACAGCAGCGCAACATTGGATCGTTATAATATGGTTCAAGGAGTGTCGGCCACATCTTTTCGTAGTTGGCTCCGAAAGGTCTATCGTGGAAATAGCCATTGTTGTCGCCTGTATACATCGCAAATATAAGAGACCACTGATGTAGTTTCGACTGACAGGCAACTGCTCTTGCCTGTTTCTTAGCCCTTTGCAGTGCCGGCATTAATATCGCCACCAACAATGCAATGATGGCAATCACAACCAAAAGCTCTATTAATGTAAACCCTTTTCGCTTATCCATAATGATGTTCCTTGTATTTGTTAGTATTTAATTGGCCCTACGTGATATTCACAAAGTACACAATCCTACCATTATTATAATATACCATTATTATTTTCGTAAAAAAATGCTTCAGATGCGACCTCATTTTGTAAAAAAAAATTCGTCATTACGTGCAAGCAGTTGGTCTAATTACTCTGGATAACGGTAGTTACGGTACTCAAGTGGTGTTATTGCTTTCCATTGTCCGAGATGGCTAATTTTAATATGATGGCTGTAAATAAAATGAGCAAATTCTCCAGATTATGGTTTCTTACGTGATGTTCCTTGGACATCCCAACACCTTCTGAAAAACAATTTGACATAGTTTAGTGGCATCGCTACAATCCCTCGGCTTTTTTTGAACTAAATTGACAAGAAAAAACGGTGATGTTTGAAGTATGGATGATATTAACAAACTGCTGAAAGAAAAACTGACAAAAGAGAACTACGACAGGCTTATGGCCCCGAACAATCCTAAGTTGCATCAGTTCATAGCTGACGCAATCGAACTTGCCAAGCCAGATTCTGTCTTCGTTTGTACTGACGCAACCGAAGATATGGACTACATACGCAAGCTGGCGATCGACAATGGCGAGGAAATAGCGCTTGATATATCAGGCCATACCTGTCACTTTGACGGCTACTATGACCAGGCTCGTGATAAGGCCAGAACTAAGTATTTGCTGCCGGCAGGCTCAGACCTCGGTGCAACTTTAAACTCAATTGATAAAGAAAGTGGCGTTCCAGAAGTCCGCTCGTTTCTAAAAGATTCAATGGTTGGCCGGGAAATGCTCGTCTGCTTTTTCTGCCTTGGGCCACTTGATTCTGAGTTTTCTATCCCGTGCGCGCAAATAACAGATTCGCCCTACGTCGCTCACAGCGAGATTATTCTGTATCGCTCCGGATATGAGCAGTTCAAGAAAATCGGAAGCTCACCTGATTTCTTCAGATTCCTCCATTCCGAAGGTGAGCTTGAAAACGCCGTAAGCAAAAACATCGACAAACGTCGTGTTTACATTGATCTGCAAGAGAATATTGTTTATAGCGTCAACACCCAGTATGGCGGCAATACGATAGGCCTGAAAAAATTGGCATTGCGGCTTGCTATCAACAGAGCCTCCAAGCAAGGCTGGTTGGCCGAGCACATGTTTGTCCTCGGCGCCCATGGCCCTGGTGGCCGAGTCACGTACTTTACCGGTGCTTTCCCGTCAGCTTGTGGCAAGACTTCAACTTCAATGCTGTCAGGACAAACCATCATTGGTGACGACATAGCTTACCTTCGCAAGAAGAACGGCCAGATGCGCTGCGTAAACGTTGAAAAAGGCATCTTTGGCATCATCCGTGATGTCAAACCCAAGGATGACCCTATTATTTATGAGGCCCTTACAAGCCCGTGCGAAGTAATCTTTTCCAATGTCCTGATAGACGAGAATAAAAAGCCCCGTTGGCTGGGAATGGGTACGGAGCTACCGACCGAAGGAACGAATCACTCGGGCAAATGGAACAAAGGGAAAACCGATACCGAAGGCAACGAAATTACCGCATCGCACAAAAACGCACGCTATTGCCTGAATATCGCTGACCTCAGCAATCGTGACCCACACATCGACGATCCGCAAGGCGTGCCGGTAGGTGGTGTCATATATGGCGGACGCGACAGCGATACTTGGGTGCCTGTTGAGCAGGCCTTTAACTGGACGGAAGGCATCATTATAAAAGGCGCGTCACTGGAGTCTGAAACTACTTCGGCAACGCTGGGCAAAGAGGGTGTTCGTACTTTTAATCTGATGTCCAATCTCGATTTTCTCGCTATCCCGCTTGGCAAGTATATTCAGAATAATCTCGACTTTGCCAAAGGCGTTGAAAAACCACAATTTATTTTCTCGGTCAATTACTTCCTCAGGGACAAAAACGGCAAATACCTAAATGGCATGGCCGACAAGCTCGTCTGGATTTTGTGGGCTGAGCTCCGCGTAAATGGCAATGTCGACGGGATAGAGACACCTACCGGTGTGATACCGAAATATAAAGATCTGAGCAAGCTATTCAAGGAGCATCTTAATAACCAATATACTCAGGACGATTACGTCCGGCAGTTTACGATTCGTATCCCTGAGAACCTCGCCAAGCTCGACCGCGTAGAGAAAATCTATAAGCAAAAGGTTTCGGACACACCTAAAATTCTTTTCGATACGTTCGCCGAGGTTCGCAATCGGCTAAAATCGGCTGCCGACAAACACGGCGATTACATATCGCCGTTTGATTTAGATACTCACTAAGCGAAACTATGCTTTGTAAACAGGATATGATTTCCTCGGTGATCCTCGGAAATTTCGCCGCCGAATACGTTACAAGACGAACTGTAAAGCCGAAGTTAAAGCACAACTTTGCAAAAAGATAAAAACTTGTGGCTGATAGGTTCCTGGTGCGATCTTATCCACTGTCAAGAATGCCCGATAGGATTTATTCAGTCCCCCATCGTATTGAAGGATCTTCAAATTCTTGCGCTCGAAGTCTTACCAGTGTTTCATCGGCAAGGGCTCTATATTCAACTGCTCCTCTGCTTTGGGGGGCATAAATTATGATTGGCTCGCCCATGCTTGGAGCTTCAGCAAGGGTGATATTCCTGTGAATCACAGTATCAAAAACCATGTACCCGAAAAGTTCCCTCACACCGCCTTCTATTCGCCTACTTAATCTTGTTCTGCTGTCTACAAAAGTCAGCAATAGCCCCAAAGTCCGAACCGAGCAGGGGTAAAAACGTTCTCTTAGCAAGCTGATTGTCTGAAGCAGCCGCCTTAGCCCGTCCAGTGCAAAAAAGTGCACTTGAACAGGGATAACAACCGCTGTGCTGGCTACAAGCGCGTTTATCATTAGTAGGTTCAGTGTCGGCCCGCAATCGATAACGCATATATCGTATCTATCTTCGACTGATCGAAGTTGCTCACCAAGAACCAGTTCTTTTCCCAGAAGGTGCTGAAGTTCCAGTTCAACTCCTCCGAGTAGTATATTGCTCGGAGCCAGTTCGAGCAGACCAAACGATGTATGCTCTATTGTCGCCGACAGCGAAACAAAAGGATTGGTTAGGACATGATATAAGCTCTTGTGTGGGCCGTTGGGATTGTACCCCAATCCCAGAGTCGCGTGCGCTTGTGGGTCGAGGTCCACCAGTAAGACCCGGTTGCCCATCGCAGCTAAAGCCGCGGCAATATTTATGGCAGTTGTCGTTTTGCCACAACCGCCTTTCTGATTAGCTATCGTAATGGTCCGCATCTACACGATAAAACCAAACTAATAAGTCGTGCAAATATTGGTCCCATTCCATTGACCTAAGTGCTCTATCTCCACCAGATACATTATAAGCTAATTTATATCCTCAAATCAAGACAAATGCGGCCTGCCCAAGTACCCACGAAATTGTAGACCTATCATTAACAAATAAATTTTTGTGTTTATGCGGGCATTGGAACCACGAGTCCTCGTAACTGAAATAAAAACCCAAAAAATATAGGACTATTAAATTTAGGGATAGTTGCTCAGGGAAATCCCTTTGCTTGAAATTTTCACAATTTTTGAGCCGATTACGTCAAACTTGTCTTATTATTGCTAAATGGTAATCTCCGCATGGGCGAAAAATTTGAGTCTAAAGAGCGTGCGAAGGTCTCTCCCATCTCAAAGTGCAGAAAAGTAAGCCGGAGATCAAACCTTCTGATACTCAGACAGTTATATGGCAAAGGACAGCCAGAGCCCAGAGTAAATCCTTCTTGGGTATGATTTTCGTTTCGTATCTTTCATTTATTGGTATTAGGTGAACATGCTCTTGCGCGGTTCTGATGAGTTTGCAAGTTACGCCTATTTGATTTACGATACAAGCTATAGCTATTTGACCTTGCACAGCCGGTATTGATGGACTTAATATTACTATGTCGCCGTCGTTAATCCTCGGTGACATGCTGTCACCGTCTATCCGCAGTGCAAAACTGTCTGGAAATAGGTTGCGAAGCTCCTGGCATTGAACAAATTCAACAATTTCCTCGTACTCCTGCCCGCTTACCTTTATAAGACTGACGTGATGTTCCTTGAGGTCTTGGACCAAAGACCGTCTTTGCAAATCGACCGACACCATTAGGTTGGCAGAGGCGACTATTGTTTTGCCGGTGTGCTTCCGCGTAAGCTCACTGAGCTTCGTAATAGCTTGCTCCGGCTTAGACCGGATTGTCTCAGCCCAAACGTGCACTATTCCTGCGGCTGTTTGTCCCAACACCGGTATCCAGCCAGCCTGTTCCGCAGGGCTTGATCCAGCTTTTGTACGAAGCTCGCTTTCAAGCCCCTTCTTTTCGCATAGTAGCTCGATGAATGCCAGAAGCGCCTCGTTCATATCTGGACTATTTGTGAGCAAAGCATCCACCTTTTCAAAAACCTCGCGATTTCGCCCAAATGCGAAATTTTTTTCGCTTTTATGGCCGGTCATCAGCCATTTAAGATCAGCCCCTGTAACCTCCGCGATTCTTAACAGAATATCGATTGGTGGAACTCGGGTACTTTCGTAATAGTTGTATGTAGAAGGACTTATGCCCAATGCTTTAGCAAAGGCACTTTTACCTCTATCGCCTGTATACTGCTGACGTAGTTCCTTAACTCGCTCAATCAACGCATTTGTGTCGAAATTGTAAATTATTTTTCGCATGAGCGAGAATCCATCTTGACATAATTCGCAATTGTAGTATAATTGACGCGAATAGGTTATACTTGGGCAGTAAATTTAATGTACAGTAAGTCTTATGTCAAGGAGGGAGTCAGGAAAAATGGCCAAGAATAAGAAGAAAGGCAGAAAGTCAAGTTTGCAAGGACGTGACGTAAGAAAGGAAACGAGCGCAAAGCAGTACATAGAGTATCTATTGGAACTGCACAGGCTGCAAGGCGTGCTGCTGCAACGGCTGGATGAACGAATCAAAAAAAAGGCTGGCAGGGGTACAACCAAAAGTTGCTGATGGACGGATAAACAGAGCAGCGTATCCTTGTGCTTTTGAAAGATTGTTGTCTTAATACAGACAATACTTCAATGGATCCAATTTTAGAGGCTGGGCTGTTGAATTCCACATCAAATTTGAAACGCATCTACCCACAAATTCAATTGTCATAATGTAGTAGAGGCAGACATAAAAGCATCTGAGTCGCGGAGTGCTTGGGTTTCTCTGGCATTGAACGGGGCAAGTCGCTATAATGTAGTTATAGAGGCCCTTTCGAGCATTTCTTGTGAAATAGGCAGAGAGGTGGGTCGGTTTAGCTCTGGCAAGGGGGTCGGGCAGACACATACAGATATTCACGGAAGCTGTTTACCACTGAGCGTATGAAGTTCTCGGACACATAAGAATAAACAGCTAAAAAGACGTTTTTAATTATTGGTACTAAGTAAACCGTCAGACAGATTTGTTGTAAACCTGACGATTATCAGGGCGAACTAAAACAAGGTGAGGAGCTTTTTATCCGATATTATTCAATAAGAACA
>CAYSPM010000077.1:0-12995 GCA_964432925.1 uncultured Pirellulales bacterium | reverse complement strand
CACCCGAATCCGAATAAGGCGGTCCCCACGCCACCGGCTCATTCTGGATTTCAAAGAGCACATGTGTCTCTTCGGCGTAGCGCTCCGAGTAGAAATCCCAGAAATCCACGACATAATCGTAATTGTAATTTCCATTGTTCGCGCCATTGCCAATGGTAATCACCAGATACATGCCCAAGTCCCGCGTGGCCTGCACTACGCTGTCAATCCGGGAAACCGCGTAGCCCGGCGCGGTGCTTCCCGCATTGGGATAATTCTTGTCGAAGCATTCCCCATAGAGATGCACGGCGTTGAAGCCAAGGTTCTTCATATTGGCAATCTCGTCGTAGGGTGCCGGGGAGCCCCATTCCGAGGAGGTGAAGGGGCCGCGCAGAAGCTGTCCGTTATCGGCCACGAAGGTCGTGCCCTCCGCATTGAGAACCGGACGGCCACGTTGTAGAGTGGCGGTATCGGATCGCTGTGCGTATCCATCCGTCAAACAACATCCTAATATACAGAACACGACACTCGACCTTGTAACGACATTCGAAAGGATTTTTTTCATGGGGCCCTCACTACCAATTATTGATCTAGTTTAAATCCATATCAAGTTTTATGATCATTCCTTATTTTACTTTAAGTAAATTTCCACGGGTTAAAACCCGTGGCATTTGCCGCAACAGGCTTTGCCTGTCCGCCTTTGGCGGATAACTTCATCTACGGGTTGAAACCCATAGAATTGCGGTGGAATATTAAAAGTTCTGCCGCCCGGAGTCCTTCAGATTCCGCAGTAAGACGGATTGTGCCTGGTTCACGTTTCGATTGTATCACAACCAGACACAAACCATGAAAGGCTTTTCGCTCATTGGCTTCGAAATATTCATGGCTAATGGGGTTGCCGTTGTCCACTCCGGCAATAACGCCCTTGCCTTTAATATCAAATTTCAAAAAATTGTCGGCGTTGGGGCACACGCGACCGTCCTGGTCCACGATTTAGACATCATCATTTTATTTCTTTAAAAACCATTTTATCGAGGTTAACGTAATCACCGTCAATAACCAGCTTCAGTAAATGCTGACCGGCATCAAGGTTTACCGTCTTTTCAATGACTTCCCAGTTTTGAAATCCTGCAGTATTGGGGATTGAAATGATCCCCGTTTTGTCTACGCCATCGCATTCGAGATGCAGCTTTGGACCATCGTAAGCTGAGGCAATATAGAATGAAACCCGGTATGTGGCGGACTTACTGACAGTCACCGTATATACCATCCATTCGCCGGTATGGGTCCAACCCACATTGTAACCACCTGCAGTACATTTTTCAATATCCACACCTTCGTTGAGACGATACTGCCCGCCTTCATTTATATCGTCTCTGTCATGGAAAGCATCGCCCGGGCATCCGGTATCGAAGTCTTCGGCTTCAATAGTTCCCGGAATCATATTCGCTTTGAAAGCTTCCTGTTTCAACTCACAGACTTCCACGAGTTTCCATTGGGAAAATGAATCGGTTCCGGTATTTGATATGCCCGCTTGACTTCCTTCTGCAACGGCAGCACTGAAAGATAATTTGATATCCGGATTTTGTTTATTTGATATAGTTAATAATCCGTTGTAGGCGTCTTCAATTTTCCAGAATTGGCTGTCCTTTCCGGTAAACTCCGAAAGAATAAGGTCGTGACCAGATGTGCTGTACTCGAATGACTTGTTATTGTCTTCGCGGTTCAGTATTTTATAAATGCCTTTGCCGACATGTTCTAATTTCCACTGGTTCGCAGCCTCTTTTCTTTTACCGGTCAGTGTCAAATCTGAACCGAGTACCCAACTACCCCTGCTATTTCCCGGAACGAGGTAATAATATGGAGTGCAATTGAGGTCTGCATATTTATCGAGTGTCGGAATGTTTCCATCAAAACTTAGTTTAAGTACGTATGCCAGTTCTTCGAAAGAGCGTTCGGGCATACGCACCATCAATCCTTCTGCGTCCTGCTTGAAAGCTAATGGAAGGTAGTTTCCGGCTTCGCCATTGATCAATTCAACAGATTTCAGGTTTTTACAGTCGATTCTGTCAGAAGACAATGATCTGAGAATGACTTCTTTCTGTCCTTGTTCCCAACCGAGCAAAATTGCGAAAAGCGCCGTGTTATCTTTCGACCGAGTATAACGAACGTCCTTGGCTGTTCCTTCGGCCGGAGCTGTAAATATGCCGTGAGCGGCTCCCATCTTGGTAGGACCTTCTCCGTATTTTTCCCATGCACGTGTGGCGTACACTGCCTCACCATATTTTTTGAGCCATGCACCCATGGTGAGCAAAACGTCCTTCTGTTCCTGAGGGATGGTGCCGTCTGCCTTGGGTGATATGTTGAGCAAGAGGTTGCCGTTTTTGCTTATTCTGTCGAAAAAGCCATGAAGGATCTGTTTCTTGGAATAATATCCGATTCCCTCTGTGTAGCACCAACTCGAGGAACTGATGGCATCATCAGTAAGCCAGTAATTCTCAGTAATGTCGACGGGTCCTCCACGTTCATAATCGAGAACCGCGCATTTGGCATTCAGGCCATCTTTATAGGTGGCAACTACCTCCTTGCCCCATCCGGCTGCTTGGTTGTAGTAGTAGGACAGAAACTCAAGAAGAACAGACTCAGAGATCACATGCAGATTGAAATCCTGCCAAATGATATCGGGTTGATACATATCAATGATTTCTTGATGCTTACTCAACCATAATGCTTCGTTCTTCTCTTTTCCCTGCTGCCCGTAAAGCATTTGAAGTTTTGGATCATTTGTTCGAGGCACAGCGTCATAATACCCGGTGATGTTGTAGGCGTGATGCATGGAAAGAATGATTTTCATATTCCTTTTGCGGATGGCATCCGTTAACAAACCGACCAAATCCAGTTTCGGCCCCGTATCTTTTGCGTTCCAGGGATTGACCTTGCTGGCCCACATCGAAAAGCCGTCGTGGTGCTCAGCCACCGGCCCGGCAAATTTAGCGCCCGCATCAGCAAACAACTGCGCCCATTCTTCAGGATCAAATTGACCGCCTTCCGACTTGAGTTTGGGCGCAAACTGCACGAAACGGCCCTGCTTGTCCCTTGCTCCGGTGATGAAGTTGTGATACGGCCACTCAGACACGTCGCCATAAATCTCTGTATGGTGCTTGTTTTCTGCAGACCCTTTGATATACATGTTGCGAGGATACCACTCATTGGAAAATGCCGGAACAGAATAAACTCCCCAGTGGAAATAGATGCCGAATTTGGCGTCTTTGAACCATTCGGGGGCAGGATTTGCCTTCTCCAACGATGCAAAGCTTGGCTGAAAATCTTGCTTTTGCGTCTGAGTGGATTTTTGATCCATTGATCCTGTACTGACCTGATCGTTCTCTTGAGTAATCATACAACCCTGAAGCAGTAAAACTACGACTATTAATATTTTATCTTTCATCATAATCAACCTTATTTCTTTTCTACTGATTAAATTTCCACTCATTCATATTAAGGAGGTAGCCGGAGCCGCCCACGAACCTGAAGACGACATCGTGCCGGCCCTTCACTTCGCGGAGTTCGCAGGTTTGGGTGATCCAGGATTGCCAACCGCCGGTGTTGCCCACCTCACAGGTACCGACGAGCGGTCCGTCCACACGGTCCAGGCGGATTTCTATTGTCCCGCCGTTGGTCGCGGACGCAACGCGGAGTTCCACAACGCCTGCACCAACGCCGAAATCGAGTGTATTGAAACGCACCCAGTCGCCGCTTTCTATGTTGCAGATGTTTTTACCGCCTTCGGAGCAGTTCTCGGTTAATATCCCGCGCTGTTCGTTGAACTCCTCGGCTCTGTTTTGAACGAAGGGGTCGCGGTAGGAAACCGCAATGTTGATCAGGGCAGTGACCGGATTTCCAAACTCGCCCTTGAACGCCACACGGATGGTGGTGCCACCCTTTTCCAGTGCGGTCATCAGACCGTCCTTAACGGAAACAACCTTTGGGTTTTCCACTGTGTAGACGGCTTTGTCCGTAACGTCTTCGGTGTGGCCGTCGAAGAACTCCGCCGTTGCGGTAAAGGCCTGCGCGTTCCCTGCGATGAGCTTCGCGTTCGGTACACTGACGATCACCTTCCGGGGGATGAATTCACTCTTTAAATCCTTCACGATGACGAGGAGGACATCCGACTTGCCTTCAAAAACAGCATCGATCACTGTCTGGCCGGGAGTCATGCCGGAGATTACACCCTTGCTCACGGACGCGACACCAGGTTTCTGCACCGTAATCCCGGCACGGGCAGTGACATCCCTGCTCGTACCGTCGGAATAGATCGCAAAAACCTTCAGTTGAACCCGGTTTGCCGTACCAGGAGTGGAGTCGATCTTATAGCGATCGACCGTGGCATCAAGAGCGACTAGTTGCGGCATGGCGGTCTTTTTCGCAAACTGCCAGTGGTCGACCTTGAAAAGATCGCTGACGGAATCGCCTTTGAAGACTAGGAAAAGGTCGTGGATACCGTCGGCATCGGTAACCGCGGTGGTCTCAATCTTCCATTGGCCATCGGTGTAAGTGACCGGAAGCGTGCCGACGAGCGGCCCGTCCGCGCTGTCGAGATGAAGCTCGATAGCTCCGCTTTTCGAGACTCCGGCTTGGGTGTTGCAGGCGATGGAGGCGGTGAAGGTACCGGCCCCCTCATCACCAAAATCCACGCCTTTGACCTTGATGAAGGCACTATCGCGAGTTGGATAGACATTCATCCCGCCTTTGCTGCACGGCTCGGACTTGATGCCCTCGCTCCAGGCGATGGTTTCCGCTTCAGTGCGGACGTAAGGATCGAGCGTGCCGATCTGCGGAGCGCTCTCTGCTTCTTCCCACCAGGGAAGTTCCTGAATCGTGCCGTCTGGATTGTATTCAATTTTCGCCACGCAAACCGAACGCCGTTCGTGGTGTCGTTCCGTCAGGGCGAAGTTCAACTTGAAATTGAAACCGAAAACGTAGGAGCCGCCCTTGTAATCAATGATCCCTGGATGATTCCCAGTGGATCGCCTGTCCGGCCGCATGATATAGCCCTTATAGACCCAAGGGCCGGTGGGATTATCGCTCATGGCGTACCCGATACCTTCGGGGCAGCAGGTGGAGGCATAAGCCATGTAGTAGTGGCCGTCGCGTTTGTACACCCAGGGGCCTTCCTGATAGTTGTTCGGTTTGGTGGGCTCCTGCACGATTTCGCCGGAGCAGGAAATCATGTCCTCGTTGAGCTTTACATACCACACGTGCGGATTGCCCAAGTATAGATAGGCTTGGCCATCGTCGTCGATGAACATGCTCGGATCAATGTAGCCGGTTTTCTTGTCGATGAGGGGACGGCCCAGGGCGTCCTTGAAGGGGCCCAACGGGTTGTCCGCCACAGCGACGGCGATCACGTTCTTGGGCCATCCCGGCACACTCACGGGGGCGTAAAAGTAGAACCTGCCGTTGCGTTCGATGACCTGAGGCGCCCAGGCGTCGTTTTCCTGCACCGCCCACGGAAACGTCTTGAGGGAGGCGACCGTTCCATGATCCGTCCAGTTCACCATGTCGGTAGACGTATAGCATTTCCAGTCGCGCATGAGGAATCTGCCCTGGCCGGGGGGGGCGTTATCCTCGTCATGGCTGGTGTAGAGATAGACGACGCCGTTGTGCACCAAGGGGGCCGGGTCGGCCGTAAAGCTCGTCTGAACAATCGGGTCAGCCGCGTGACATGCGGTCCCCCAACTCGTTACCACTGCGGCAGCAATGCCTACCATCAACATTCTGATTTCTAATGTCTTCATCGTGTATCCTATTTTTTAGAACTTCACCATTATCGATTCACCCGTGTAGCGAATCGTCTTGACGTCAACGGTTCCAGGCTCCAGACCGGCGTTGCGATCCGGTGTGGCGATCACAATATTGAGCTGTCGTTCGGCGATCATACCTGGGAACGATCCTTGACGCGGTCCGATGGTTAACGTTTTTTTCGCATCGTCCCACTGGAGATCGACAGTGGCCCATTCGCCTTTTTCATAGTTGTACGTCTCGTTGTGGCCTTCATACATGTTCGCCTTTAATCCTGGAATAGCAATGGTGCGAATTCGCGCAGGCTTCGTCTCCAGGACAGAAACTCGTGGGCCGTATTCGGAGAGACGTAGAAGACACTGTTGATCCCGGCTTGTTTCAACGCGTCGGCGTTCGCCTTGGGATCACCGCCAAAGAAGCCGCGACGACCGCTATCGAGTTCCCGGCTGCCAAAACTAACAAAAACCAGCTTGACTTTCTCCTTGAAACCGGGCGTGTTGTTGACATCATCCATGGAGAAGGTTCCGCCGCTGAAGAGGCCGATATGGGAGAAGATGTCGAGATTCTTTAGGGTGATCGTCTTGGTTTCCATTCCACCCATGGAGAGGCCGGCCATGGCGCGATGAGGCTGATCGGAGAGCGTGCGAAAGTTGGCATCGATGTAGGGAATCAACTCATCCACGAGAACCGTCTGGAACGGTTTGATATCGAAATTTCTGAGTCCACCAAACTTGATTTCGTTGGTCATTCCGTAGGTCATCACGATGAGGAAGGGTCCGATTTTGCCTTCGGCGATCAGGTTGTCCATGATCAAATTGGCGTGGCCTTGGTTGCTCCAGGCGGTTTCATCCTCGCCCCAGCCGTGCTGCAGGTACAGCACCGGATATCGCTTTGTATGATCCTTGTCGTAATCGGGGGGCGTGTACACAAAGGCGCGGCGTGAGGTATTGGTGCTCTTCGATGGGAAGAGAATCTGCTGCACCCGGCCGTGGGGAACGTCCTTGAGGGCGTAGAAGTCCCGGTCATGAGCGGGGATTTCGATGCCGCTTTCCCAACGGGTGGAGCCGTAGAAGTTCCCGGTACCGGGATCGTTAAATATCCCCCCATCAATCGTGAGATGGTAGTAATGGAAGCCTTCATCTAGCGGTCCAGCCGTGGTGCCCATCCAGACGCCATCCTCGGTTTTCGTGAGGGGGGTGCCCCCACGTCCACCCAGGCCTAGGCTCACGCTCACGCTTTTGGCTTCTGGCGCCACGATGCGAAATCGCGCGTAACCTTGGGAGTTGACTTGTGGATATTCCTGGCCGGGCTGATTCAGAGTCGAGGGCTTGAAGTCTTCCTTGATCGTTGGCTGGTCTGTCTGGGCCAAACATAACGAACCTGAAAAAATCAGTAGTAACATGAAACCAGTTATATGTCGTTTCATTATTCTTCTCCTTTAGTCTTTGAATAGAAACGGTGCGAATTCATGCAAGCTGCGCCGCCAACTCTGCCACTCGTGGGCCGTGTTGGGAGAAACATAAAAATGCGTATTGATACTGGCCTCTTTGAGTGCTTCGGTGTTCGCCTTGGGATCACCGCCAAAACCCATTCTACGGTTTTCGAGTTCGCGGCTGCCATAGCTGACGAACACGAGTTTGACTTTTTCTTTGAAACCGGGTGAATTGTCGACATCATCCATGCTAATACTGCCGCCGCTGAAGATACCGACATGTGAGAACACATCGGGATTGGCCAGGGTTATGACCCGGGTCTGCATGCCGCCCATGGACAGTCCGGCCATGGCCCGGTGCGGTTGATCGGCCAGGGTGCGATAGTTGGCATCGATCATGGGGATGATGTCCTCCAGCAGAGTCTTCTTGAAGCCATCAGCCCAGCCTGCCGGAGGCCAGGGGCCGCTGGGGCGTTCGCCTCGCCGGGGTCGGGGGACATTTTCAGGCCAACGCCAGGTACCGTTGTCCATCACGATGATAAAGGGCTTGGCCTTGGCCTTGCCCTCGGCAATCAGGTTATCCATGATGAGATTAGTCCTACCCTGATTGGACCAGCCGGTCTCGTCTTCTCCGCCGCCGTGTTGCAGATAAAGCACGGGATAGCGTTTCGTAGTGTCCTTATTATATCCGGGCGGCGTGTAGACGAAACAACGACGCATGCTATTGTTGCTTTTTGAGAAATAGAGATGCTCGCGTATCTGACCGTGAGGGACGTTCTTGAGGGCATAGAAATCCTGATCTTTGGCTGGGATTTCAATACCGCTGCCCCAACGGCTGGCGCCATAAAAGTACAAGCTGGCGGGATCGGGAACTGCAGCCCCGTCAATCCAGAGCTGATAATAATGGAATCCTTCGTCTTGGGGATCGGAATCACCGGTCCAGACGCCACTCGTGTCCTTGACTAGGTCGTATTTGACAGCGCTGATATCCAACTGAACTCTTTGTGCCTCTGGCGCGGAAATGCTGGCGCGCACCCGGCCTTCCGAATTAACCTGAGGATATTGCCTGCCTGGCTGATTGGTAGACGCCGGTTTAAAGTCCTCCACAACCGGAATCTGCACTGACTGTGCCAAACAGGTTCCGCTAACTGACACGACAATAAGTAAAATAAATAATAGTGTTTGTCTCATTTTAAATTCTCCTAAATTAATATTCGAAACGTAATTATCATTTTTGCTAATTGTTGATTTTGACTGATATCAGAAAACAACTTTCTTTTCCACGCCATTGTACTTTACAGACTTTTCAACCTGCTCTGTCGCTTCAACTCCTGTTCCATGATTCGGCGACACAATAACAACCTGAAATGTTCTGAGATCCAGCATTCCGGGGAAAGAACCTTTTCGGTCGTTGATAGTCAAAACTTTTTTCGCGTCATCCCATGTAAAAGTTATAGTAGAATAAATTCCTTTTTCATAATTATAATTGTCGAATTCATCTTCATACAATACGAACTCGCCATCGGCGCCAGGATAAATTCGTATTTCAAGATTATCCCATTTTTTTTCAGTGGCATACTGCACTTTAGGACCAATCGGGATGATAGAGCCTGCCTTTGCATAAAGAGGCATGATGTCAATCGGTGTTTCCTTGGATATCGTTTGACCACCACTATTTGTTTCACCGGTCCAGAAATCAATCCAGTCGGTTCCCTTGGGCAGATAAACTTCTGTATTCTTTGTTTTACTGTAGTCTTCGACACGAATCGAATCATTACCCTGGACACTGATCTTTGAATACATAGGGTTTGTGACAGGGAAGACCAGAAGCGACTTGCCGAACATATACTGATCATTAATATCCAGTGCCTCTTTATCACTGGCAAAATCCATCATTAAAGCACGCATCATACTCGACTGATTGGCCGTTACATCCCAAGAGGTCGAATAAATATAGGGCAGCAGCCTGTAGCGCAGGTTGATATATTTTTCGATGGCATCATAAATCTCGTCGCCTTTTTTACCGAACTGATAGATTTCTCGGGGAGCGTCGGCGCCATGCGAGCGCATCATCGGACAGAAAGCGCCGAACTGGATCCAGCGGGTATAGAGTTCACGATAGTCTGCATCGGCAAGTTTTTTCGGATATTGCCAAAGAAAGAATCCACCGATATCGCTGTTCCAGTAAGGAATGCCGCAGAGAGAAAAGTTCAATCCTGCTGAAATTTGGTTTCTGAGCGTATTCCATGAAGACACCACATCGCCCGACCAGGTATTGGCTCCATAGCGCTGTTGACCTGCAAATGCAGAACGAGTCAGGATAAATACCCGTTTGTCGGATGTAACCGCGCGTTGATGCTGCGATAGTCCGCCCACTGTCATTAATGGAAATGCATTTCTAACTTTTCGGAATGAACCCAGCCAGGTTTGATTATCGAAGTCGGAAGGTTTGAAATTCAAATGATCCGGTTCAGATGAGTCCATCCACCAACCGTCCATGCCAAGCGAGAAGATCCCTTGATTCAGATACTTCCAATATATATCACGGGCTTGGGGATTGTAAGGATCGTAAATCCGGACACCTGAAGGGTAATCCATCCTGGGCGGCCATTTTTGCGAACCGGATTGCGGCCAGGTTTGAAAATCCATCAACGCGCCAATTTGATCCAATTCCTTATAGGGTTTTGTCTGGGGACCAAATGAATTCCAGATTGAGATAATCATGTGCGCATTCAGGTCGTGCACATCATCCACCATCTTTTGCGGATTGTAAAATTCGACATTGAGAAATTCCATGGCATTCCACAGGTAATTATTGCCCCAGTATTGCCAGTCCTGAATAATCCCATCGAGCGGAACTCCTAATTCACGGTATTTTTTAACAACACCAACTGTTTCATCCTGGCTTTTATACCGTTCTTTGCTCTGCCAGTAACCGAAAGTCCACAACGGGAACATTGGTACTTGACCGGTGAGGTCGCGCATTTGGGCAATCACGCCATCGGCATTGCCGCCGATCATGAAATAATAATCGACGCAATCGCCCACATCTGATTTGAACGACGTGCTTTCCGGGTTATCTTCAAAGAGGGTGGGGGAGTAGTTGTCCCAGAATAATCCGTATCCTTTTGCCGACAAGAAGAATGGAATATAATTATCTGTATTACCCTGGACCATACGCAGCTTTAAGTTGCGCTGCACCATTTTACCTTGCTGCTGTTGCCCCAATCCGTAAATGGCTTCGTCTTTATCCAATACAAATGTTTGAGAAACGCTGCAGGTTTTTACCCCGGCGTCGTTAAAGTCTGTAAATGCGACACCATCCGCTTTTTCATTTAATAACGGGTCGCCAGTTGGAGTTGAAAAAGAGAATTTACCGTTATTCAGATTCAGGCTTACCACAACACATTTGTTTTTCAGGAATAGTTCACCATCTTTTTGAGTGATGCTGAAATTTGTTTTTTGTGGAACCTCAATCACCGAAAGGCTTTCTTTTGTAAAGGTTTTACCTTCAGGTGATTTCAGGACTCGGACGGTAGATGGATTGTAGAATTGAATTTCAACGTCGATGGCGTTAATAGTAGACTTTATCCCCAGTTCGGTTTTTTGATATGGTTGTGCATTGGCAGTCATAACCAGGACACAACCCCAAAATGCGATGGTCAATTTTTTTTTCATCTCTTCACCCCAATTGAATTAGTTGATATTAAAAACCAATAGTACATTGTTAAGTTATAATTCTCATTTCTTCATGTACCCGACTTCCCGGAAATACTTTTCAGCGCCAGGGTGGAGGGGAACCCCAAAATGCTGCCGCCAACATTATGGGGGCCTTCCCAGGCGCTGAGATTGACGCGCTCGCAAATTTCACCGGGTTGCAGTTTGCCGATGGGATGGTCGGTCCGGCTGATATATTGGGGGACGCCGTGCGCGATGTCCGTCAGCAAGTCCAGTGCACGCCGGTCGCCCGTGGCCCGGAAGTACTTCAGCAAGCTGTCGCCCGACCACGTGCAGATAGCCGGTGCTCCATGTTTGTTTTGAACGTTTGCCCAGACCGCGCCGCACGAGCGCGCGTCGATTTTTCCCATCGGGGAGTCGGATGGAAAACGGTAGTCGTACGACACCGTCCACGATGCACAGATGGGCAACAAATCTTTAGCATACCGAAGCCATTCGGAACCGCCGGTGATTTCATACAGCGCCATGTAGGATTCAAACAATCCGAACGCGGATTCACTGTCCGGTGCCGACAGAATTTCGCCGGGACCGCCGGTGGTATAGCCCGCCGTCACAAAATCCTTATAGTATTTTCGGGCCGCCGCTTCAGCGACCTTGAGGTAGCGATCTTCATTAAAGGTCCGAGACGCCAAGGCCAAGCCGCCCGGCACGATCGCGCCCGAGGTGGAACCGCCGACACACAGGTCGCCGGTCTCGACGTTAACAAATTGGCCAAACTGTCCGCGTTTATCCCACAGGCATGCGAACGCGTCGGCCTGTTTTTTCAAGCCGGTCATCCACGTCTCAGGCACGTCGCCGCCCTGAGCCTTGATTTGCTGGAACTGTCGCTGAGCGAAGTAAAGCCAGTCGCCCTGGGAGCGGACGAGGCTTTCATGATTCTTCAAGGGTTCGTAATACCCAAAACCGGCAAAATGCTCACCGTCGCCAATGGCATAGAAAAAGCCGGAGGGCGCCTGCGTCTTGGCGAAAATGTTTTCCAGGTTGCGCAAGGCATGAGACCGGACCTGTTCATCGCCTTGAGTCAGCAATGGCAAGGTAGCGATCCCCCCGCCACACCAGCCAAGCTGCCATATGGAACACCATGGCTTTCCGGGGCCAGGCTCACCCAGCCAATATAGTCCGGTGCGTTCGTCCCACCGGTGGTTCTGGTAGAGGTCATTCAACAATGTCCAGGCAGCACTATATGGCAACTCCTCCTTTCGCTGTACAGGATTCAAATCCTTGCGCGCATCGAAAAAACGATTCAGCATTTCAATCCTGGTTTTGGCTTTAAACTGATAGACACTAATCGGAATGGTCACGGTGTCGCCGGCTTTCCAGCTTCCCGCCGGAGTATAAATTTCGAAACGCGCCGCGGTGCGCCCGTCATTTTCCTCAATGAGCATTTGATGGTTTCCGAATCGGCTGTCTTGGGTGGTTTGCACCATCCAACCCACCTCTTTGGCGGGTGACTGCCAAGCGAGCAACGGCACCGCCGCATCGCCGGTGTTTAACCGAATCCGTCCACCGCCCGGCCCCCGGCCCAAGCTCGGGTTTCGTGGCGTCATGGTCGTCGGCATGTCTATGCGCCATTCATTTGGGTCGTACCAATAGGGCGGATAACCGATCCGTTTGATGTCGAACCGATTTCCGTTATACACAGCGGCCGGAACAAGCACAAAGTTTTCCGACGACCAATCCTTGAATTCAAAGACCACACCGACCGACGCTGATTCCACTTGCCCCTTTGTCAGCGCCCATGTCAAACGGTAGTCCTGCGCGTCAGGCTGGTCCGTGATCGCCGGGGACTCGACACCGAGCCTCCACGTTACGCCATTGGCATCTGCGGCTTCTGCGCCGTCGCGTAGATCCATCAGAAGTTCATGTTTCGTTCGTGAATCCTGAACAAAAGGATGCATTTCACCGGCTGCTTGCGCGGCTGAAGCGATACTGAAAACTGCGATTAGAGTACCTGTAACGATGTTCATTGGAAAGATGTTCATTTTTTTCGAGACTGTAGCATCTTTACAGAGTTTTCTACTATCCTGTTTTTCGCTTTTCACCG
>CAYSPM010000076.1:0-13197 GCA_964432925.1 uncultured Pirellulales bacterium | reverse complement strand
AGAGCGTTGGCCTCCGGAGCCAGAGGTTGTGCGTTCGAGTCGCACCGGGGATAGTGATTGTATCGACTGTAAGGATTCCACGGATGGCAGTTCTAGTAGGGATTGACGAAGCCGGTTTTGGTCCTATTCTCGGCCCGTTGGTTGTATCATCCTGTAGCTTCTCTCTCCCGCAACATCTTCTCAAAGCGGACCTCTGGCAGATTCTGAAGAAGACTGTATCCAACAAACGAAAGCGCCTTGCTGGCCGTTTACTAATTGCCGACAGCAAAAAGGCTTACACAAGATCGCTCGGCATCAAGCATCTTGAGCGTACTGTTCTTGCAGCTTTGCTTTGTCTGGGCGAAAAGCCCACTACGCTCAACGAGTTCTTAGCACTGCTGTGCCAGGATGCTCTGGACCGTATTAGCCAGTATCCATGGTACAAAGACGCTGGGGTACTACCGATCCCTGCGGATGACAAGGACAAAGCAATAGCAGCGGCAGCTCTTGCTAATGATCTGGCTGATAATAACATCACTCTTGCGGGGCTGAAAAGCTGCTGTCTCGACGTTGGCTTTTACAACAAGATGATGGATAGCGTTAGAAACAAAGCAAGTGTACTATTTACTGCCACGTCTCGGCTCATAAAGGATGCTTATGATACCCACGTGCAGGACGAGCTCGAAATAGTAATCGATAGGCAGGGTGGCAGGATGCGATATCGTGAGCACCTGCTGCGTAGCTTCCCGAATATGAATTTAACTATTATGCGCGAGACGCCAAACGCCAGCGACTATGAGCTGCGTGCTGATGGCAGACGTATGTGCCTGCACTTTGTTGTTGATGCTGACGAGAACTGCTTGTCGGTGTCTCTTGCCTCTATGGTGAGCAAGTATCTCAGAGAACTTTTAGTCCGTAATATCAATCAGTATTTCATAGCGTATAATACCGATCTGAAACCTACAGCGGGTTATTGGAAAGACGGTCTGCGTTTTATCGGAGACTTAAAAGCGAGTCTTCCGTCTGTTCAGATAGACAGCAACTTACTTATTCGGTGCCGCTGATAGGCCGGGTAAAAGTATAAAGAAGGATAGCAGTTATATGCCCGTTCGAACGAATGAGAGCAAGTGGTTGGTTACCGGGTCTCTTGCAATAGTTGCAGTGGTCGCCTTGGCTATTGCGCTGGCTTATACACGGGCCGTTATGATTCCCTTCGTACTTGCGCTTTTTGTCGTTTCACTTGTCTCGCCCATTTTGGATTTTCAAGTCATCCATCTTAGGCTTCCACGTACTATTGCTGTTCTGGTCACTATGTTGGTGGTCATAGTCATTATTGCTCTTGTAGTTTTGTTCATCACTGGGGCAATCCAGACAATCATTTCAACCGCTGGCCGCTATAGTGATAGTTTCGCCAGCCTTGCTAAGACTGCGTTTATACGCCTTGAAAACTTAGGTATGGACTTAAAATCCGACAAAATTGTCACCGACATGCGAAACCGCATATTCAACCTACTGACCAACACCCTAGGTACCGTCATTGGGCTTATATCGGGCGTTTTCTTCGTCTTGATTTTTGTTATTTTCTTACTGGCAGGGCGGAACCCTCACGTTGTGCGCTCCGGAGTCTATGCTGATATTGACCAGAAAATACGCCGTTACATCGCCACAAAAGTTGCAATCTCTGTTGTCACTGGCTTATTAGTTTGGCTTTCGCTTGCCATGATAGGGTTGGAGCTGGCAGGTGTCTTTGGAATGCTGGCCTTTCTGTTGAATTTCATACCTAACATTGGCTCCGTTATTTCTTCCCTCCTGCCAATCCCGATCGCCGTCGCTCAGTTTCAAAGCTTCTGGCCCATTATCCTTGTGCTTGCAATACCGGGCACGATTCAGATGGTCATAGGTAACGTAGTCGAGCCAAAATTGATGGGCGAAGGATTGGATCTGCACCCAATTATAGTGTTGCTGGCGCTGTCGTTCTGGGGCCTGCTATGGGGAATTGTTGGAATGTTCCTGGCTGTTCCGGTCACTGCGGTCATCAGAATCGTCCTTATGCAGTTTGATTCTCTCAAGCCCATAGGAAAACTACTTGCCGGTGAATTACCCCAAATCAAGGAGCAAAAAAGCTCCTGAGCCAATCCCGCATAGTACATACCAACAAAATGCAAATTCAAACTGAATAAGAATTATAAGCAGAAGTAGGTGGGAAGAAGATGAACCGTGAGGTTCTTTTGATCACAATTTCTCCAGCTCTTCCATGAGCAAACGAATTTGCTGATTCTCCTCTCTGATGATTTTATCAATGGTATCTTCACTTGCCGGTTCACGAGCGAAGTCTTTTAAGCCCTGATAGAATATTATTACTTCATTTGCGCGCCTGATGGCGTCTCTGATTATCTCTTCTTTACTTTCTTTCCCGGTCAAGGCTCGGCCGCCAGATCGCTTTGTGCCGAACCATGTAAGCCCTGCCATCACTTCCGGATTTGAAAGAACATAATTGTCTGGATCAAAGGTCCCAAACTCCCCGGTCTTCTCCGAAAAACGTTTCCTCATACGGGCCCAGAGCTTCTCGTGTTTGGCCTTCCAGTTAGCCAGCTTATAGAATATGTCTTTCCGGTCCGGGTCGGTGAACAATTCCGTCATCTTGACGTAAAACGTAGCTCCCCTGTGTTCGATCCGTTCGGCTATCTCCAGTATCTCGAAGACATTGAATTTTGTTTCCATAGCCGTACTTTCACGAAAAGAATCTCTTGTCTTGTTCCCAGAGTCGTCAAGCCGAAGCTGCTGACTCAACGAAAACAAATTATATATAGAGTCTTCGATAGAGGAAATGACCCACAAGCTACTATTTAATTATACCATAATTAGATTGCTGCAAATCAAAAAAATAGTCTTCTTTGTCCGGCCCGCTCCGCCCCGCTTACTTGGCGGTCTCTTTTTTGAGTTGATTTTCAAAGACTTTGTAGCTGCCTTGCCCATATAGACAGAATACCACTTTGCTAAGGCTGGTCTCGCCTTTTAGATACTCAATTGTGTTTCTGAGCATGATTTCAGCACACCGCTGAATTGGAAACCCAAAGATACCAGTGCTGATAGCAGGAAACGAAATGCTTTTAAGTTGATGTTCGTCAGCTAATTTGAGCGAGTTAATGGTCGCGTTTTGCAGCTTTTCATCTTCATTTGGCTCGCCCATTCGAGGCCCAACTGCGTGGATTACATATTTTGCCTTGAGGTTACCGCCTGTCGTTATTACTGCTCCTCCTACGTATGTGCCACCTATTTTGTTGCATTCCTTCTGTATATCCGGCCCGCCCATTCTTCTTATCGCCCCAGCAACACCGCCTCCCAATGTCAAATGAGCATTCGCAGCATTCACAATTGCATCGGTCTGCATCTTTGTGATATCACCTTCTATCAACTCCAACATACGATTTCCAATATTCGCTTTCATTGTGCCGATCTCCATAATGACTATGTTACAATAAGTTAATATAGAGATGGTGTTAGTTCAAATAAACTCTTTCACTGATTTATACAAAGTAGGGCGGATAAGTGCAAGGCTTGCTAGCGAAGGCAGGATGCGTAAACCTATCGTAAAATTCTGCTGCAATTAGCATTTTGATAATAAGGGAATTTCCTTGAACTGGCCACATTTTTCGGATAAACAAGAGGCCTCACAAATAGCATGAGTCCGACAGCTTAGGAAAAAGAAGGCAGGAAACATCAGGTGAAGCAGATCAAACTTACCGAACTGCCTGCTCGTAATGGAAGGAATACATAATGCCCAAATCGTCAAGGAACAAATACGGCAAGTGTGGCAAGTCTCTCTCTACCAGAGCAATACATGCCGGTGAGCCGAGAAGAAAATATGCTGACTCTTTGACAACTCCAATTATTCAGACCTCGACCTTCACGTTTCGAGACTCCAAACACATCGAAGACTACACTAAAAAGGGAAAGGAGCATTTCGAATACGGCAGATATGGCAACCCAACCGCAAAAATCGCTGAAGCACGCCTTGCCGACCTCGAAGGGGCTGAGGCCTGTGTTGTTTTCACATCTGGAATGAGCGCGATAACTACAACCATTCTTTCCCTGGTGCAGTCTGGCGATCATATCGTCATCACCGACGATAGTTACAAAAAGACGCTCGAATTCTGTAAGTCTTACCTGAAGCAGTTCGCCATAGAGTGCACGATCATCCCCTTTGGCGATTATGACATTCTGGAAAAAGCAATCAAAAAGAACACTCGCTTTATATTCTCTGAGTCGCCAACCAATCCTTACTTGAATATATTTGACCTCGCCAAAATCAAAAAGATTGCAGACCGGCACAATGTCCTCACACTCATAGACAGCACGTTCAGCACGCCTTTTAACCAGAGACCTATAGAATTCGGTATGGACCTCGTGCTACAAAGTGCTACAAAATACCTTGCTGGCCACAATGACATCCTGGCCGGCGCCGTGCTTGGCAGAAAAGGCCTCGTTGAGAAAATCCGTAACCTCCATAAATCTATGGGTGGCCTGATCGACCCTCATTGCTGCTACCTTTTATTACGTGGTCTCAAGACATTCCCCTTGCGTGTTGAAAAGCAGAACGAATCTGCTCTTACCGTAGCTCGATTTCTTGAAAATCATCCTAGAGTTAGGAATGTATACTATCCATTCCTTGAAAGTCACCGCCACTATGAAATAGCCAAAGCCCAGATGACCGGAGGTGGCGGTGTTGTGACATTTGAAATAAAGGGCAATCTGAATACTGCCAAGCATTTCCTTGATGCTCTTAGGCTCTGCTATATTGGACCAAGCCTCGGCGGCGTTGAAACACTTATCACACATCCTGCACTCGTTAGTTACTATGACTATACAAGAAAGCAGCGATATAAATTAGGAATTACCGATACACTTTTCAGACTTGCCGTCGGAATCGAAAATGTCGAGGATATTATAAAAGACCTCGATAGGGCACTAAAGCAATAGAGCTCTATCCCAATTATCCACACATAAAATCCAGCAGCTATTTGACGCCCAGTTTTCTCCTGAGTATTGGCAGGTTAACAACGTCTTCACGATTGTAGGCCAGCAAGGTTTCCAGCGCTTCAGTATCGCCGTTATTTACATACTCGTACCAAAGCTTAACAGCAGCGTATCCGTCCACATTTCGCAGCACTCTGCCAATGCCTAATTGTCTTTCTACAGCCTTTAGTCCTCCTTTAAGACCAAATCGCCAGCAATCGTACATCAGGTCTCGATGCTTAAAGAGCCTCCTTATGTCTATGCTCAGCTTCGCTCGAATAAAAGGCAGGTCAAACCGACTACCATTGTAGCTGTAAATTTCATCTGCTCTCTGAAGGACTTCAATAATCTTCGGTTCACATAGATCGTGCTCAAAAAGCTGTATGACATCTATCTTTCTTCCATTCTCTACTGCAATACCAATGACCGTAAGCTCCGCATAATATCTGCTAAGTCCGGTAGTTTCAATATCGATGTACGCACGGCTTTTCATACCATCCTCTCGAAGAGAATCCTCGCTATCTCAATGTCAACCGAACCGCTTGATGCAGCATCCTTATACACTCGCACGTCAGATAAGATAAATCGCACAACAGACTTATCTCCTTGAGCTGTCTTGAGAATCTCTTGCTCAGCTTCTCGAGCGTTTTGTCACGCCATAACCATCCTAAGTTCAGACCCGGCCTGTCATATTTGAAGGTCTTTGAAAAATCTACTGCTCCTTTAAAGAAATCCCAAGCCCTTAATTGCTTGGTGCTAAGGCATGTAACGAGATGGCCTTCTTTTCAATAGCGCTGAACAGATACTTGGATAAGCCCGAGTATGTTGACTCCTTCCTTGGACCCCAAAGGAAGCTCCAACTATTCTCACACGTTGTTCCATTGTTTTGTGGTGACACCTGGTTTTTCAGGTCTTTCTATAAATTCATTTGTTCAGCCCTCCGATTTATCAGGGGGGTCCTTTCTGAATTCCAAGAAACATTGGTAAACCCTTATGTGGGACGGCTTCCTGACAAAGGCAAAAGAGTTCTCGCAAAAGGCGGCGGCCGGATTCGAACCGGCGAATAACGGTTTTGCAAACCGTCGCCTTAGACCACTTGGCTACGCCGCCAAAACAAAAAAATCACTTGATCGCAGTGATTTTAACAAATACCACATCTAAACCAAAAGGGAAAAAATCCCTTTATCAACGCGCGGTTAGCTTACAATCAACAGGCAGCTATTGCAAGAAAATTAACCCCAGCAGTTTTCACCACCCGGACATATTTCGGCCCCAAGCCATGGTTCTGACACGCGCACAGCCGAAGCCCCAATATCTCGATCTCAAAAGGAATCTCCGCTGGTACTCGATACAGTCAGCAGTGAAAAACTCTAAGGCCAACGAGCCTTAACCTATCAAGTCTTTGTGCTCATAACAGCCGTTGCTTCGACCTCGAACAACAGGTCAGGCCGGCATATATCGCAAATCGCCGTCACCCAAGGCCAGGGAAGATCATCCTTAACGCCCCGGAATATCTGTTCCACTTCCGTTGTCTTACAATAAGCTACAGCGTGCACCACATCCTCGTCCTTTGCATGCATATCCTTAAGAACAGCTCGTACATTTTCTATGGTTGTATTTATCTGGGCCGCTGCGTCTCCTATGTTCGTAGTAACGCCGTTGGCATCGATCGATGCGGTCCCGGAGACAAACACCGTCTGGCCTGCTGGCGTGAGCGCTCGTGAAGCCCGTGAGAACGCCGAGCCATACTCCAGTGCACACTGTTGCTTACCCACAGCCGCAAGGTACTCAGTCGAGCCGGCCGGCTCCAGCACCGCTATCAGATCCATTGCGCACTTACTGCCGTCGTCCGAACACAGCCCGATACCCGTGCTTGCTGGCATCGATTGGCGTGTCCCTTCGCCGATGAGCCCACGCTCTTTGAAGAAATCGTTCCTTACTTGGTTGAAATCGTCATACCACTTTAGAATATCGCAAAGCCACATCCAGGTGCGCGGTACAGACAGAAAGTCAGACTGGAATTTCTTCAAAGCCGACTCTGCCCTTTCCAGCATTGCCCGTGCTTGCGTAGTGGCACTTCCGGACTTACCAACTGATATACCTGACAGTGTAAGTATCGTGTGATCCGCTAACCGAAGGATCCTCCCACGGCGTATACCATCTACGCTAATAATCTCTGGCTTACTATCACTACTGATTGCATAGACCTGCACTTCACCAATAGGCCCGGATGTCCCCACATCGCTAATTAAATAGCTTGGATTTACATCGGCATCACTATCACCGTATGCCCGTCCACGCGCAGCCCGTAGGGCTTCTATTACTTCTGCGCTTGCAAAAATGCGCTCCTGGAGGATATACGCCTTTTTCGAGCGTACTATATCTCGGATGCCATTGAAGATTTCCTGTGCCTGGTTCTCTACGGACGCATTCTCTCCAGGTGTCGCCGTAATATAGATTTCCGAAGCGACAGGTGACTCAATACTGCGTATATCTAACTTTGCATGCATACGTACTTGCTCAACCCTCTATCCGCGATTCACCAACCTTTTATTCAATTACAAAAGATACACCCATGCTCGGACAATTAGGTCATATAAAATATTCTTGAGTTTAAAGACTGAACTCAAGTTTACACTAAATAGCTCTCTTTGAAAAGTCTGCTCTTAAAAAGGTCATATTATCTCTTATCGCCTTTTCCCGAGCCTCTGTTTATATAATTCAATCAACTGCTTGATTTTCGCTGCAACCTCGTGTTCGCCGCTAGCTTGTGCCAGTTTTAAGGCTGTCTGAGCCGATAAAATTGCCTCATTAAAACGACCCTTTTTGGCGTAGTGCACGCTCAGAAGGTAGTGAAGTGCCGCCGAATTATCTACCTTTGGATTAAGACGCATCGCCGTCGAGTAATGCTTAAAGGTTTCATCCATCTTACCCTGTTCAGCCAGCACCACTGCAAGGGTATAGTGAACTTCGGCGTTGTTAGGATCAAGCTGCACCGCATTGCCCAGATAAGTGCACGCCGCTGGCAAGTCTCCCTTAAGATGCAACGCTCGCCCGAGCTGGTAATTCATATCCACCGCATTATATTGTTTATTGATGCCCCTCGGTGCCAGACGAAGCGCCTCCGACAGATGCGCAATAGCCTGGTCAATCTTCTGCTGGTATAGTAGAGCCATTCCTATGTCATGATGCGCTTTAACGTTGAAAGGGTCGAGACGTAAAGCGGTCATCATATGCTGTATTCCTTGCTCATATTCGCCCTTGACGTGATACCAAAGAAATCCGAGCTTCTGATGGGCCTCTACATTGGTAGGATTAAGTTCCAGTGCGTTATTGTATTCTTCGATGGCGTCATCTGGCTTACCGTGCTTATAGAACTCATTCCCAGCCCTGACAAAGGAGTAATCGTTTAAAAACTGTTCTTTGATCTTTACAATCGCGGTGGGCTCACAATTCACAAACTCCGGGATATTGACCGCGCGGTCTGGAGAGGTTAAATATGACAGTGACACCGCAGGACTGCTTCGTCCATCTTCGTCGATGTGTGTCAGAAATAGTTCAGTGTAGTCTGAATTTACCTTTGAAGAAAACACTAACCATTTACCATTCGGTGACCAGCTATGCCAGGAGTTCATTCGGCTTGTATTACACTCAAGCCTTCGAGCCTGGCCACCCTCAGCGGGAATAATATAAAGTTCGCTGTCAGGTTGAAGCAGCATGTAGCTTTTAGCTTTGCAGAACACAATCCACCTACCTTCAGGGGAATACCTCGCGAAAAAGTTGCTCATGCCATTATTGGAAGCACCCTCGATAGGTTCAGCTATACCCCCTCTACCTTCGTTAAATGGAATTCTATAAAGGTCGAACAAGAACAGCTTTCCTTCTTCCAGAAACTCCTTGCAATCTTCCGGGGTCAAAAGCACTTTACCCAAACCTTGTGTGTGCTTTAATTTGTACGCCTCGGACCTGGCGAAAACAATGTATTTGCCATCCGGACTCCAGGACGGATTGCTCTGGACGTATTTAGGATCATCCGCGCCGAAAAGCGAAAAAAATCTTTGCTCTTGACGGTCGTATATACACAAAATGCCCTTTATTGGGAAAAACAGTTGTGAAAAAGCCAAACCCGGTTTTGGAACAAACACAGACTTATCCTTGACTGTACTAACTACGTACCTCCCATCGGGGGACATCTGAGAAAGAAGACCAAATGTCTGTTCTCCATCTTCTTTTTTATAGTCGTTCCAGGTGATGATATCACTGGTTGCCAGCACCATCTCTTTTGCGACCCGCGTAATAACGTATGATCCTTTGCTATTTGCATAGTCCACATCCATCGCCAGAGTTTTACCATCTCTGGTAAATGAATGGCAGTTTCCACAAACTGGAAGATTTGTCAGAATAACCGGAGGTGGCTTCGGCGAAGAAATTGACCCAAAGCGCCATCGTATGTGCGAAGGATCCATAACCGCATCGACAAACGGAAGATTCACCTCGCGGTAAAAAAGAGGAGCACCAATTTCGTCCTTTGATGTCTTAATCTTGAGCCTGCCTTCTGAAAGGATTCTTACCTGTTTCGACCTTGCCACACCCATTATGGTGATGTCCGCCCATTTTTCTAACGATCGCCTCTTTATACCTTCCCAAGTTTCTGGCTCAGGCACCCACTTAACACGACGCGTAATGTAGTTCAACGGCCCCTTATCGTCGCTGAATTTAATTGTGATGAGCCATGCTTTCGATTTATCATCTTCCCAGCGAAACGTCGGCGGGACTATCTCTTGTGGAAAAAGCGTCCCGTCAAGCGGGTAGTGGATTGTGAGTCCCTCATATTCTGCCTCGGGTTTATAGGCTACCAGTACTTCTTCTATACGCACAGTTCGACCATAAACCATGACCAGCGCCAAAAGCACAATACCTCCAGCCACTATGCCAAGGCTTATCCGTAAATATATGCCCCTTTTGCGCATTGATTGTGCCTAAGAATCGCTCACTTTGCAGGGTAGTCGTCTTATCAACCTTGCAGCAGAAAATTCTAACTATTGTATCGACAGAATGTTAGCTCAAGTCAAGTAAAAACCTAGTAACCAACACCTTACAAGGATACCATGCCTGGCGCCGTTGACAATCCTTTTCATTAGCCTCAGCCGCTCGAATCTATGCGGTCGTCTGCTCTTGTAAACGCTATTTTCCTCAATAATTATTATCGGGCTCGTCCTCTAAACCTGAACCTGCCAGTCTTAATCAATACCTCTTTGTCATTAAGTCGCACTACAACCGTGTCGATACAAATTTAATCTGTAAGTCGCATTTTATTAGGTTATAGCGCTATGCAAAAGCAGGATCCTGTCATATCGTTTCTTATAGAAGAGAATCTCATTGATGAGGAGACTCTTAAGGTTGTCCTCAAACAGCACAAGGAGACCGGACAAAACTTACTCACTTTACTCAAAAAACAAAATCTGCTCAACGAAGAACAGTTCACAAAGGTCATCGCAGCTACAAACAAAATAGAGTTTATCACTCTCTCACCGGATATGGTCGACCCAATGGCAGCGCACCTGATTTCTTACGAGATAGCTAACGAACACAATATAATACCGCTCAAAAAACAAAACAATCAGCTAATCGTCGCGATGAGTTCTCCTCTGAACCTGCCTGTCCGGGATCAGATCGAAACAAAAACCGGATATAAGGTAACTCCTGTAGCTGCTACGCCCAGTGCTATAAGACAGGCCATACATTACCATTTCGATGTAGCGAACGTGACGAAACAAGCCATAGTTTCGATGCGACTCAAAGCCGATTCGAGCAAGCCCAAGAAGCATGACCAGGAGCAAATATCAACTCGTGTTGCCAATGATCCCATTACAAAGCTTGTCTCTTCGATCATTAAAGGTGCCATCGATGCAAGGGCAAGCGATATACACATTCAGCCCCAGGAAAATGATGTGAAAGTACGCTACCGTGTTGATGGTATTCTGCGAAGTGCAATATCTGTGCCTGCTTCTGCCCAGCTTGAAGTCGTCTCGCACATCAAGATTATGTCGGATATGGATATCTCCGAGAAAAGAATACCTCAGGATGGACACATTACCACCAGACACGATGGAAAAGAATATGACCTGAGAATATCATCTTTACCGGCCGTTGGAGGTGAGAAGATTGTCATTAGAATACTTGATAAAAATGCCGACAGGTGGTTACTCGACACCGTCGTCACATCTCCGGAGGACAACAAGAAATTCCGAGAGTTGGTCAGCAATCCCTATGGAATGATACTTTTAACCGGCCCCACCGGTAGCGGCAAGACAACAACGTTGTACTCTGTCTTGCAGTTGGTCAATACACCCGAAAGAAACATCGTTACCGTCGAGGACCCCGTCGAGTACCGTCTCAATGGCATCACACAGGTACAAATCAGGCCCGCCGCCGGCCTGACATTTGCGTCTGCATTGCGCAGTATTCTACGACAGGATCCCGATGTTATACTGGTAGGCGAGATCCGCGACTTCGAGACTGCTGAAATCGCTGTCAGTGCTGCTCTTACGGGTCATCTTGTACTAAGCACACTTCACACCAATGACGCAGCAGGCGCAATCTCACGGCTTATCAACCTGGGCATCCCACCGTTCCTTGTGGGCTCAGCTCTTTTAGGAACTGTCGCACAAAGGCTTATGAGGAAATGTTGCCCCAAATGCAAACAACTTTTTAAGCCATCGGCGGACCAGCTAAAGATTATATTCGGCAAAACTGACAAGCAGCAAAACGTAAAACTTACTAAGGCAGTGGGATGCAAAGGCTGCTACGAGACCGGCTATCATGGAAGAAAAAGCATCTACGAGATACTGCCCATTTCTGCTGAAATCCGCAGAATGGTACTTGATGGAAGCGATGACGATGCAATAAAGAAGCAGGCAATCAAGGAGGGAATGAGAACACTTAGAAAGAGCGCAGTTAATGAAATTCTCAGCGGCGCAACAACTC
This sequence comes from uncultured Pirellulales bacterium, assembly GCA_964432925.1. Taxonomy (GTDB): domain Bacteria; phylum Planctomycetota; class Phycisphaerae; order Sedimentisphaerales; family Anaerobacaceae; genus CAYNTC01. The sequence goes on along the minus strand of CAYSPM010000076.1, from coordinate 1,215 downwards.
TGGATGAGCTAATGAGAGTCGTCGATACAAGGGGAAAGTGATGCCGGTTTACGAGTACACCGCCATAGACGAAGCAGGAAATGAATTCTCCGGCACCTACAGTGACGTTGCCACCGTTGCCCAATTACGTCAAGAACTTACAAAGGTAGGCTACTCTCTTAAAAGCGCAAACCGGGTAAAAAAAGCCACAAAAGGGCGAACAAAAATCAAACAACGTGATGTTGTAGCCTTTGCTTATCGCTTCGCTGGCATGGTTTCGGCTGGATTACCCGTGACACGATGTCTGGAGACTCTGCTGGAACAAACCGAGCATCAAGGCTTTCGGGCAATTATCGCCGATATAGAACAAAGCATAGAGACAGGTTCAAACCTGACAGATGCTTTTAGAAAACATTCGGACACATTCTCGGATTTCTTTCTGGGCATGCTCGAAGCCGGCGAGACAGGCGGCAAACTCGCTACCTCCCTACAGATGAGCGCCAGCTACCTGGAAAAGCAGGCCGAGATAAAGCGAAAAGCCACATCTGCCTTTGTTTATCCTATCGTTGTTGGCATTGTCTGCTTTATAGTTGTTGCCTGTCTCTTAGTTTTTGTTGTGCCCATATTCTCACAGCTTTATAGAAATCTGCACGTCCCTTTGCCGGTAGCAACTCAAGCTCTTGTGGACTTAAGTTATTTGGTCAGACATTGGTGGTGGGCTATTCTGATTGTCATTGCTCTGATAGCAGTCTTTATTCGGAGACTCATAAAGAGTCCACAAATTAAAGCAAAATGGGACATCGTCAAGCTGAAGTTGCCTGTCTTTTCCAAGCTGAGCCGTATGGTTGTCGTCTCAAAATTCACTAGAACCTTTGCGATGCTCGCTTCTGTCGGCGTCTCGCTTGTAGAAGCCCTGGATGTTGCAAGTGTTGTCGCCAATAACCACAAAATGACCGAAATCACCAGACAAGTGCAGCAGGAAATCAAGGCAGGCAATACTCTTACTAAAGCTCTAAAAGCTAACGATATTTTTCCACCAATGCTTATCCAGTTAGCTGACTCAGGTGAGCAAGCCGGGGTCCTCCCGGACATGCTCAACAAAGCTGCTGACTTTCTGGATAAGGATATCGATCGAGCAACCAGCGCGTTACTTGTCAAGCTCGAGCCAGCTTTGACTCTTTCAATGGGAGTTCTCATTGGCTTGATTCTTCTTGGAGTATATTTACCTCTTTTCGA
>CAYSPM010000075.1:0-13277 GCA_964432925.1 uncultured Pirellulales bacterium | reverse complement strand
CAGCTAAGGCTCGGAAAAATACCACTGGAACCATTAAAAAACGGGTAATCGCGTGTAGCTATACAATGTAATCATACCACGATCGTGGGAATTTATTCAATGTCAAATTTGTTGCGGTTTTGTCAGCCATAGAAACCTGCGTTTATGCCATGATAACAGCTAATAGCAATTGTGATTAAATATGCGTTCAGTATATTTCACTCGGCACACGGATTTAACCACATAAGGATCAAGTGCAGCCTTGCATCATCCATCAACCGCAACAAGACGGATACCGTGAATCCTATGGGCAAGCCTGGGATTGGGTTGGGACTTATACAACTTCAATAACTGTTGTGACGTGTGATGAGCTTCGAGATTTATAGCAGCATCCTTGCTAAATAATTACCTTACCAAACTAACCGAATTTTAATTGAAAACCAACGTGAACAGCTATTTGACAACAACATATCACACTTTGTCATTCCCGTGAAAACGGGAATCCAATTTGCTTAAAACTTAATGGATTTCCGCCCACTCGGCTAGCGCTCAGGGCAGGCTCTGCGCAGCAATGACACAAGGAATCGGTCAGTTTGAGTACCTTATTTCAATGGCACTGTGAACTATATCGACCAAAACCCCAAAAGCGCATGAACTAATCACGATATGTATAAGACGCTGTTAGCCAAATTTTTAACATCGGATTCAACATGTTAAATAAAAAACGCATTCGAATCGACCAAAGCGTCCTGTTAGAGATCTAAATATGGAAAACTTCTTTCAACTCGATCGACTTTGGGCTTTTATCTTCGTTCGTTGGCATCAGGGGGCTCATGTACTCCCACCACTTTTTGCAAATATCAGTTTGTGCGATTTTATCCCACTTTTCTTTTGATTTAATTTCTGCATAAGCAAATAGCTCGTTAGTAGTTTGGTCTAAGAATATTGAATAAGTAATGACTCCATGTTCTTTCAAAGTATCTTCTAACTCTTTCCATATTGGGTTATGTCTTTTTTTGTATTCATCTTCCATGCCCTTGTTTACTGCCATTTTAAATGCTATACGCATGAAGTGCCTCCTTCTTTTGTAACCGTCATACTAATAAAATTGTAGGTTTAATTATCGAGACCGCACAGTGACAGTTGCCGACCTAAGGCCCTCACTTTCAGCAATCACACGCACGGTGCCTGCTTCATCCTCCTTGATTCGTAAAATCAACATAGCCTTACCATAAAACAGCTTTCGATAATCCGCCTGGAACGGTTCAAGTGACATGGGGTTGCCGTTGCCAACGCCTGCAATCTCGGCGGGGCCATCAACCTTGAACTTAATCATATTGTCTGCCAACGGACAAAGCGTGCCTTTGTCGTCAACAGCCTCAACCAAAATGTAACACAGGTCCTCACCGGAAGCGAATAATTGGATTCTATCAGGTGTCAGGCGAATCGCGGCCGGCTCGTCCGCTGTGCGCATAACCGCTTCACCGATCTTTTTACCGTCCTTGTAAGCGACCGCTTTGAGTTCACCCGGCTCATATACCACGTCATTGAATCGCAAGCGGTACTTGTAGGTCGGCGCATAATAGCCCGATTCTACCTTTTCTGGGTAAACGCCGAACTCTCGGATACTGGCCCAGGTCCCTTCCTGCAGATCGGTAAATTCGATTCTAACATATTTGGCTTGCGCATTGACTTTGTGGAATATTCGTCGCGGACCACCCCACCTGGGACGCCTGCTTGTGTTCTTGATAACAACCGTCTCCCAATTTGAAGCATCGGTGGAGACTTTTATTTCATATCCGTAGTTCTTTTCCTCATTCTCAAACTCGATAGCTATATACCGGATTGACTGAACGTCACTTAGGTCGACCTGCCACCATTGCTCTTTTCCAGCTTCTGCTGCGCACCAACGCGTGGAGCGATCGGCATCATTCGCATTTGCAGCGATATTGCCAACTTCAGACTGGGCAGAACTTGCTGTCGCAGACTTGCCTTGCGCGAAGTTGATCGGCCTTTCAGGCTGAACACACTTTGTTCGACGGCCAAGCGATTTTCCGTTCAGGAACAACTCGGCTGAATCACCATTAGTATACACAAAAACAGGCACGTTTTGACCGACCCGGTCAGGCCAGTTCCAGAAAGGCAAAATGTGCACAGTAGTCGTGTCCGGTCGCCAGTAACTACGATATAGATAAAAGCGGTCCTTGGGAATGCCACAGAGGTCCACGATACCGAAGTAAGAACTTCGCGCTTCTTGCACAAAAGGCGTCGGCTCACCAAGATAATCGAAGCCTGTCCAGACAAATTCGCCAGCCACGAAACTGTCGTCCTCCATCAACTTAAACTCGACATCCGGAATATCCGACCACGCAGCGGCATTTAGATCGTAAGCATCAACATGGTGTTGTTGCTGAGGATAATCGGTCTTTCTGTCAGGCAATGGCAGATTATAAAAGCCTCGCGTGCTAAGCGTCGAAGCTGACTCGCTGTAGATTATGGGCTTATCTGGATAACGTTCTCTGTACCTGGCATATCTGCGCATGTAATTCCAGCCTGTAAAATCCAACGCATCAAGGATCGGCTGGTCAACCGTATTTGGGACATGACAGACCAATCCAACCGGACGTGTTGGATCATATTTGCGCACGAAATCACCCATAAATTTCACCCGTTCGGGCGATTTACCTTCCTTATCATAAGGCTGGTTGTTAATCTCATTGCCGATCGACCAAGCTATGACACATGGATGATTGCGGTCACGCATCACAAGGTTGCGAATTTGTTTTTCGCCATACTCCTCTAATGGCGGCTGACCATCGATTCGACCAGCCTTATCATCCCATTTATCAAAAGCCTCATCCCACACCACAAATCCCATCCGGTCGCACAGATCGAGTAATTCCGGCGCAGGAGGATTATGGCTGGTGCGAATGGCATTGCAGCCCATGTCGCGCATGATTTCGAGCTGTCGCTCCATAGCCCGGGTATAAAAAGCTGCTCCGAGCGGCCCATGATCGTGGTGCAGGTTTACGCCATAGAGCTGTACGCGCCGGCCGTTTAGATGAAATCCATCATTAGCTGTCAACTTGAACGTGCGGATACCAAAGGTGTTCAATTCCAAATCTACAACATCACCACCAAGTCTAACAACGGTTTTAGCAGTGTACAGTTTAGGACCAGTGATGTCCCATCGCTTAGGATCGGATACAACAAACGACTGGTCTACTTCGCGCGAACTACCGGCTGGCACGATCTCGCTCTTTTTGCCCGTCGCTACCTTTCGGCCGATAGGATCGAGCAGTTCGACCTCAACAGTGACTTCTGATGCTGTATCGAGATGGTTCTCGATGGTAGAGCGTACTCGAACCGTTGCTGAATCTTCGCTTACTTCCGGCGTTGTGATAAACGTGCCCCAGTGAGCTATATGCACCGACTCACAGATAGTCATTGTCACCTTGCGATATATCCCTGCGCCGGGATACCATCGTGTGCCATGCTTGCGGGTATCAACTATGACCGCAATCACATTATCAACACCGAACTTGACATAAGGCGTGGCATCTACACGGAATGACATATAGCCATAATCCCACTCACCTGCAAGTTGGCCGTTGATAAAGACCTTTGGAAAAGCCATCACACCATCGAAATCAAAATACACTCGCTTATCGCTATCAGCTTTTTTATCGAGCTTGAATGTCTTGCGATACCAGCCGACTCCTTTCCAGGGCAGTTTTCCAGCATAACCATTTTCTCTTGGATTGAATGGTCCTGAGATCGCCCAGTCGTGCGGCAGCCTCACAGTTTGCCACGCCGAGTCATCGAAGTCAGGTTTCTCAGCCCCAGATAATTCGCCCTTGATAAATTTCCAGTCGCTGTTGAAGTTCACCACACTTCGCCCGGCGGAAACTAACCTGGGCTTATCCGCAGATCGGCTTTGCGAGGTGAGCATCAGCATCCCCGCAATTGTCGCCACTATCAGCATTCTCGTTGGAGTGTTCATTAGTGTTGCCTCCACTTGTTCAGTATTGCTTTTCTATGCGTTCTTACGTCTAACCGTTTCTTGGACCGGTTATTGGCCGATCAAGTCTACAGTTCCGCTGAACAGCGGTAAAGTGAAAAAATAGCCCTCTGTGCTCAATCTGTATTGATGAATCAACCGCATGGGCAAAGCGTTGCCCGCACTACGTGACTATTTGTTCTTGCCTGCATAACGATGGAGCTAAGCAGCCCGCGTGGGCGGTCTCGCTTGAGCCGCTAGTTAGCTTGTGTGTTGCATGGCATAAGGCAGCAATCTCCCATCTATCAATATCCGCCCGCAAGGCGATCTATTCACTGAGCTTGACAGCCGTGCCGTAGACTAATAGTTCAGCGGCACTACCCACAACGCTCGTAGTCATATAGCGAACATTGATTATTGCATCGGCGCCCATCTTTGCAGCTTGGGCGGTCATCCTGTCAGTAGCTACCTGCCGAGCTTTTCCCATCATCTCTGTGTACTCAGTCAATTCGCCGCCCAGGACAAGTCTGACTAATGCGGATAGGTCTTTGCCAAGCCAGATAGCAAATACCGTATGGCCCTGGACGAGACCGAGAATCTCACGTGTCTGTCGGCTGGGCACTTCTGCGGAATTCAATAGCAGAACCGTACTGTCAGACTCAACAAGCAGTGGCGCCTCTGCTGCCCTCTTGCCTGTCTTTTGTTCGAGAGCCACTGTCAGCAGGACCACAAGGATACCGCCTAAAAGGCAGAAGACTGCTATCCGCAGCCACCAGGGCACGACCGGATCATCGGCAGTGACCACGTGCCACGGAACCCCTGCAAAAATTGTTACGAACAACCCAAGCACGAAGGCCAGCGAGCCAATTTGTCGAATTACTTTCATAGCTTCTCCTTTCACTAAGATCGAAGATCCACCGTAGCTTTAGCAAAGGTGGACCAAAATCTCAGCTAACGGCGTACGTCAGCCGCAGCGCATAGTTATTTGGCGATCTCTGCATGACCTTGGTATAAGGCATAGTTTTTAGTGAACCGCATGAAAGGTCTCCACAGCAGCAATCCCAGTGTCAACTCCACCACGCCGAAGCCGAAATACAACGGTTGGAGCCAGTGTAAGAGCCCAATCCACCAGACCTGGGCAACGATCCACATAATCAAGAAAGCGCCTAATGCGGCAGCAATCTCACCTGTATGTCGATACCGGAAGAAGGACAAAACGCCTCCGGCCAGGCTCCCGACGCCGTTGACCACAAGCAGAACGATCCCCGGGATGAGGTAATCGGAGAAAGGAGATTCACTAAGCAACTCCAAAGGCAATCCGAGGTTGGCGCTACTGGGCTCCGAGACCAGTCCAACACCTCCAGCTACGCCGCCAAGGCCAATGAATACCTGATGGGCTCCCAACCCAAAGGCTATCCACCTACCTTTCTTTTCTGTCTCATTCATGGACAACAACCTCGTCCCCACGTGATCGTGATGTTCTAAAGCCACAAGGCTGCCTCACGAATCGTGTATATCGTGAAGCGTATCTCGTCGGTTGCTAATCCAGATGGTTGTGGTGTGCTGAGCACACCCTACCAATACTGGTAACATTATGGTTAGTATTGTCGGGAAAAGCAAGAAGACAATAGCAAAATGCAAAAATGCGGATTCACCAAAACTCTTAAGCAAATAGGGTAGCGTTAGCCGTCTTTGAAATGCGCCATCCAGGGTGCCTCGGTTTCCCAGTCCGGCTGCGGAGCGTTGACGTTGAAGCGCTTGCTCCATCTGAGTCGCCAGAGGCTCTTGAGCCAAACCTTTCGTACCGAGTAATCGAGGAACACCCCGTTGATCGCCTGATGATGTCGGTCGATGCAAAAACGCTGCATGGAGTCTTCATCGCCAGCCCACCGTTGTCCGTCGTAGCTTGGTGGTGTGTCGGTATCATCGGGCCAGCCGCACCAGAACCAGCAATCCAGAAATAACGGTATCTCCGCAGTTCCACGTAAGTTGGGTGTTTTCCAGAAGTACTGGGCTGGTTTCCCAATAAGTGGATCCTCCCCCGGATTGTATACCCACCCATTTATGCCGTAACTTCCCCATGTCCCTGATGGTCGCCCGTTATCCGCGCTCAACCTGCCCCAGGACGTAAAAGGCCCGCCACCGACCACTAAAGTATCACTTGCCCCAGGTGGATATTGCGGAAAGGCAATTTTCCTTGCCATCGGGCAGACGCGTATCTTGTCCTCGCGGTAGTAATAATCGAATAAAACATTGATCCATCGTCCGGACGATCCCGTCCGCCTGGGGAAGTAACCGTCGTTGTCGTCCGTGTACATCACGAAAATCGCCCCCCATTGCCGCAGATTGGACTGACAGGCCACCGCACGAGCCTGCTTGCGGACCCGCGCCATCGCCGGCATCAGGATCGACATCAATAACGCAATGATGGCGATCACCACCAACAACTCAATCAGAGTAAAACCCTTCCGTCGCCGCATAAAGTACCTTTAATATCCCATGTCCTTGTTATATCTTTCTGCCCTTATGTGGTTGGCTGTACATTTGCGATTTCGACCCCAATTATACCCGAATCAACTACACAATTCAAAGCAAGTCATCGCTAAATCCTTGGGAGGTACATGCCATGTTTGTAGGTATGAGATTTGCTCTTCATTAAGGGAAAAAGGAGTCTTTTTGAAAGGACCTGCAAATGAAGAGCACAAGTAAAAATAGCTATTAAGAGCAGTTCAATGTTAGCCAAGCGGGCCATTTGGTTAAACGACAGATGGGAGCAATTATGGTCAAATAAGCCCTTGGCTGCATAGAAAATCCACCTACAATTCCTTAAACTGATTATATGAAAGCGCACCTCCGGCGGGTATAAAAGCAAGAATCTTGGCAACTTGGTTGGATATAAGCAATTCGGCGAAGGACAAATGCGGTAGGGTGTTTCCCGGATGGAAACAGTGCGTTGATGTTGGCTGTGTCAGACTTAGGCATATAGCTGGTACGAAGTGGAGTACCTACAGGTATCCGAATATTAAACGTCTAAAGGACCAGCAAACAGAGCAGCACACTATCGTGCGATAGGCATTGAATTGGTGAGTTGCCACGCAGATAAAAAAGCTGTGAAAACACGGGGAGTCATTGTAAATAATGAAAAGCCCACGAGAGCTGTGCTCACGAGCTTTCTTATTACTTTTCGAAAGTCTATTTCGGACGGCGACAGAACAATCTAAAAACGCTTCTCCTACCAGCCTTTCCTGGTGAAGAGGACGGGGATGGTTTGCAGTAAGATGGAGAGATTCAACAGAAGAGAACGTTTCTGTATGTATAGATAGTCGTATTTTATTTTGTGGTTGGGCTTTAGGTTATAGAAACTTCTCACTTGTGCCAGGCCGGTGATGCCCGGCCTTACAGACAATCTTGTACCTTGAAGCTCCTCATACTTGTCGACAAAAAACGGGCGTTCAGGACGTGGCCCGACAAGGCTCATATCCCCGCGCAGAACATTGAAAAGCTGCGGCAGCTCATCAAGGCGCGTTCTTCTTAAGATCCTTCCAATCGAGGTCACACGGGAGTCATCCTCTGTCGCAAGTACTGGACCTGTGTGCTGCTCAGCATTGTTTACCATCGTCCTAAACTTGTATAACGTGAATATCCTACCATTTCTTCCGACGCGCTGCTGTTTATATAGAACACTCCCGTGCGAAAATATCTTGATTAATAAAGCAACAATGTGCATTACCGGTAAGGCAAAAAGAAAAATTATAACCGAACCGAAGATATCAAAACCCCTTATTAAGAACTCATGACCTCTAAAAATCGATGCTTCTATTGAGTCCGGAGAACTAATCGCTATTTCGGCTTGGATGGTTGTTTGAGTTACCCTATCAGTAACAACACAGTCTGAATTGTCATTATCACTTCTTACAGCCTTGAAATTGTGTGCTGTCTTCGTCCCCCTATCGCGGGCCTGCCCAATGTGCACTCCTTGCTCCATTGTGCGCTCCATCTCTGCAAAAAAAGATACAAATCTTTTTGTTACCGGTTGCTACTTGTCCTGCTCAGCCAGCACTCGGAAACTATTCCTGCCAAACTCCTTGCCATCTAAAAGTCTTTCCTAAAATCCACGTGGTAATTATAGAACTGAAAATAGCAGTTGCAAGATAAAAGTCCTCTTGTGACGAAAGAAATAATTTGAGATAAAACACAGTCCTTTTTTGACGACCCGTCATCCCTAATTTAAGTAATTTGGGGCTTCATAGGTATAATAACCAGTTGTTCCACAATTGCAAGTACTGCCTTGAGACAACGCCAAGCTTGACGAATATATATAGCACTTGCCGAGCTATTCAGCCAGACATCAAAATCACTAACATAAATTTGACCTGCCGTGTTACGCCCGGATGGCTTGAAAAAACTAACCCCAGCAATTTGTATTATCGTCAAGTCCTATGCGATTAATTGAATAAATTTTGCTAACGATAACTAAAAAATCCGACAGATGAGCTATAAAGTCCATGTCGGATTAGTTCGTTGTTCACTCTGTTAGATAATTTGTTCGCAAAATATTGAGATTAGCAGGTCGCCAATGATATAATCATACGTAGCACTCTAATTGAACTCGTAGTACTTGAGCCTCACTCTACAAATAAGGAAGTCTGCTCGCGTTAGTATAGGTGACTCCCAATGAATCTTTTGTCAGCTATCGCCAAAAATCTTTTATGATTTTAATAATGCCTCCCTATGAACTTAGCATTGACACTGAAGCGCTTTGATGAGAGATTTGTATTCTTGAGCAGCATGCCTTACGTTGTACTCTCGGTCTATGGCGGCACGGCCATTTTCCCCCATAGCGGTACATAGCTGGCGATCCTCGTAAAGGCGAAGAATGGCGTCGATGAGGGCTTTAACATCGCCTTGCTCAACTACGAAGCCACAATTGCTCTACTTAGTTCCTGTTGCGGAAACGATTTTATATAAAATTTTATTCAAAAAAAGACTGCTCCGATTATCATTCGGTTACAGAAAAAACCAATGAGAAAGGAGCAGGCAAATGAGAACAAAATCTAATGAATAATAATACTTTGATTTCTCTTGTCAATCAAGGCTAAAAGTCGTGAACGAATACCGAGAAAAATACAAAATCATCTTACAACTATTGGACGATAATCCTCAATTGGTCTCTCTGGTCCATCAGGATTTGGCCAAGATGTTGTCGCGATCAGAACGCGGCCGTAAAAGCGAATATAATTCTGAGCAAATCCTTCGGTCTCTAATCGTAATGTTCGGCAGAATATGTATTTTCGCTGAATATTTACATTTTTTCGACCGTGCTACGATATTTCAAGATGTTGGCAATAGCAAGAGATCTGACGCTGTCCCGTAATAAACAAGTCGCCCCGGCAGCCGTCTAAGCAGTCAGGTGCTCGCATGTGCAGTCCGAGACACATTGGCCTATGGCCGGAAGAACAGGGTTTTTAGTTGGGCTTAGAGTAATTTTTTATTGGGGGGCATGGACGATGGTGAAGAAAAAATAACAGTTTTGCAACAGCATATGATTGAAATTTTGGGTAGTTTATTCTTGACGGGCACATTGAGATTAGTTCTACTTTGTGCTGTTGTTACAGGGAATTCAATGGCAAGGAAATGGAACGAGGTGGTTTTTACCGCCGTTGTTTCTACCCTGAATCATAGAAAGCATATGATTTAGGTTGAAAGGAGGCCATTATGCTAAGGATAGTTACCGTATCTTTGATAATCCTGTTGAATGTTGCAGTTGGCTGCCGGATGAATGACACGGGCAGAGGCCAACTCATGCCGGATCGCGCAAGGACATCACTTGGCTCTGCAGGCGTTGTGAAAGTTGCGGGAGCGAGCGAGTCCGACATTGTGGAACAAATTGCGGTCAACCGGCAGGCTTACCGGCAAGGTCTTGGACTGTTGATTGATTACTACAGAAGGATGGGCAACAACAGGAAACTGGGCTGGGCTGAAAAGGAGATGAAGGCACTGGACGCTATTCCACAATACAAGTACATCATAGATGCTGAAGTTGCAGGGTCGAATTTGAGAGCGAGCACTTCGATCCCAGAAGCAGACGTACTGTATATGGACGCCGTGGAACTTCACAACCAAGGTGACCGAGTGCCGCTAATCAAAGACACTGAGTTGTTACGTCTGGCTCTTGATAAATACAACCAGCTAATAAGGAAATATCCATCGAGTGACAAGATCGACGATGCGGCTTACAAAGCAGGCCAAATCTATGAATACTTCAGGGACTATACGATTGCGCTTACGTACTATACAAGAGCGTATGAGTGGGACGCTGCAACGATTTATCCTGCGCGATTCAAAGCAGCATACATTCTTGATAAGCGATTGCATCGTAGAAGCGAGGCGTTGGAACTATACCAGCAAGCCGTGAAAAAGGAGGGACGTTACGAGGAGTGGAAAGAATTTGGACAAGAGCGGATCAGAGAACTAACAGGCACACAGGAGGGGGCTCCGCAACGGTGACGTGCATTCGAGAGTGAAAGTTTATGAGGTGTAACCGCGGGCCTGGATTCGTGCCAGGCCTATTTTTTTAATAATGCGCGAACATCGGTGCGACTTACCCCCAGCGAAAACCGTAACAGCCGAAGCTGGCACTTCTTATCAGGCTGATAATGCTCGTGAAATTCGAGAAAAAGATTGCGGATTATGTACAACGCACTGAGCTTTCAGACCAGCCGGATAAGGTTCTATTAGCTGTCTCAGGAGGAGCTGATTCAATCGCGCTTCTGCAAGTTATGTGCGCACTCAAAGATGAGGGCCTTCTGAAAGCTGAACTTTTTTGCGCACACCTGAATCATCAGCTACGAGGGGCAGACGCCGACATCGATGAGCGTTTTGTTGTCGAGGAGGCATCGAAACTCAATCTACCTATAACCGCTAAGCGATTGAATGTGCAACGGTACGCTTTTAACAATAAACTGTCTATTGAAACGGCTGCTCGAAAAGTGCGAATTGAATTTCTACTCGATGTTGCCAGAGCCAAGAGTTGCACCTGGATAGCAACGGGACATCAAAAGAACGATAACGCCGAGACTATCGTGCACCGTCTACTCCGTGGAACGGGCTTTCGCGGACTTGCGGGCATCTGGCCAATGAAAAGATTTAATGAGACAGCCAAGTTTGTAAGGCCGCTACTTTGTGTAACGCGAGATGAGATTATTGAGTATTTGCAGGAGTGCGATCTGAGATGGCGCCAAGACTACACAAATATCGATTGTACATATAGTCGAAACTATATTCGTCACAAGTTGCTTCCGGCAATTCAACGAGACTGTGCCGGGCCGTTGCTGGAGCAATTGTCCGAGTTGGCTGAGTCTGCGCAGCAATTTCATAGGCTAATTTGTAGTCACGCGGATAACTGCTGGGCGGAGATTAGCCGGCGCGACCAAGATAAGATTGTACTGAATTTGGCCAGTTTTACCGGCGAATCTGAGCCGGTTCAGCTTGAGCTTATAAGGCGAAGTCTCACTGCCATTGGAGGCAGAGAAAGGAACATGACGCTGCAGCATTATAGAAGGATATTACAACTGGCGTATCGAAACAGTAGCGGCAAGGAAATACAGTTGCCAGGTAGGCTTACAGCCCGGAGGGAATGCAGTAATCTAATTTTTGCCCGATCCGAGCAAAGGTGTCGTTATGACGAACAGTTCAGCAACAGTGTTAAGCTGACGATCCCGGGGAGAACAGAATTTGGCCAGTATCTAATTGAGGTGAATTCGTTCGAATACAACCAAACCGATTTCGAAATATTCAAGGTTGCAAAAAATAACTCAGTTGAATATTGTGACCTGGAAAAGGTAAAACCGCCGCTATTCGTCCGTTTTAGAAGACAGGGTGACAGGTTTTGGCCTTTGGGAATGCCTCAAGAAAAGAAGCTTGGCAAGTTTCTAACTGCTGCGCACGTGCGGCGGAAAGATAAGCAGAATGCGCTAATCATCGCCGACCAAGAGAAGATTATTTGGGTATGGCCTATTCGAATAAGTGAGCAAGTTAAGATTAGTAGCGAAACCAGTCAAATGCTACAACTATGTATAAGCAATCATGCACAATCGCGCTAGTGTCCGATGGAGAGAAAAGGAACAAACCATGATTGACAGAAAACAGTTGTTGGAACACGCTAAAAGCCAAAATGCGACCGACATACACATTTGCGCCGGAGCACCGATATTGTTTAGAGTTGGGGGAAAGCTTATGCCAGCTACCAAAGAGAAGCTCACAGCCGAGCAAAGCAGACAAATCTCAATTGAGCTACTTACAGAACAGCAGCTCGCCCAATTTGAAAGAAATCTGGACTTTGACCTCATGCTGGCGGAAGAAAGCGGAAGGTATCGTATTAACATCGGCTACTTCGACGGCGAAGTTGGAGCAACAATAAGGATACTACCGACAGAGCCTCGGACAATAAAGCAGTTGCTTCTGCCGAACGTTGTCAGAGACCTCGCGCAAAGGACCAAAGGGTTGGTGTTAATAACAGGCAGCACAAGCCAGGGCAAAACAACAACGATGGCTTCGATGATCGATGAAATAAACACCGCATGCGAAAAGCATGTTGTCACCATCGAAGACCCAATTGAGTACGTCCACGCGAATAAGACAGGTGTTGTAAGACAACGCGAGGTGGGAAGGGACACTCAGAGCTTTTACACCGGACTTAGAGCGGCTTTGAGGCAGGACCCCGACGTTATTGCCATAGGCGAAATGAGAGATTATGAAACTATCAAAATTGCTCTAACGGCAGCGGAAACCGGCGTTCTTGTGTTTTCAACGCTGCACGTTATTTCAATAGACAAGATTCTCGAAAGACTCGTTAGCTATGCCCCTGCCACAGATGAGGGGCAGTTAAGGTTCCTTCTGGCTGAGTCGCTGCAAGGCGTGATTCATCAGGAGCTCGTCCCGACCGTTGACGGGGGACAACGGGTAGCGTGTGAGATTCTGGTTGTAACTAGCGCTGCAAAGAATGTCATAAGGAGAAAAGGTGGATTCTTCCTGAGAAGCATAATTGAGACCGGCAAAAAACACGGCATGATTACTATGGAAGAATCCATAAACTCACTTCTTAAGCAGAAGATTATCACCGAAGGAATCGCTAAAAATGTACTTGTAAACTACAAGTAATACCAATTGTGCTTGATATTTGCGCCTTTGTCATTTCGACCATAGGGTTGCGAAGCAACCCGACGTGGAGAAATCTATTTATGGCTTAGCCATTAAAGGCTAAGCCTTTAAAAAGCAGACCTGTCCCGAGCCAAGCCGA
>CAYSPM010000074.1:0-13315 GCA_964432925.1 uncultured Pirellulales bacterium | reverse complement strand
TATCTAATGTTCGCAACTTTTTTCTATATTTTAGGACGCTTAAAAACAGCAAAAATTAAAAAGGCTTTACAGAATTTTTCCCTTGTGTCCTACCACGATTGAATGGCTGGAAAGATTAACCATTCAATCAAAGAGCACAAAGACCTGTTTTTGCCAAACCAGCCACAGACGGTCGGATTTTTTGCACGACGTTCGCCGTAATCAGGACATTTTTATTATGACAACAAGATTTGGAAGGAGCTTGTGTTGTCTTGCCTGTGGATTGCTAACTGTTTATGGGACAAGCACTTATCCCCCATTACAGATGTCGACAACATCACATAGACTTCTTCAATTATCAAAGGACACGAGGAATTTTTCCAAGCGTTGTGTAATCACTGTAAAATGTGCACTACTAAAAGTGAAGCACTTAATCAAACATCGAGGTTTTGAACCTCTAAAGCGTGGTCTTGGATGAAATCTCGGCGCTTCTGAACATCATCACCCATGAGTATACTGAAAAGCCTGTCGGCCTCACCGGCGTCGTCGAGCCGGACTTTAAGCAAAGTCCTAGTATCAGGATTCATCGTGGTTTCCCAAAGCTGATCGGCGTTCATTTCCCCCAGGCCCTTGAATCGTTTTATATCGATTCCCTTTGCACCAATCTGTCTGATAGCAGGACAAATGCCACTAAGCCCGGCAACATCATAAGTCTCACCACCGTTAACCAATTGAAACTTGCTCGGTAATGCTTCGCCCGAAACAGACTTCTCGACCTTGAGCAGAAAATCAGCCAGATCAAGTTTAAATTCATCCCTTAACCTCTCGTTAATCTGATTGAGCCGAGCGACCTCATGCAACTGCTCAGCCACAACCAATTGCTCATACTCAGATTCGGTCGCGTCTTTAACCGGCCGGGGCCCTCCAAGTTGTTCCAGGCGTTTTTCGTACTTACCGGCATCGAAATATACTTCCTCTTGCCCTTGCACACGAATTAAGAATTGCGGTAGTCTCCTACCGTCATAATGGGCTTGAACAAAATCGGCGAATTTAATGCCGCGCCGGCTCAAAACAGCTATGACCCTTTCAGCATCAGCTAATACTTTCACAAGAGAAACGAGACATTTGCCAGAGACCGTCCGTACCTTCTCCTGGCCAGCCTTTGAACCACGACCACTCTTGGCAGATTTGCCGCCTGCCCGGTCATGGCGTATCCGCATCTCAGTGCCCTCAAGGCCACGGGCTGTCATGCGCTTGCGCATCTCAGATTCGCTGAGCACATACTCAGATTTCTTATGCCCCTTAACCCTGACCTCATACAAGGGTGGCTGAGCAATGTAGACCATGCGCCTGTCGAGAAGTGTTGTCATCTGTCTGAACAGGAATGTCAACAACAATGTTCTGATATGAGCGCCGTCAATGTCAGCGTCGGTCATTAATATGATTTTGCCGTATCTGCACTTATCCACATCGAACTCGTCGACACCAATTCCCGTTCCGAAAGCACTAATCATCGTTCGAATCTCATCGTGTGCGAGCATCTTTTCAAGGCGTGCCTTTTCAACATTTAGTATCTTCCCCTTTAAAGGCAAAATAGCCTGGATATTTCGGTCTCTTCCAGCTTTTGCGGAGCCGCCGGCTGAATCACCCTCAACGAGGAATATCTCCGTAGCTGCCTTTTCCTTGCTCGCGCAATCCCATAGTTTGCCGGGCAGGTTGGTGCTGCTGAGCGCTCCTTTTCGTCTGGTTAGCTCCCGTGCTTTTCTTGCAGCCTCTCTGGCCGCTGCGGCCTGTATTGCTTTATTCAGGATCCTTTTTGCCTCTGCGGGATGTTCTTCGAGGTAGTGACCGAGCTGCTCATTGACCGTTGTCTCAACGAAACTACCGACCTCCGGATTGGTCAACCGCACCTTCGTCTGAGCCTCGAAGTGCGGATCCGATAGCTTAACCGCCACTACTGCCGTCAAGCCCTCACGAAGGTCATCGCCGGTAGTTGCCTGGCCTTCCTTCAAGATATTATTGCTCTTGGCGTAATAGTTCATCGTCCGGGTTAACGCTGTCTTAAAGCCCGACAGATGCGTGCCGCCATCGATATTGCGAATGTTGTTAGCGAAAACCAGAACGTTCTCGTTATAACCGTCATTATACTGCATCGCCACTTCACAGCTCAGCATCGATTCCGGATCATCTCTGGCAAGGTACATAACGTCCTTATGCAGGGTTTCTTTGCCCTCGTTTAGATGCTCAACGAAAGCTTTTATTCCGTGTTCAAACTTAAATACCTCCTTTTTATTTGCCCCGTCATCTATGAATGTTATTTTCAGACCCGCGTTTAAGTATGCCAGCTCACGTATCCGCTTGAGCAAGGTATCATAGGCAAACTCAGTCTCTCCGAATATCTCCTCGTCAGGCTTGAAGGATATTGTTGTGCCTCGTTTCTTGGTTTGGCCAATTTCCTTAACATGGCCACGGCTTTTACCCCGTGCGCACTCGAAGTGGTAGTGTTTTCCTTCCCTGTACACATCCGCTTCGAGCCACTCGCTCAGCGCATTTACAACACTGACGCCCACACCGTGTAGCCCACCAGCAACCTTGTAGCTGTCAGAGTCGAACTTACCACCGGCATGAAGGGTTGTCAGCACTACCTCCAAGGCACTGATTTTTGCCTCTTTGTGCTTTTCTACCGGTATTCCTCTACCGTTATCCTCAACGGTACAGCTTCCATCAGCGTGAATCTTGACGACTATGTCATCGCAAAATCCTGCCATTGCCTCGTCAATAGAGTTATCAATGACCTCGTATACAAGATGGTGCATTCCTCCACTGACGCGGTCGCCAATATACATATCCGGACGCTTGCGAACCGCGTCTACACCCCCTAATATTTTAATATTGCTTGCATCATATCTATGGCTCTTCATAAAAGCCCTTTTTCAAAATGGTACTCACCGTTGTTTCAATTCAAATATCGGTAAGGCTGTAAGATGAACTGTAAAAATTGCGCTCCAGCCTTATGCTTGGCACGGTCAGCAGGGTATAGCTTATCATCCAATAGCAAACTTAATCTCCTTCAACCTTACCTGTGGACATCGCCGCTGCAACTCTGTCAGCAGCTTTGAACTGCACAGGCTTAGCTCATACATATAGCAAGGTGAGTTCACTAAGATTTTGAGCTGGCCTCCGGAAAGTCCTGATATCTCACAGTGTTGTGCAAGCTCCACTGGCAGCAACTCTTCCCACATTTGTGCTATAGACTCAGATATTTGTTGGTTTGGCTGGATCCGATTGTCTATAAACTCCTTTAGTATGACACCCAGCCTTGTTGCCGAGTCGTTACCTTTACCGTTTGGCCGGTCTAAATTCCTATTATTCATTTCTCAACTTCAGAATCCCGCGTCTCGATGATGCGTCAATGCCTGCGTGTTGAACGAAAATCACTAAAAAGCTATGAAGCGTGTTGGCCTCAGCCAAGACTTATTGGCATTAGCACATAAAGAAAATCTGCGCCGCTTTTTATCAAGCCTGGTCTGTCAGGTTGGTCCAGTTCCATCTCGAAATCGGATGTGCGAATCACCCGCAATACGTCTATGAGAAACTGCGGATTGAAGCCGATATCGATATTCTCGCCATCATACTCAACCGGCATCTTTACCTCGGCTGCGCCTGTTTCCGGTGCCCTGCCTGAGAAGACAAGTGTCCCTTTGCTGATTGATAACTTAATGCCTTTCGACTCTTGACTGGTCAGCAGTGCTGCGCGGCGAACGGCACTAAGGACCCCTTCGGTGGATAGCTTCAGCCGTTTATCGTAATCCTTAGGTATTATGTCCTCATATTTGGGGAAATTGCCCTCTACGAGGTTAGAGGCCATAACTATATTAGCGCATTTAATTATGACTTGATTATCAATAAATTTTATGGCAACTTTTTCCTTATCGTCGGCTGTGATTTTTTCAAGCAAAACCATAGCCTTTGCCGGTACAATCATATTCGTTCGCCCTTCAGCCTGCTCTGGACTGGCAAGCAAAGCAACTCGGCGTTGTGCTAAACGACGCCCATCGGTGGCAACCAAGCTCATTTTTTTACCCTTGATTTGCCAAAGCACTCCATTAATCGCGTATCGGCTACTTTCCCTTGCCGTAGCGAACAAGCATTGAACAATGCCCTCCTGCAATTTCTGTAGACCTAATTCAACATCTGGGTCTCCTTGGAAATCAGGAACGGCAGGATACTGTTTCGCATCCTGTCCGTAAATTGTGAAATGACTATCTACACCGGTTATTTCACAGGTTCCCTCAGCAGCCTTTACAGCCAATACATCCTCGCTGCTTTCACGCACTATTGCAGATAGGCGATCCGCCTGAACGACGATATCCCCAGGCTCCTCTATTTGAGCCTCAGAAATTAGACAGCAAAGTCCGACTTCCAGGTCCGTTGCATAGATACGTACCTCGCTCTTGCTTGCCTTGACCCGGACGCAGCGCAGGATAGGCTTGGGTGTCCGGCTTGGGACAATAGACGTCAATAAATTGAGCGCCTCTGCAAGAGCTTGTCTGTTAAAGTTAACTTTCATAAGTTACCTCTCTGATTAGAGTTGTGACGTGCCTGTGCCCGTCGCTGTTCATACCAATGAGCAAAAAAGTAGTTTACACGACATAGCAACAACCAGCAATCCTTTTCCAAAAAAAGTCTATGATTATTATGCTCATGCATAGATAATAAAAACTCATTTCATATAAAAACCTAATGTTTATGACAAAGACTTATCCTCTTTGACTAAGATTATTAATTTAATAGACTTCCGTAATATTCATATATCATGTGAAATTGTTAAGTTTAAGAATGCGACAAATGCAAAAGATCATAATTTGCATATATCAAAGGTATTCTTCTTCTCATTCTCTTTGTATAGAGGTTGTTAGCATATCTGTTAGTTTCTTGACAAAAGTAACAGTTATTATTATTTAACCTCCTTTAGCAGCTTGATTTTTGTAAAGAAAGTGTTGTTTTAGTTACTATGCGCTCCTGCTTTTTTAATGTTTTGTACCAAACAGTATCACTATAATGCTTGATTATACAAAAGTGTCTTTGTAGTCTTATAAGCGGAGTGTGGGAGTTATTGCATGGCTCGAAAAGGAGATAAAAATCAAGGTAAAGGCAGTTCGGGTCGCTTCTTTGTTGGGATTGATATCGGCAGCGGTTTTATCCAATACGCCGTTTTAGATGGCGATAAGAACATTAGCTACTGTCCGAAGTCGATCATGCACTTTGGTGATCCTATGGGGGCCCTGATTGAAGTATGGGGGGACATAAAAAAGAAGTTTAGCGGAGAAAGAATTATCAGCACGGCCTTTACAGGCAGCGGTTCAGAGCCATTCCGTGGGGTTATGCAGGGAATGACCTATATCTACGATAGCGTAGCGATTCCAAAGGGGGCCGAGATAATAGCGCCTGATGCAAAATACATCTTTCACATTGGGGCGAAGGATTCATACTTTTTTAATTTAAATAAAATCAATGGAAAGCGCATCATTTTAGAGTGGAGGACCGGGTCTAAGTGTGGCGGTGGTTCGGGCACACTCATAGAGAAGCAGTGTCGCAGACTTTTCCACGGCGAGGTGCCGTTACCAGAGCTTGAGGATACAACCGGTGTAAATGATAAGCTTAAATTAACGGCGATTAGTAAGAGGAATCGTCAGAAGCTGCAAACGCGTTTGGAGGAAATGCTACGCAGGGCCGTGCACGAGGCCAAACAATCTGTAGAGCCGAGCGAATTCTTGGCAAGATGCGGCATTGTGATACAATCGGATCTAATCCACAAGCAGAACGAAGGAGCGCAAAGAAACGATAATCTTGCCGGTCTTTTCCACACGGTCGCGCGTAACTACAGGATAGACGTGCTTGGAACAGGTGAAATGAGAAGTTCAGAGCACGGCTATGCGGTGGCGACAGGAGGAGTGCTCAAAAACGATATTATAAGGCATGCCTTGTCGGATCTGCTCGGCGTTTCTATAGAGCTACCCGAATATTATTCGAATGTTGCTGCAATCGGCGCGGCACTAAGGGCGATAGAGGAGAACAATAAATTTGTTTTACGCCTTGAGCAGCTTCAGGAGGTTGCCCAAAGGACCAGAGCTAAGAGGTCATTTGTGCCGGCTTTGTATGAGTCTTTGGCTGATGTCGATGAAGAGGATCAGAATCTAAAGGGCAAGATCTCGCCAAAGACCGAAGTGGTACTGGGAATAGATGGGGGAAGCACAACTACGAAAGGCGCGCTTGTTGAAATTAAAACAGGAAGACTTCTGGATAAGCTCTATATTAAAACACACGGTAATCCTGAGCAATCGTTAAAGCATGTTTTGAAGTACCTAAGTAAATGTAAGAAAAAGGTCATTATACGAGGTGTAGGAGCAACGGGTTCTGCAAGAAAGCTTTATGAGAAGATTCTGATAAGTCAGAAGAAAATCGAAGAATTAAACAATCATGGAATTGAAATAACAGACAGAGTAACTGACGAAATAACATGCCACGCCCTCGGTGTCAAGCACTACGATTCGGACATCGATACTATTTTTGAGGTGGGTGGGCAGGATATGAAGTTCACCCGCTTTGATAAAGAAGGTACCGTTAAAGAAGCCAAAATGAATTATAGCTGCCAGGCTGGTTCGGGCCAAACACTTGAGAATATGGCAGATGTTATAAACCTCAACGTAGAGGATTCTTTGCAAGAGGCTGCGCTACGCGCCGAGCGCGTTCCGATCATCGACTCAACGTGCGGCGTATTCATGGAGATGGATGAGAATCGACTTATCGCAGAGGGTTTTAGCAGGGACGAGATAGCTGCTGCGATAGTGCGGGGAACCGCTGCAAGCTACTACTACAAATTTGTCGGTGGTTCACAGCACGTGGGCCAGAAGTGTTCCGCACAGGGTGGGCCGGCTCTGGGCAAGGCTTTTCTTGCTGCGCTTGCGCAGGTAACCGGCAAGAATATAAAGGCCTACCCGCACAGGGAGATGTTCGGTGCATGGGGCCAGGCTCTGGATGTCATCGAGCATATTAAGCGGTTTGAAAAGCAGGGCAAAAAATATGATTCGGCGTTTCGAGGCTGGGATGTAATCGATATGCCCTTCGAGAAGCGAAAGGTGTCATGCCGGGAGCTTTTCGGTGATAAGTCGTGCGGTATCAGAGATTGTCAGCTCGAGGTCTTTAGCATCGAAGACGATGAGATTCTCACGGGAGGCTTTTGCCCACGGGGAAATTCAGAGGCGGTAAAGAGACCAAAGACCGACTATGTGCAAAGATACCACAAGATATATGAAAAGCATTTCAAACGTCAGGGGTGTCTGTTGAATGAAATTTCATCAGCAGAGGTCGAGGGCGTAACGGTCGGGATTAAGAGAAGCACAGCAACGCTCGGAGAAAAAGGCATCTGGAGCGCAGCGTTATTGCGCACGCTTGGCTTTTACCCTGTGGTCTCACCGCAGAGCAATAAAGATATAGCGAAGATCGGCGTTGACAATTCAAGCACGGAGTTCTGCATAGCGAGAAAGCTCGCTACGGGCCACGCAGCGGTTCTGAATGAAAACCCTGCGGTTGAGTACCTTTTTAATCCCAGTTTCATCGAGCAGAGAGAAAAGAAGCCTCCAGACCTTAAGTATTGTATCTACACCGAGTCGGAAGGTTACGTTCTAAACGACGTACTGTCTCTGGACAAGAATAAGCAGATCAACCCGGTGCTGCATTTCGGTGATGTGCCGCTTCTTGTGCAGGCTCTACGAGAGGAGTTTGCCCGGTTGGGGATTAGATTCACGGGCAAGAGCATAAAGGCAGCTATCCGATATGCAGATCAAGTTGAGCAGGAATTCAAGGATGATCTTTACCGGGAGGGCGATAAGTTCCTCAGTCGAATTGAGAAAGCCGGCACCAAGGCGTATATGGGTATTGGCAGGGATTATGTCCTGCTCGATCCTGAGGCCAGTTCAAACTCAGGCGGCTTGTTTAGCCAGGTTAGGGGCCTGGATTATATACCGCAGGTTTTTCTGGAGCACCGATTCAAGGACATTGCACTTGATGATATTGTCGAAAATGAATTTTGGGTCCAGAGCGTAAAGATACTCAAGGCGAATTTGTTTGTCGCCGATCACCCTAATCTGTTTGGGATAAGGATGATGAACTTCGCATGTGGGCCGGACAGCTTGAAAATCTATCAGGAAGAAAAAATCCATAAGGCGGTGAATAAGCCACTGCTAGTTCTGCTGACAGACGCTCAGACAAATAATGCGCCATTTGTAACAAGAACGGAGGCCCACGAAAGAGTCGTTAATCAGAGCAGACCACGAAGGCTCGAAATTGAGAGGCTCAAGAGATATTCTACCGACAGTTATGACAGCAGGACGTGGCTGATTCCTTACATGGGAGATGCCAGCTACATTGGTGCTGCGGGCTTAAAGTATTTTGGAATCGATGCTTTGGTTTTGCCTACGAACACCGAACGCGGCTACGAGCTGGCGCGGCGGCACATCTACACTGAGGTATGTCATCCGCTCAAGGGAGTCGTTGGAGATGCGCTTGGTTTTCTAAAAGAGAAGATTGAGAGCACGAGCGAGGAATTTGTCCAGAACAATTATTTGGTCATGCTGCCAACGACTTCCGGCCCATGTAGGTTCGGCAAATACACCGAGATCCTCAGAGAATTTATGGATCGTGAAGGCCTTGAAAAGGTCCCGGTTGTTGGCCCGTCTTCCGAAACCGATTATCTTGACATACCTTTCCCTAACAGCTTTGGCATGACGGAAAAGATAAAAATGCAGCAGTTTTTGTTTAAAGGTATTAATGCCGCGGACCTGCTTGAGGATATATACTTGCGATTTAGGCCCTATGTAGCGGACAAGGAAAATCTGGTTAAGCTCAAGCGTCGTCAGCTTGACACGCTTGGCCGGGTTGTGGCCAGCGGAGCAAAGACAGACGGGTTGCTGGCATGGGCCAAAGATACTGTCTCTGCGTTTAAGGGCGCCAAGCTACGGAACCAGCAGAGGTTTCCTTTGGTTCTGTACATAGGTGAAATCTACATGAGGCAGCACGATCCGTATACCAACTATGTCGTAGAGAAGCTTTCCGACTGTGGCTTAGAGATTATCAGGGACCCTATTACCGATTGGTTGCATTACGTAAACCAGGTCAACCGTAGAAATTCCAAAAGGGATTTGAGCCTAGGAATAAGGGATTTCGATTTCTCAAGAATTGTAAGACAGGCAGGCAGATTCGGCAAATCGCTCATCAAAGGAAAGTATATGTCCAGCGTTGAGCGCAAGATCGCTGAACCCTTCCACGAGGTGCTTCATGGCAGGCATGTTCTGCCAAAGCCGATGGATATAATCGAAACTCTCGAGAAGCAACACGAATGTCACGGTAATATTGAGGGTGAGTCTCCGTTAAGTACGGGCATTGCCTACTACGTCATGCACGAATTGACAGGGCCGGCTGGTTCTCTTGGGAATCTTGAAACGAACGATGCTTACATATCGGGCATATTTCATGTTGGTCCATTTACCTGTATGCAGGAGGGGGTGGCAACGGCAAAGATAGAGGCAATGACCAAGCAATTACGTAAAACGAAGCCGGATCTAGTCTTTCCGGTTATTCACGCCTTTTTCGGTGACTCGCCGAACGTAAATCTTGATTCGGAAATAGCTGTCTTTGCCGAGCAGTGCCGTCAGAAGCACCAGCTTCTAAAGGAAAAATCTCATGCTACGCAGCGAGCCCACTCCGCCGAAGCGGCTGCGAAGGCCGGAAGCGCTGCTTCGCAGAGTAGAAATGGATAAGACGGCTCGGCGAAGTTTAGGTTGTTCGCTTGAGGATTTCTTTTCTTGCTTTGACTCGAAGCTGGGCGTTTTTGTACCGTTTCTTTTGCCGTGCCGTTTGTGGCAGGATTGGCGGAGCAGGCGTCGGCTTTTTGTTCTCGTCCAGCGCGACGAAGGTCAGATGCGCCGTGGTGGCGACTGTCTTGTCGCTAGTGTATGGGTCTTCTCTGGTAACCTGAACGCCGATTTCCATCGATGACCGGCCGACGTAGTTGACGGATGCCTTTAGGATGACATGGTCTCCAATGCGGATCGGCTCTTTGAAGTTCAGCGAGTCTATACCCGCGGTGACAACTTCTTTGCCGCAATGTCTCTGGGCCGTCATCGCTGCGACCATATCGATCCAGGCCACTATAATCCCTCCAAAAGCGGTTCCCTGTTGATTGGCCTGATGGGGCATGAGAAGGTATCGCGTTTCGACTGCACTTTCACTGGGGCTTTTACCGGTTTTTTTGTTCATCGTTCTTTGTTCATTGACCTTCGACGAACTATTGACTTGGTTAAATAGTAACTGGTCATTGGTTAAATGATTAAACGGAAAATCACCGATCACCGATCACCAGTTACCAATCACCAATTATCAAAATTCTACTTTTGGCACCTCGGTTTTTGCCTTTTCGATAGCCTCAAAATATTCCATTGGCTTTACTTTTGCTCGCTTACAGAAGAATGAGCCGAAGAATTCTCTTGTGTAGGCGTTGAGCATCTTGGCAGCTTCGTTGTACCTGGTACGCGCAACTGCGATACGATTCTCGGTGCCTTCAAGCTGATCCTGAAGCGCCAGAAAATTCTGATTGGCTTTTAGCTCGGGGTAGGCCTCATTCAATAGTAAAAGCCGTGATAGAAGACCGCTTAATTCGTTGGATGCTGCTATTTTGCCTGCAACACTACCCGCCTGAAAGTATTTCTCTCTGGATTTGGCGATGTTTTCAAAGAGTTCCTTTTCGTGTTCGGCGTATCCTTTAACAGTTTCAACCAGGTTTGGGACTAGGTCAAGCCGGCGTTGAAGTGAGGCATCCACATTTGACCAAGCTGTCTTTGCTGCCTCGTCAAGGCGGATAGCCATGTTGTATCCGCTGATGTACCATCTGAAGATGCCGAGACCGGCAAGCAGTACAGCGACTAGAATGACGACGATCACGACCCAGATTTTGCCGAAGTTTTTCATAACTTTTGCGCCTCCATGACTGAAGAACTTAGTTCATAGTTCATCGTCCGTAGTTGATCGTTGGCATTTCATTGTCTGTCGATGAACAACGAACGTGCTTTTGCACCATTCTACCAACTTCCACTTGCACCACCCCCGCCGAATCCTCCACCCATTCCTCCACCGAATCCGCCGAATCCTCCACCAAAGCTGCCGCCTCCGTATGAGCCGCTTCGGCCATAGCCACCGTAACCACCAAATCCACCTAACATAAAGGGCAGAAAGAGAAACCATCCCATTCCCCGGCCGAGTCCGCCGAACAACAGGAGTATGATAAGTAGAAACGGCAGGATACTGCAACAGGGCAAACCTGTTCTTCTGTGCCGTGGTGCCGGAACAGGTGCGAGCTTGGGCATACCTGTTAGGGTAACTTCGTATTCATCAGCGATTCTCTGGATGATTTTCAAATTGGCCTGATAGATTCCTTCGCTGTAGTTTTCCTTTTTCAAATATGGCACGAGGAAGTCTCTGCCGACCTGGCCGCAGAAACGGTCGGTTATGAAACCTTCAAGGCCATAGCCAACCTCAAAC
Organism: uncultured Pirellulales bacterium; assembly: GCA_964432925.1. Classification (GTDB taxonomy): domain Bacteria; phylum Planctomycetota; class Phycisphaerae; order Sedimentisphaerales; family Anaerobacaceae; genus CAYNTC01. The sequence goes on along the minus strand of CAYSPM010000074.1, from coordinate 1,741 downwards.
CGGTACTTTCTGTCAGCGGTAGCGATAACGAACAGCATTCCATTATCTTTGCCTTTTTGGCCGAGCTTCCATTTTTCAGCCAGTTCTATCGAGAACTGTTCGATGGGAAGTCCGCCAGTCGTCTGGACGGTCAGGATAATATATTGGGCGCCGGTTTTTTGTTCGAGTTCCTGTAGTGTGCCGTTGAGTGTGCGCTCGTGCGTGTCATTAACGACATTGGCATAGTCTGCGACGAAGTTTTGCGGAGCTGGTACTTCAGCCTGGGCGTTACCCAAACCAGTCAATATTAATATTGACAAAATTGTGATTTTTAGCCGGTGGGGGCTTGCGTGCATAGTTAAACCTCAAGTGCATCAACGATAGCAGCGAGTTTATCAACGATTGAGTAAGTCTGCTCAAAGAAGCTCTGCATTTGGTCTTGGCTCAGACGAACTTTTTCGTGTCGCCAGGCGCTTACAGTCAGTACAGGGTCCATATTGCATGAAAATTCTTGGGCGGCTTTTTTGAAAGTTCGATTTGTCAAGATAGGCCGCTCTGTGTCTTTCAGCCAGAGCATTGCCCTTAGAAGTGGTGTCAGGCTCTTGGAGGTGGAGATCAGGATGTCGCGGACGAGCCTTTTGTTAGCAGCAGCGGCAATATACCCTTGTCTTAACCTAATGAGCATCGCCTTAAGCTCACGTTCACACTGTAGTCTGACGTCTTTCTTGTCGAAGCTAAGCGACACGAATGGGTCATCGCCAAGGATTGTCTGGTGAATGAGTTGGAAGTCAAGAAACTCAACGCTGAAGACATCACTTGACCGTTCTATGTACAATGACGTCATCAGAAGTGGAGCGGAGAGCTTTTTTTTGCTCATCGGCTTGGCCAAGCTGGCAATTATATTCAGAGAGGCCAGCGTTTGCTTACCGAGAACTAAGACAGTATTGATGTCACTTTGGCTGGGTATGAAGTCATCAGTCAAACTACTGCCTACCACGGTGATGCTTTGTAGGTTATCACCCAGGCCTGAAGCCAGCTTGTCCGTGAACAGCTTTAGGGGAGCTTCAATTTTTTCAGGCAGTGTATATAAATTAGTTCCATTTGTTTTTTGTGCCATAATCTTTCATTCCTTACTTAAAAAAGTTCCGGAACGCGGGCAAGTTTACATCATTTAGTCGGCATCGGCAATGAAGTTATCAATTTGACAACTCACGGGGTGGTGACAAAAGGTAGGTATGCTCTATGACGGACAGTTGGTTTTGATATTTCGCAAAAAACGACCAGACGCTACATCCGCTAACTCAAGGATTGTTGCATAGATTAACAAAATTCAGAACTAAAATTATCCAAAATTGGGGGTGAATTCAGTTTTTTTTCGTTTGGATGTTGGTTTTTGGGCTAAAAATGGGGGTTAGTACGTAAATATGCGTAGCTTGGGCAGAATAGACAAGAAGGATTGGGTAAAAAATGAGGAAAAATTCGCAAAAACTCACGCTTTTGGGTAAAAATTTACAAAAAAAAGCAAAAATTGACAAAAATGAACGCCTTTTGCCACCCTTTTAGGGGTGCATTTTGTATTGCGTATTGCGTATGTCGCATGTCGGATTGTGGATGGTTAATGTCGAAAATGGGCATGGATACCCGCCTGCGGAGGCACAAGTTTCACGGATTTACTTCATATCTCGTTAAGCCCTTCGGCTGGGCTCAGAGCCTGCCCTGAACATAGTTGAAGGGGTAAACTGTGAAGCGTATCTCGATACTA
>CAYSPM010000073.1:6628-13527 GCA_964432925.1 uncultured Pirellulales bacterium | reverse complement strand
AACTGCCAAGTTCTCATAATCTGATTCCTTCTTTAATGCGGCTCTTGAACTTATTAGACTGGCTAATTTGGTCTCTACAAATTGTCGCTGTTTCTTAGACTGCCCGGTCCGGTCAGCCGATTATAAACACAAAACTCTATTCTTCCACTATAATTGTATCGGGGGATCCTGCCGAAGGTTTTATTGACTAACAGGCTACTCGCCGTAAAATATGTTGATAGTATGCGCTCAATTTATAAGCCTATGGCTTACTGCCGAAATCGCGATATAAAGTAATGACGTTCGAAGAATTATTGGCACTGGTCTCTACAAAGAATTCTCCTCAAGTCTGCATTGATTCCCGGCTGGTCAAACAAGGCGATATATTTGTAGCGATAAAAGGAACCATTTTTGATGGCCATGATTTCATCGACCAGGCCATTATCAACGGCGCCAAATATATTGTTTGTGAGCGTAGCAACTTTCAGTACCAAGCCACGATCGACGAACAACGAGCGACTGGCCACAAGGTTATTTCTGTTGAGGATTCTACCAAAGCTGCCGCCCTTTTAGCACAGGCCGCGAGGGGTAATCCTGCCTCAAAGCTAACCAACCTCGCCGTAACCGGCACAAATGGAAAGACCACCGTCGCGTATCTGGTTCGCTCTGTAATTCAACGGGCTGGCCAAAGGTGCGGCCTTATCGGCACAATCATTTATGACACTGGTTCGGCTAGCTCTCAATCTATTCTGACAACCCCTGACTGCCTGCTCGTTGCCGATGCCCAGCAACAAATGGTCGAAGCTGGCGCAAAATATATGGTCATCGAGGCCAGCAGCCATGCGCTCGATCAAAACCGTCTGGCAGGTATTATTTTCGAGGCCGCCGCATTTACAAATCTCGCCGGGGACCACCTCGATTACCACAAGACGAAAGTAGATTATCTGGCAGCAAAAACAAAGCTCTTCACTGCCCTTGCACCTGATGCGACAGCAGTTCTGAATAAACAATCGCTCGAAGCTGAGTATATCGCTAAACAAACCAAAGCCAGAATCCTATGGTACGCCATCGACGAACCTGCCGACATAACCGCCCATATTGAGTCGATGGATATAAATGGAGCCGTATTTACAATAGATGGTAATTGTTTGAACTCAAAACTCATAACTCATAACTCAAAACTACTCGTCCGGACGCCTTTGCTGGGCTTCTACAATGTTAGTAACCATCTGGCAGCAGCAGGATTGTGCCTTGCGGCCGGTTTCGATTTAGAAACGATTGCGACCGGCCTTTCTGCTTTGCAGGCAATACCCGGCCGATTGGAGAAACTTCAGGTAAGTAGGGTGGGCTTTAGCCCACCTTCACCATCCAAAGAAAATGGTGGGGCATCCATTCTCCGTCCCTTAGGGACTACGAAGGATGAAAGCCCCACCCTGCTTATAGATTATGCCCATACAGATGACGCATTAAAGAATGTACTTGCCACGTTAAAGCCTATATGCAAGGGCAGGCTAATAGTAGTCTTTGGTTGTGGCGGCGACAGAGATAGAACCAAGCGCCCACGCATGGCACGAGTTGCTGAGCGGTTAGCTGATATTGTTATAGTTACTAGCGACAATCCCAGAACTGAATCGCCTGAAGCCATCATAGAGGAAATAGTTGCCGGCTTTGAAAATGGACCTGCAATTAAAAAGCAGAAGAAAGAAGACAGAAGACAGAAGACAAAAATTCTGGCTCAACGCAATACGCACGACGCAATACGCACGACGCAATACGCACGACGCAATACGAAAATAATTGAACCGGACAGAAGAAAAGCTATTGAATTCGCAATACAAATAGCGGTTGAAAATGACATTGTGCTAATTGCCGGAAAAGGCCACGAAGACTATCAAATAATCGGCAATCAAAAAATCCATTTTAGCGATAGGAAAATTGCTCTGGAATATCTTAGAACAAGATGTCAGGCCTGATGATTCCTAAAGCAAATTATTTATGTAGCAACCACTGATGGAGAAATGCTGCCGCAAGCCAAACTGCGAAGCTCGCGCATAAAACAGCCCAGAGGGAAAGCTCTTTCCGAAAGCACAGAAAAGCGACAAGAAAAAACAGGACACTCGGTACAATGCCCTACAATGCTCCTTTGGTATAGCTTGTCATCAGGTCGAGATTGCCGGGATTATCCAAGTATAACCAGACGAGTATGATAAGACCGGTCAAAGGCATAACTGCGATAAGACCAGCCATGGTGGGTGCCTTGCGTCCGAGTTGTGTACATAGCACTATGACACAGACACTTACTAATAGTTTGATTGCAGATCGCATTTTATGAGCCATTAGCTTAGCGCAACCGTAGTCCTTTAGGACCAGGCTCTAACCAACCAGCGCTATAACAAACCCACGGTAGTCATCAAAAACAGTTATTTAATGAACCGGATCGTCAGAGGATAGCGGTAGTGGTGACCATCGTTTGCCTTGATTGCTGCAATCAGCAAGAATACTACATCGACGATGACTACAGCGGGTACTAGAACGAATCCAATACAAGCAAAGCAAAGAAGCCCTGAAATGAGGCCGTATATCAACATAGAAATCTGAAAGTTCAGCGCCTCTTTTCCCTGCTCGTTGACGAATGGATAGTTATCCTTTTTGATTTGCCATAGTATCAAAGGTGCAATCACATTGCCAATTACGGGCAGGACAGGTATGAACATTGCCAGTCCGCCGAGATGGCAGAACATTGCCCACATGCGAGCATCCTTGTCGATTTCTTTGCTGGGCGGACTCGGCTCAACTTTTTGAGCCTGCTTAACATCAACTTTTTGCTCGTTGCCAGCTTCGTTAGCTGAGCCCTGATCACTTTCCGGGATTTCATCTTTCTTTGCCATAATATCGCTCCTATGTTAATCTGTGTAATGTTCTCCGAAAGCGCGTTTTTAGCACTTGCCGACAGAGTAGTCAAGAGCAAAAATCCAAGTGGCTTGGCGCGGCGCCGACATATATTAAGTTATTGCCGAATTTACTGGATAGAATAAATAGGAGCAGCTCATAATTGCCGTATCAAATACGGGTACTTATTAGTGGATAGCTTTGGGACGCATGATGAGCTATCTATGATCTGACGGGTATGAATAGCGAGCTGTCAGGCTATACAGGAATGGTGCTAAGTTAGCTACCGAGCTTATCGCCATGCGTATCAGTTCTAGGTTGATGGCGGTCGATGTTACTTTGCATTCGAGATTTGCTAAAAGTCTTGAATGTTAGGATTTCAGAATTGTCCTTGTGAGTTTGAATTGCCGATCTCGCGCATCCGGCCAGCCAGTAAAGGAAATACGTTTGTAAGCCGATAGAAAGTAGTGTTATAACGCATTGAAAGTTGGTGGCTCGAGCAAATTGTGGGAAATGCTGGTCGGCGTAGTAAAGGTTACAATTGCTATGAACAAGTATGGTCCGTAAGGTTGCGGAACATTCGAACGAAAATCCTGATGTCTTTAGAATATAGGACTTAAACTACCGCTGGTCCACTGTTGAGACTACATTATAAGGTCACCAATTATCACTAATAACGTTGTAGCGTCAGGATGGACAGCGTGAAGCTTAATTCGCTTGACAAAGACAGGTTTTAACGTTAAGCTGGATAAAATAAGTGTAGGTTGAGGATTTTTTTATTTGATCAGACGATGGTAAGGCCAATAATCCTTTTTACTTTGATAGTTTTTTTGGCTCTGACGGCGACTTCGGCTGTCCAGGCTGACGTTGATACCCGACCGATCGATGAGGTTCGCGAAAAGCAGGTTCTTACTAATGAAGACCTGCAGATTATTGATGATTTTCTAAGAGACGCAATAAGAGATTTGCTCAGGACTCGGGACTTCACTTCAGTGGCGAAGACACGCACGATTATTCTGAACCGGCGGAGTACTCAAACACAATATGTCCGGCAGTTCTCAGAGTCTGCTTACAAATATATTTCATCGGGTCTTCAGCAGGCTGAGCAGCTATCCGAGGAGCGGAAATTTAAAGTAGTCTTGAATCTCCTTATTTTAATAGACGGCCTGGAGGATCCACGCATAGTGGAATTGGCAATGGAAAGACTCGACAGCGAGAATAAGGCCATTCGCTACTGGGCTGTTCGATCGGTTACGAATCCCAATCTATTGGGGAAGTTCAATCCTGACTCGGCAGAGGCTTCTTTGTTCATAAGCCGAGTCGCAGAACGACTCAAACCGCTTGCTAACAGCAGCGGCCCCGAGATAGTGACTTTGATGGCTGAGTTTGCAGCCAAGTCAGATATTGAGCAATGTGAGCAATTGCTGTTGCAAATAGCTGATACGCGAATCGGCATGTATGCGGATTGGACGGTAGAGTATGCTCTTATGGATGGAGCTATCTTGAAGCTACTTTCCAAAAAGATAACGTCATCCAGCCCCTTAGGGGCCAGTTCAGCCCGTCCCGCCTTTGCGCGTCGCTTTGCACAACTTTATTCTTATGCTATACAAAGATATATCAAGGGACGTGAGGTCTTGAGTGACGTTGCTAAAGGCCAGTTGGCTTCGGTATTGGTCGAGACAGAGGATAAATGTGTCAGTGAGCTTCTTGGCGTACCTCAATCAACTATGAAAAGGGCAGTCGAGCGTGACGACTATTCAGGACTTTTACAGGAGCATGATAGGTTGCTCGGTGGTACGAGTGGTGTTGGGCAGTTACTGTTGAATTTAAAATTTGACTACGGCACAAACAATGGCGGCAATCGCTCAGCTCCATTAGTTTTGTCAGAGCCTCCGAGCCGATGATTGGTTAAATGGTAATTGGTTAAATTTTTACCAATCAAAAGTAACCAATCACCGATTACCTGCGAAGACAACAGTTTTCAACTGGTTCCCAAACAGCGGAAGTTTGGTATATGAGAAATCACCAAGGGATTGCCACATTTCTTTTATTTTTCCTCCTACTCATCATTATTTTGCTGCAGATTCTCTCGATGATACAGTCCGATAGGCTTTATCAGAGAATCAACCATCTTGGCCAGATCGTCGAGCGTACCGCCGCGAATGCCAGAGAAGAATATCCAGAGGAAACGAGTGTGACTGATGGAGTAGACCACGCCGATCAGGACGACTGGCTTGTATGGGCGTTTCGCGTCGAGCCGAAGACTTTGAATCCCATTTCTGCTGAGGCGGGTATCTACACAACGTGGATCGCAATACCCTACATCTTTGAGCCACTTTTAACACATGACTATGATCAGGAAAAGCTGAAGCCGTGCCTGGCACAGCGCTACGAAATTAGCGACGACAGATTGAAGATCACCTTCAGACTCAGAGACGATATATGCTTTTCTGATGGAGTACCTGTCACTGCGGACGATGTCATTTTCACTTACAAAACTATTATTAACCCAGATGTTGATGCGGCCAATATAGCGAGCCAATTTACAGATATCACGGCAGTGAGACGGGTGGACGACTTGGCCGTTGAATTTTCCTTAAAGAGAGCCTGCTCTAAGTCGCTGGATGGTTTACCTTGGGTGTGGACTACCGGCATCCTTCCAAAACATGTCTATCAGTTCCATGATGCCCAGGAGTTCAACAGGCGCGTCTCCGATCCAATTGGAAGCGGGCCATACGTTTTTCACAGATGGGATGTGGGTAAGGAGATTATCCTTCGTCGCAACGAGAACTACTGGGGCAACAAACCCAGGCTCGAAAGAATGGTCTATCGGTTTATTTCAAATCCTGCTGCCTGTATACAAGCACTTCGCTGCCATGAGGTAGACATTGTTATTCCTGAGCCAGAGCAGTTCGCCGATCTGGTTAATGATAAGCAGTTCAAAAGGGAATTTTACTGCCTTTCATATTGGACGCCTTGGACCCCTTTTTATTATATCGGCTGGAATCAGGAAACTGCGTTTTTCGCTGATCGTCAGGTTCGCCTGGCTATGATCCATCTTGTAAACCGCAAGCAGATAATAAAATATTTGCTTGGAGGGTATGGCATGGAAATCTCAGGTCCCTTTTATGTTTTCGGTCCGCAGAATGATCAGGCCATTGAGCCGTGGCCCTACGATCTGGACAAGGCCAGAGAGCTGCTTGACCAGGCTGGTTGGCGCGATACAGATGGGGATGGCCTGCGCGATAAGGATGGGGTTGCATTCAGGTTCCGGTTTATGTATTCGAACTCGTACGCTTTGTATAATAGATTAGCTAGGCTTCTAAAAGATGAAGCGGCAAAAGTAGGTATTGAAGTTATTGCTGAACCCTGTGAGTGGGCGATTCTATCAGCTCGGTTAAACAGTAGAAAGTTTGACGCTTATATTGCAGGCTTGGGATTTAATGCGCCTGGAGATCCCTACAGGCTGTTTCATTCTTCTCAGACAAATGAAACAGGATTAAATTACGTGCACTTTTGTAATGCACGAGCCGATGCGATAATCGAGCAGGCCGGGCGCACAGTCGATGATGAACAGAGAGACGAGCTTTATCGACAGTTGCACAGGATTCTGCATGATGAACAGCCGTATACTTTTCTGTTTACCAGGCCAACTCTTCGCTTCGTTGACCGGCGCTTTGAGAATGTCAAAGTCCATAAAATGGGCTTGAACTACCTACAATGGTACGTGCCCCGAGCAAAGCAGAAGTATAAATAAGCCTGCGTTTCGCGTTTATGATGTCTTAAAGGTTCGTGATGAAAACCTATATCATCAGGCGGCTGCTTCTGATTGTGCCGACATTGTTTGGCATTACGGTAATCGTTTTTCTTATCAGCCGTATTGCTCCGGGGGGGCCAACAAACCTTTCTTTGGGCGGTAGTGGTCAGGTAGATGCTAAGTGGACAGCCGATGTTGCCGATTCACGACGAATGCTCTACGGGCTGGATAAGCCCATTCATGTTCAATACGCCGACTGGTTGGGACATGTACT
>CAYSPM010000073.1:0-6528 GCA_964432925.1 uncultured Pirellulales bacterium | reverse complement strand
TGGCTTTGCCGGTTCTGTGTTTGAGCTATGGGGGTTTTGCTTATCTTGCTAATCAGGTCAGATCTGGGATGCTGGACAACTTACGCATGGATTATGTTAGAACTGCAAGGGCAAAGGGTCTGCCAGAGAGGGTTGTGATATTGCGACATGTTTTTCGCAATAGCATAATTCCACTTATAACAATTACCTCGACGCTCCTTCCTGCGATGTTTGCAGGATCGGTTATTGTTGAGCGCATATTCAGCATTCCCGGCATGGGTTTGCTTGCATTTGAGGCGGTTAGCAATCGCGACTACAACGTTATCATGGCTGTGGCGACAATTGCGGGAGTTTTGAATTCCATCGGCCTTTTGCTTGCCGACATAGCTTATGCTATCGCCGATCCAAGGATTAGCTTCGAAGTTACCGTGTGAGAGGATATGAAAAGACTTGTGGAGCAAGGAAGTGATTGGGGTATTTCGTTCGGCGATATGGTTTGGCGCCGGTTTGTCAAAAGCCCGCTAAATGTTGTGTGTCTTGTTTTCATTGCTATTCTGCTATTGGTCGCCGTTTTGGCGCCGGTTCTTGCCAATGACAAACCGTACGTGATACGCATTGCAGGCCGATTGCGTTTTCCCCTTTTTGCAGGTCTTCAGCGAGGTGACTACTGCGTTTTTCTTGCGGGTTTTGTTGGGCTTTGGCAGTTGATCCAGCTCGGTCGTAACAGCAGGCGCTTAGAACCTTTTGTACGCGGCGATGTTTTATGGCGTCAGTTGAGCATCAATAGCGTGATAATCTTATTTGGGTGCATGTTGGTGTTTGTCTTTATTCGGCCAAGTCTCGACGGTACGGATTATAAAGCGTTGGTTGCTTCAGGCGAGGCGGGCAATGCGATTTTTACGCCGGTGCCTTATGACTATAGGCAAACTGATATCCAGTCGCGCCAGCAGCCGCCGAGTAGAGAGCACTGGCTCGGAACCGACGATGTGGGGGCGGATGTTTTGAGCAGATTGATTCACGGCAGCAGGATATCGCTCTCAGTGGGATTTGTGGCGGTGGGGATATCAACTATTATCGGGGTCGTGGTTGGGGCCTTTCTTGGTTATTTCGGCGGCAAGGTCGACTTCATTGGGATGCGCCTTGTCGAGATGGTAATGGCAATCCCGATGTTCTTTCTGATTATAACTATGTTAGCCTTCTTCCCACGCAATCTCTTTGGCATCATGGTGATTATAGGTGTGACGAGTTGGACTGGCAACGCCCGACTCGTTCGGGCGGAGTTCCTCAAGTTACGTAGACAGGATTTCGTTCAGGCGGCACTATCCCTTGGGCTGCCACTTCGCAACATACTCTTCAGACATATACTGCCTAACGGTATTACACCTGTCTTGGTGAACGCAACGTTTAGTATTTCTGGTGCCATTTTTATTGAAGCTGCTCTGAGTTTTCTTGGATTTGGTGCTGGGCCTGCGACACCAAGCTGGGGACAGATGCTAAGTTTAGGTGTGAGCACAACTGGAAGGTTTTTATGGTGGCTGACTTTATTTCCAGGTCTGGCGATATTTCTGACCGTACTGGCATACAATGTTTTGGGTCAGGGCTTGAGGGATGCACTTGATCCACGCTTGGAGAAAAGGGTATGAGCGAAAAGAAAGCGCTGCTATCGGTACAAGGTTTAACTGTAAATTTCTTTTCAGCTAAGGGCATTGTGCGCGCAGTGCAGGACGTAAGCTTCTCAATAGCAAAAGGACAGATGCTCGCAGTTGTCGGTGAGAGTGGATGCGGAAAGACTGCTACGGCGCTATCGATCATGCGCCTGATACCGGCTGACCAGGGCAAAGTTTTAGCTGGTAGAGTTATCTTTCAGGGTCTTGATCTATTGAGGTTGAGTGAGCCGCAAATGCGGCACATCCGAGGCAACGAGATCGCTATGATCTTCCAGGAAGCAGCGACGAGCCTAAACCCTGTTCAGATTGTTGGGCGCCAAATTGCCGAATGTATCCGGACTCATAAGAACAAGAATTCAGACGAGGCCTGGGCCGAGGCAGTGCAATTGCTTACAAGGGTAGGTATTGCCAAAGCCGAACGGCGAGCGAGGCAGTATCCCCATGAGTTATCCGGCGGCATGCAACAGAGGGTAATGATAGCAATGGCAGTTAGCTGTGGACCGAGGTTGTTAATAGCAGATGAGCCGACTACAGGCTTGGATATGACAGTTCAGTCTGAAATTCTTGACCTGCTCGATGGCCTGCGAGCACAATATGCGATGAGCGTGCTCTTAATAACGCACGACGTGGGTATTGTTGCCGAGAGGGCCGATGAAGTTGCCGTAATGTATGCGTCGCGCATAGTAGAAGTTGCTGATTCGCAGCGGCTTCTTACCAAGCCGCTGCATCCTTACACGAAAGGACTTGTTCAGTCTCAGCCCCGGCTGAGCATGTCCGCAAGACGTCTTTATACAATTCCCGGTACCGTTGCTGATCCTATTGATTTTCCAGCAGGGTGTAAATTTCATCCCCGCTGCCGGATAGGTTGCATAGACAAGCGATGCCAAACGGAAGAGCCTATCTTGAGAGAAATTCAACCGGGCCGGTGTGTGGCCTGCTGGTATGCACCCGGAAAAGAAAAGCCAACGCGCGCAATCAACATAGGGATAAAGCACGGCGGATGAGAATAATGCAGTTAAATCGCCTCTTGTAGAAATAAGCGATATGGTCCAAATTTGTAAAGTAATTTGAGCTATGACGAACACAAAGATCGATAAGGCACTATTGAACCTTGAGAACCTGTATGTGCACTTTCCAATCAAGGCAGGTTTGTTTGGTCGGGCTGTCGGCTACATCAGAGCGGTTGACGGGATAAGTCTTACAATCCAGCCGGGCCAGACGATGGGACTGGTCGGTGAAAGTGGATGTGGCAAAACCACACTTGCCAAGAGCATAATTCGTCTTGTACCCGCAAAGTCAGGACGAGTGGTCTTTGAAGGAGTGGACGTATTAAAGGCTAATAGTGCCAAACTGTCTCAAATTCGCAGGCAAATTGGCCTTATCTTTCAGGATTCGTTCGGGTCTTTGAATCCCAGGATGAGCGTTGGCAACATGATTGGTGAGCCGTTGAAAGTTCATAAAGGAATGAAGGGTAACAAGCTGCACGAACAAGTTGCAGAATTGCTTGCAAAGGTGGGGCTGTCAGCCGATTACATGAACCGCTATCCACACGAGTTCTCAGGTGGGCAGAGACAGCGAATTGCGACGGCCAGAGCGCTGGCGGCAGGGCCGAAACTGCTTATATGCGACGAGCCGGTAAGCGCTCTGGATGTTTCGGTTCAAGCTCAGGTTTTGAACTTGCTGAAAGACCTGCAGGAGGAATTTGGGCTGACTTATTTGTTTATCGCACACGATTTGGCGGTAGTAGAATTTTTTTGCGATGTCGTGGCGGTCGTATACAGAGGAAGGATAGTTGAGCAGGCCGCCGCGAAAGAACTGTGCGGCAATCCTCTTCACCCGTACACACGCACGCTCATCTCGGCGGTCCCACGGGCCGGAGCGCCGCGTAAGCGAAGTATCGCTTTGAGGCCTGGAATCCACAATACCGGCAGTGTGGCGGGTGGATGCCCTTTTCAACCGAGGTGTTCTTTGGCTGAGGATTATTGCCTTAAAAATATGCCGGCGCTTAAACCTAAGGAAGGACAAGATAACCATCTCGTTGCCTGCTGGAAAACCTAATAAAAAACTCGACTGCGGGCTGTGAATCTGGGATAATTAGCCGAAAACTTGATTTCGGAGACTGAATAATTGGCATGAATAAGAACATTGACGCGGAAATAAGCAGTATAAACAGCACTGCCGTAGTTACTTTCAAAGCCACTTGCCTAAGTGACGTGGAAGGGATTATGTCTGCTTCAAACGAGATAAAAGAATTTATCAGTAAGAATTGTCCAACCAGACTTATATTTGATTTTGCGGGTGTGAAATTCTTCTCATCCCAAGTGCTGGGATTGCTTTTGGATATTCGAGCTACAATGCAAGCTTGTGATGGGGAAGTTGTGATCAGTGCAATAAATCCACAGTTGCACAGGGTCTTTAAGATAACCAATCTTGATAAGATATTCAAGTTCTTTCCGGATAAGGAAAGCGCCATGACAGCAACAGGGCCTCAAGGTACGGGTTGATGCACTTGCGTAGTATACTTGCTTCAATAAGATCATGAATCATGTTGAGCGGTTTTATGCAACAATAGAACGGCGTGCAGTGAATAGACCATGTGCGTGGCTGGGTCTTGTTGATCCCGCTGTCTGTCAAGGTCTTCTAGATCATTTTGGCGTCAGTAGCGTAAGCGAACTTATAGTTAAGCTCGACGACGATATTGTCCCCGTGGAACTGCCTTACCATTCGCCGGCAGCGGATAGTGACTATTCGATCTTTGATTTCACCGAAGAAACAAAGATAGACAGGCAACAGCAAACACTTAATACGCCGGGTTTTTTTGAAGAAGTTACGGACCCACGTGGCGTTGAAGATTTTGAATGGCCTGACGCATCTGATTATATAGACCCGGATGAGTGCAGTCGTGCGGTTAAACAGTTGCCCGATGGGCGAGCGGTGATGGCAATAGTGTGGTCTTCCCATTTCCAGTATATGTGCGAAGTTTTTGGAATGGAGAATGCCCTGATCCGGATGCAAACCGCGCCTCAGTTGGTTCAGGCGGTCGCAGAGAGGATACTGGATTTCTATCTGAAGGCGAACGAGATATTCTACTCAGCGACGAAAGGCAAGCTCGATGCAGTACTGCTTGGTAATGATTTTGCAGGCCAGACGGGGCTATTGCTTTCACGCCAGATGATACGGGAATTTGCGCTCGCTGGCGTGGCGAGATTGGTCGCACAGGCCAAACAGTACGGCTTGAAGGTCATCTATCATTCGTGCGGTTCCATCAGGGATATAATCCCTGATTTGATTGATATTGGCGTTGATGCTATACATCCTATTGAGCCATTGGCAAAAGGAATGGCGCCGACGGAGCTAAAAAGAGATTTTGGCGATAAAGTGTCGTTCTGCGGCGGAGTTGATGCGCAGGAACTGCTTGTCAATGGTACTCCAGAGCAGGTCAGAGAAAAAGTCCTCGAATTGAAGAAAATATTTCCGACAGGCTTGATTATTTCGCCCAGCAATGAGTCGATTTTACCCGATGTGCCACCGGCAAATGTGGAGGCCCTGTTTTACGCAGTAAGGCATAGTGTATGACCGATTATGAGTTGCTGCCCTAAGGTAGATCTAACGATTGTAAGAAAGAGGGAGGTAGTATATCGTAGGTTTAAGTAGCACATGCCGTTTTATTTTATTGTGTTTTTACATCGATCGAGTTATTCATCAAAGTATATTGGATTTAGGATAGTTACTAACTAAGATCGCGTGTTTTTGTAAGATTGTGCAGAGGGTTAAGGAAATGTATGTTACACCGCAATTTTCAGTGTTTATGGTTAATAAGCCTGGGGTGTTGGCTCGGGTACTTGGAGAGTTCGCACGAGCCAAGATCAATATTCTTGCGATGACTGTGATGGACTCGATGGAACACGGAGTGATGCGAATAGTCTTTGCTTCACCAGATAGAGCAAAAGAGATACTGTCAAAACTAAACATGGCCTACAATGAGACCGAGGTTCTGTGTATTAATCTGGCTAATAAGTCCGGCGCGCTGGCAGCGGTGGCGGAGAAATTAGCCAAGAGTCACATAAATATTTCGTATGCTTACTGCACCGCTGGAGCAAAGGGTGGACGAACGACTGGCGTGCTGAAAGTTCCCGATGTCAAAAAGGCGATGAGGGTTTTGCAGCAAGATCATAGAAAGGAGAGCAAGTCGCAACCGATTGTCAGGCGTTCGCGCGCGGCAAGAAAATGATAAGTTCCCCAAGGCAAGTTATCAAAGCGTACTGTGCTGTATTTTTTCCTAATCAAAACCAAAAAAGTGTAACCGGAGGGCAGCGTGTGTTGTGAATATTGGCAGGTAACAACCAAGCTTAGAAGCGTTTAGCAACGAGATAAAACATTTGACACAAAAATCTGCCGTTTGGTATATTAAGCGTTCTTAGTTTGAGAGGGGCCGTAGCTCAATTGGCTAGAGCATCGGACTGTCGATCCGAAGGTTGTGAGTTCGAGTCTCATCGGCCTCGTTGTGGCCTTGTTAGTGCCAGACGCTGACAAGGCTTTCTTTTTTGTTTCTAACAGGCCGCCTTGCACGGCTTTAGAACTTGGTGATTTCTTAATTTTACCTGGTAGTATATTGCCATCTAAGGTTGGATTGCGACATTTAATACCAATCATAATAAATTGTTGCGCTCGGCATAGGAGCAGCAACATATACTGCGAATAAGCTCCTTGTCATAGGTTCCCAAAAGTTACCATGACAGTTATCGGCTATCTTCGTAAAACGCTATTAATTTTTAGGAAGAGTATAATACCAATTGTGCTTGATATTTGCGCCTTTGTCATTTCGATCATAGCCCCCGTGTCTTCTGTCGAAGACAGAAACGGGGGCGAAGTGGAGAAATCT
>CAYSPM010000072.1:0-13566 GCA_964432925.1 uncultured Pirellulales bacterium | reverse complement strand
AAATAAATCCATGATTCTACCTTTGTGTGATTCATGATTTTTCTCCTTTGCCTGCCCAGCCATACTGAATCAGAGTGGTGATGCTTTGTACAAAAATAAAAACTGCGATTCCTTCAACGATTACAATTGGCATCACATTAACCGAGATGGAGCGATTCGAATCGGCGGATAGCCAAGCATAGATGCATGCGGCAATGAAATACAGCCAAAGCACAACATATCCGGCCAAAGCAGACCTTATTAAAATCAGCTTGTCTCGTTCATCAAAACCTATCTTTGTCTTTCTTTTCCATATCCTGTTAAAGAACAGAATTGACAGCCAAGACAAACCACCAATAATAGTTGAGCATGCGAACGAGAAAAGGTGCAGAAAAGTTGGTCCTTCAAGGTATATAAGCAGGACAGGTAACTGGCCGCAAACAGCCCATACAGGTACTACTAAGAGCAATGCAATCCAGGTTTCCCTTTGTGCCCTATTCATTATTTTCTCCTTTGCCCCTCCAGCCGTACTCGTTCAATATCGCTATCGAGTACAGAGTCATTACCACGAACATGCCAACGAAGACCATCCCGCACAGATATGTCACCGGCACCTTCCCATCCGGGCCGTACACAAAGAACGGTGCCATTGCCATCAGCACAAATATTGGCCAGAAACCCCAATACGCTGCGACCATTGCCTTTCTTTTAATTAGTAAGTCCCTTTCATCAAGCGGAGGTTTCTTGCTCTTAGTCCTAAATATAGAAGGGTCGACACGACTAAGGCCTATCAGTGCTATGAAAGCAAATCCAGCCATTGCACTGTGCCATTTAAAATCGAATACAAAGCGCAAGACCCCAACCGCTGTCAGACTCAAGGCCAAAGCTAATCCTATAACGATAAGAGTAAACCTCGCTTCTTTCTGCCACTTGTTCATAACAGTTCTCCCGTTCTAATTATGATTTCAATGAAATCATGTAAACTATATCGTACATAATGTAAACTATACTATACTATATGTCAAGTACTTTTTACATTTTTTACGGAAAAATTTTCAAATTGGCTGTTTGCAGGAGTCGATTTTTGTAGGTCTCTAAGCCATAAGCTATTACACCAAATCGGAAATACTGGATTTTGACTAAATTCCGGCAGAAAATTTTCTGGGTATCTAAAATTGGGTTTAAAGTGTCTGGTCGAGAAACTTCTGCTCAGATTCCTTACACAATTCCGATAGATATTCTGATGACAGTTGTTAGCTTACAAACAAAGCAGTGCCCGTTTTGTGCCGAGACTATCCAGGCCCAGGCTATCAAGTGCCGTTTCTGCGGAGAGTTCTTAGACGGCCGCCAGGCCAAAGCTGTAGAGGCCAGCTTAGAATCAAATTCACAATTATCCCCGACATGGCAAGCATCAGATGAGGTTCTGTTCAGGGCCAGGCCGTCCCTGTGTGCAAGGGCTGGTTCACTAATGCGATGGCTGGTACTTTTAGCTGGGGCAGGTCTTTTGGCTTACTTTCCCATCGAGAGCTTAGCCAATGACCTATTGGGCCTCAAGCTTGCCGAAAGCCAGATTTCGATGTTCAGCCAGTACAGAGTTATTGTTGGCGCTGGTCTTGCGGGAATAGCTTTGTTTTTTATTCTGATAAAGATTATCAGGCTCAAAGCAGTCTGTTATGAAATCACAGCCGACAGGATTGAGTGGAGGCGGGGTGTTTTAAGCAGAAGGTATGACAATCTGGATATGTTCCGGGTAGCCGACCTGAAGCTTCACAGGAACTTGTTCGATTGTATCCTTGGCATCGGCACCGTGACTCTTGTCACGATGGATAAGACGGACCCGGAATTTGTATTTGAGAAGATACGAAGGCCCCGTAAACTCTACGATGTTATTAAGAAAGCCAGTCTCGAAGCAACCAAGCAGGGCAGCGTACTGCACCTAGAAAAGGATTAGCGCAGCCTACAGAAGCCTTGTTCAAGACAATCCCCTTCTCAATTTCTACATCTGTTCGTGCTTAAGCAACTTTGCTTTTAGATCTTTTCCACCGGCAGCGGAGAAGCCGCCGATTTTACCGTCGCTGCGAACAATCCGGTGACATGGAATGATAAGCGGCAGGGGATTCTTTGCCAATGCGTTGCCGACTGCCCTTGCAAAAGCGGGGCTACCGAGTTTCTTTGCCAGAGCCGAATAGCTTGTCGTCTGGCCGAATCCTATCTCACGGCAGGCAGTCAAGACCGCCCTAGTAAAGTGACTCAAGCAGTTCAGAGTGATAGGTGTCTCTACGCCAAATTCTAAGCACGCACCTTTAAAATAGGCTTTTATTTGTTCTTGCAGGGGTCTAAACAATCCCTTAAAATATCGGGCGGATGGCGCGTCGACGTTCGCTTCTATCCCCAAAAGCTGGGCCTTTACCCTCTGCTGCTGAGGTAGTGGCAGGCAGCTTCGACAAATACCTAATTCAGTGCCCGCCAAGCCGAAGTAACCCCATTTGGTCTGAAAAATCGTGTAATTGAGTGTTTCTTGCATAAATGTAGTAATGCCTTCAAAATATGGTATGTAGCAGCCGAAATTCGTTGACGCAATAGTAAAATTCTGATAAAAACTTCAGGTTTTATGAATAATAAAGAGAAACTCCGCGTAAAACGCGGGGCTAAATGTTTAGCCGTCGCCGCGCCGGCTCCAGTAGAACTTTAAACTTATGTCACTTGAAGAACTGAGAAAACGTATAGATGAAATCGACTATCAACTCGTGCAGTTAATGAACGAACGTGCACGTGTTGTTGTGGAGATAGGTAAGCTAAAGAATAAAACGGATAAGCCGGTATATTCGCCGGACCGTGAAAAACAGGTCTTTGCCAAGATTACTCAGGCCAATAAAGGCCCGCTGCCGGACAAATGCCTGGTTGCTATCTGGCGTGAATTGATGAGCGGCTCATTTGTCCTGGAGAAACCTCTGCGGATTGGCTATCTCGGTCCCGATGGCAGTTTCAGCCACACCGCTGCGATGCTCAAGTTTGGCCAAAGCGTCGAATATGAGCCGCTTGCTGATATCACAAGTATCTTTGGCGAAGTCAGCAAAGGTCACTGCAATCTGGGTATGGCACCCGTCGAGAACACGATGGGTGGCGGCGTAATAGAGACGCTTGATGCCCTAATAGATTCGGATGTCAAAATCTGCGCTGAGGTTCTGATGGCAATCCACCACAACCTCTTGGCCAACTGCTCGCTTGATGAAATCCAGAAAATTTATTCTAAGCCGGAAGTTTTCGCCCAGTGCCGAAACTGGCTAAGTGCTACCTTCAAGCAAGCCCAGACTATTCCTGTCGCTTCTACTGCCAGAGCGGCACAAATGGCTGCTGCAGAAGCTGGTGTTGCGGCGATTGGCTCCAGGGTAGCTGCGGAGTTATATGGCCTTGGAATCGTATGTGAAAATATAGAGGACACTCCAAACAACATAACCAGGTTTCTTGTCCTCAGTCGCGAAGATGCAAAGCCCACCGGCGAAGATAAAACCGCAATTCTGTTTAGTACCGCTCACAAGGCTGGTGCATTGGCTGATGTGCTTGAAGTTTTCAAGCGCTACAACATCAACTTGACAAATATAGAGTCCAGGCCGAGCAGAAAAAGGCAATGGGAATACTATTTCTTTGTGGATTTTGTCGGGCATAGGCAAGACGAGCACGTCCAGAAGGGCCTGGAAGAAGCTCGCAAGCACTGTTTGCAGCTTTCGATACTGGGCAGTTTCCCTCGAGCAATGGAGCTACTTTAACTTGATTGGCATTTATAGGCTCATCGATTAACAACGAACTATACTGAGGAACGTACTATGAGAAAGCCATTTGTGGCTGGCAACTGGAAGATGAACACTGATAGTCACACGAGCGTTCAGCTCGCTGAGCTTATTGTCTCTGGGTCTTGCGAATTGGCGGGTGACAGCGTTACTGTGGCAGTTTGTCCGCCATTCGTTTATCTACAGACCGTAGCAAAGGCTGTGAGCGCTTCGCACGTTGCCGTCGGCGCTCAGGATGTATACTATGAGTCAAAAGGCGCTTTTACCGGAGAGGTAAGCCCTGCTATGCTCAAGGACGTAGGCTGTACGTACGTCTTATGTGGTCACTCGGAACGCCGGCACGTTATTGGCGAGACCGACGAACTGGTAAATCGCAAGGTAATCGCTGCACTTGGTGGTGGCCTTTTACCGATATTATGTGTTGGTGAGCTGCTCGCCGAACGAGATGCATCACAAACGGAAATTGTTGTGAGTCGCCATCTTAAGGAAGGGCTTGCTGGTTTGAGTGCTGAGAAGGTCTCTGCTGTGACGATAGCTTATGAGCCTGTATGGGCTATTGGGACAGGCCGGACCGCAACATCTCAGCAGGCCCAGGAAGTACACGGCTTTATCCGGGACTTGTTGGACCAGATGTATGATGCAGAATTAGCCGAGGAGATTCGCATTCTATACGGCGGTTCGGTAAAGCCGAATAATTCCGCCGAACTTATGAGTCAATCAGACGTCGATGGTCTGCTGGTTGGTGGAGCAAGCTTGAAAGCCGACGATTTTCTCGCGATAGTGCGCTCAGCGGTTTAAGCGTATGACTTGAAAAAACAATCAAACATGACAGACAGAATAAAACCGGTTACAGCATACGTTTTGGTTCTTATTTGTTACTTTTAATCTAAAGGTTAATCTTGGGGCATGAGTATGATGTTGTTACCAATATTGGCAGTGGGTTTTATCATGAAGATCGCTGCCGTCCTCTTCATTTTATGCTCAGTATCGCTGATTCTGATTATTCTGATTCAGAAGGGAAGAGGCGGCGGTTTGAGCGGAGCATTTGGAGGAGGTATGGCCAGTGGTCTTTTAGGCTCAAAAACAGGTGATTTTCTTACGTGGGTTACAATAGTCTTGGTTGCTGTCTTTTTAAGCCTTGCGGTATTGATGGCTAAGTTTTACAGGCCCACTGTCACTGAGTACGGTGCAACCGAGCCTGTCAGACAACAACAGCCTGTAGATGTAGAATCACCGGCTGAGCTTGACTATGATGAGGCTGCATCCGAAGACGCTAATGCCGGTGCAGATGTGGATGTGCCCGGCGGTTAATAAGCCTGAAGATTATTAATAAATCTTAGGCTTATCAATAACTGGATACTTTCGCCTCTGGAGGTGTAAACTATTCAAATTTATAAGCCTGAGGCTTATCACAGCAGAACCGACTCAATTTCAGTTGGAAATGTAAGCGCTATGATAAATAGTATGACTGGCTATGGTGAAGCGCAGGCCGATCTGGACGGTGTATCTTATGCCGTTGAGATCAAGACGGTGAACAATCGTTACCTCAAGACGGTTCTGAAGCTGCCCGAAGTGGTCGCGTTTTTAGAGAAAGATATCGAAAAACTGCTCCGCAACAGCCTAGCTCGCGGGACGGTGAACTATACGCTTCGCCTCAAGAACGTCTCCGCAAAAGCGTTTTTTGAAATAGACGAAACAGCCTTACAAGCTGTTATGGAAAAACTCAACCAACTCGAGTCTGCGTCGGATATCAAAGGGACAATTGATATTGGCAGTTTATTGGGCTTGCCTGGCATTATTAGGCCAGCATCTCCAGATACCGAAGCGGCTGAGCAAATCAGAACCATAGTATTGGATATCACTCAGCAGGCGATAGAAAAGGTCAAACAAATGCGAGCCGCTGAAGGAAATTTTTTAGCGGCTGATTTGGAGTGTAACTGCAAGGCAATAAGCCAGGACCTCGATCGTATAGGGGCTCGCACCTCCATCGTGATGCGAGAATACGCAGAAAAGCTCAGAAAAAGGGTCAACGAGCTTTTAGCCGAGGTCAAACTGCAATTGGATGAACCGACACTTGCAAGGGAAGTAGCGGTTTTAGCTGACAGGTCGGATATATCAGAGGAGGTCGCCCGTTTGGACTCACACTTGCAGCAGTTCGCCCAGACTTTTCAAGAGCATGGTCAGGTCGGCCGCAGGTTGGATTTTATCGCGCAGGAGATTCTCAGAGAGGCCAATACAATCGCCAGCAAAGCCTCAGATACAGATATCATCCAGCAGGTAGTGGATATCAAGTGCCGGACCGACCGGATCAAAGAACAGATTCAGAATGTGGAATAATTGGGACCGCGTTTGTAAATGAGTATGTCAGTTGATGAGACGAAGCTGCTGCCCGACTTGCCTCTGCGTCTCTCGTCGCCTGCCCCCGCGTCTCTCGACGCGAGTCGGGGCGGCGGGCAAGACGAGGCAGCAGGTAACTCGTTAACTCATTCACGCATTTACCCATCCACTCATTGACTATGGCTAAAGCGAAAGAAAACAAAGGAAGAGTCGTAATAGTAAGCGGCCCATCGGGAGTCGGGAAAAGTACGATCTGTCGAGAGGTGGTCAAGCAACTGCCCGACGTCTATCTTAGCATCTCTGTTACTACTCGACCACCGGGCCCGAGCGAAACGAACGGCCACGATTATCGGTTCCTTTCAAAACAGCAGTTCCAGGAGCGAGTAGACAAAAACCTGCTGTTGGAACATGCTAAGGTGTTCGGCCACTGGTATGGGTCGCCCAAGGACAAAGTCGAAGAGTCGCTGCAGGCCGGTAAAACCGTCATCCTGGAGATTGATGTCCAGGGTGCCAAGCAGGCAAAGGAGGTTTATCCGGACGCCACAATGATTTTTATTCTGCCGCCAAGGGCGAAGACCCTGGCCGAACGCATGGACCAAAGGGGTAGAGAGAATCCCCAAGTAGCAGAAGAGCGATTGAATGGAGCAAGCAGTGAAATTGCAGCAGCCTGGCAATATTACAACCACATGGTCATAAATGAGGACTTGCAGCAGGCTGTCAAAGAGGTTGTGGAGGTTATCCGAGGAAATGTAAACGGCGGCGAGTCGCAAGATAGTTCCGCGGCAAACGTTGGAGAAAGATAATATGTTAGAAGAGCTTAAGAGCGAAAAAATAATCAACAAAGTTGGCGGAAAATTCAAATTGGCTGCGCTTGTTCAGAAGCGATTGGCGGAGCTATTACAGGGCTCCCGGCCTCTGATTGAGAATACCGAGGGCAAAACCATGCTCGAGATTGTCGTCCAAGAAATTCTGCAGGACAAGATCACTATCGAGGGATTGTCGCCCAACAATAAAGCCCAAGGTACAGACTCAAAGAAAACAGACAAGCCTGAGGGCAAAGACTAAAAATATTATCAAATGTAACCTCACGTACTGGTGGCGGAGCATCAGATGCTCGAGAACCTAAACATTTTACTTGGTGTAACCGGCGGGATAGCTGCATATAAAGCGGTGGATTTGGCCAGTAAGTTGTCTGCTGCAGGGGCCAGCGTAAAGACGGTAATGACTGAGAACGCCTGCGAGCTGATTGGTCAAAAGAGTTTCGAAGCCGTTACCGGCTCGGATGTCTTTACCAGCTTATGGAGCAGTCCTGAGCAGTTCGGTAACACTCCTCATATTGCCTTGCTCGATTGGGCTGAAATTGTGGTGGTGGCACCGGCTACGGCAGACATAATCGGCAAGGTTGCTAACGGTATTTGTGATGACCTGCTCAGCACCACTGTTTGCGCGTGTTGGCAAAAGCCAGCGCTTTTTGCTCCTGCGATGAACAACAATATGTGGGAGAACCCAGCCGTTCAGCGCAATGTAGAGACACTAAAGCAGATGGGTTTTCAGTTGATAGGCCCTGTCAAAGGCCGACTCGCCTGCGGCACGGAGGCTATCGGCAGAATGGCTGAACCCCAGGACATATTAAAAGCAGTTGAAAAACTCGCCTCAAAAATCGACAAGCATCACCCCTAAGCAATGAAACGTCAAGGCAAACTGCGAGATACGCTTCACGAGATACGATATGCGATTCTTAATCACAGCAGGAGGCACACGGGAATACATCGACCCTGTGCGTTATATTTCCAACGCAAGCAGCGGCAAGATGGGCTATGCTCTTGCGAAGGCGGCGTTCGATGCAGGACATAAAGTGACGCTTATCAGCGCATCTGATTTACAGCCGCCTGTGGGAATGGACTTCGTAGGCGTCGAAAGTGCGCAGGATATGTTTAACGCCGTTAAGGAGTTCTTCCCAAAATGTGACTGTTTGATAATGGCAGCGGCCGTGGCCGATTATACTCCCGTGCGACCGTCTAAATCAAAAATCAAAAGACAGAACAAGTCCCTGACTATTAGGTTAAAACCCACTACTGACATCCTCAAATGGGCAGGTAAACATAAGAAAGTAAGAAGACAGAAGACAGGAGACAGAAGACAGAAGGATCAAATCATTGTTGGCTTTGCTCTGGAAGATAAGAACTTACGCAAAAACGCAGCGAAAAAGCTGAAAGAAAAAAACCTTGATATAATAATCGCCAACACACCCAAATCCATCGGCTCCGATGAGACAGCTATCCAAATCAAAGTACCTGCCAAGAGTTGGATACAGTTTTCTCCTGCTAACAAAACTGTGGCTGCTTATAAAATAATCGAAATGATAAACATCATACAAGAAGAGTGCGTAACCAGCTAAGATCTCGGCCAATAACTAATTCGTACTTTTGTAGATGATGTGTCGTTTTCATTGGAATTCTTTCGCTTTCAAAACCACACGAAGAAGCAAGACTTTGTATTTCAGGGGCATCATCATAAGTCATAAGAACATCACCTTGCACCTTAGATGTGACAGCAAATAGGTTTTCATGGTCTATTTGGTGGTGAAGATATAACCTCCTACCAGCTTTAGTATATGGCGGGTCAATGAAGAAAACCACATTCAATGAATCGCTTTCTTCCCTTATGACATTAAGCCCATCACCCTGAATGAATTTTATTTTGTTCCTTATCTTGGCTATTCTCAGGATTCTTTTGCATATAGTTTCAGGATACCATCGAGATTTCATGCCTTTTCCGTTTTCTCCATTCTTTACCAAACCGGCGCCGGGAGCCAAAATACCGCCATGCTGAAGCCTGTTACGAAGAATTGTACAAAAAGCCCTCTCTCTGACAGATTTTGGGCTGTGACTTAATACTTCTTCTACATTTTCAGGAGTCACATCAAAATTTATAACTTGTTCCGCAAGCCAGTTAGCCTGCGAACTTAGCATAGTACGCCATACCGATGCAATATCTTCATCTTTCTCCACAAACGTTACATCGGCAACGAGATTCTCAAATGCAGCGGTCAGTCCAATTATCCCTCCACCTGCAAAAGGTTCAATTAAAGATATTGTTCTATTGTACTGCTTAAGCCATTCTCTTGCATAAGGAACAAACCACGTCTTACCTCCAGGATACCTAAACGGACTTCGCATAGGCACTGTAGCAACATTAATCGGATTTTTAAAAGTTTTTGTTTTGAAAAGTTCTAACTGCATAACATTACTTATTTTTTAGCTTAAAACTTCATCTGTCAAAGTTGGCGCATCAGGCGGATTTTCTTCCAAATGTTCATCCAGCTTTGTTTGCAAGATACTAACAAACTCGCTGATATCCCCGGGTTCAGGCTTAACAATTCGCTCAAGTGCCGGTTCAAATTGTGTATAAACTATATCTTCGCGAGTAAGAACAAATCGGTTCCGCTCAGTATTTTCCTTAAGGTCGTATAACATCCAGGCGATATCTGCTGCTTTTGGTTTGGATTTCGGCATCTCTGGCAAAGTCTCGAAAAACGACTTCTGCAATGCTACAGCTTGCTGTTTACCCCATGCTTTCAAAATCCCACCCTTATAGAGTATTTGTGGTATTAGCCGTTTTCTTGATGAGGAAAGGTAATCTGGTTTTGGATAATTAGGCTTGCCCTTCCACCCTGCATATCGATTAGCCTTTTGATTTGAGATATAACTCTCAAAAGGAGAACGAATATTTCCAGAGATATACACTGCTTGAACTTCAAGAGCTCCAAAGTCAACTATTTTCCCATTGTTATCATACTCAACCAAAACAATGTCGATGTGTCCCGCAGTTTTTCCATTAACGTCATTTAAGTTTACCTCCAATATAGAAGTCCAAGCATTATTACCTTCAAAAAAGAAGTCGGATGCATCTTCAGCAATTGTCCAGTTTTCGCGAAATCGCACAGGACAAGTTATTACAGGCTTCTCAGCATGAAAAATACTGCATACTCCAAGCGGTTCTTTTGCCTTGTCTTTTGTGCAGGACGGTACACGATTGTTAAATGGGCAAAGTTTGTTTTTCCTGTGCCGCAAGGTTGCCTTTGATACATCTGAAACAGGAAAGCCAAATACTTCTGCCAAGGGTTGCGAATTCCGGTTGATATTGTCTATACAATTGCGCCTCATAATAATCGTTTAACGCTTCAACAATACCCAATGATTATTATATTCTGCCTTCCCGGACAGACAAGTTTATAAAATAGCAAACTCCCGCGTTAGTCCTTTATGCCAAGGTCTTCTTTTGTAAGGATGGACTCAAATTCATAGCCAGCCTTGTCGACATTCTCCTGCGCTCCCTGCTTGCGGTCGATAACACAAACGATTCTTTCAACCGTCGCACCGGCTTCGGTAATAACCTTCGCAGCTTCGAGGACCTGTCCGCCTGTAGTGGCAATGTCCTCTACCAGTAAAACCACATCGTCTGATTTTAGAACACCTTCAATAAGTTTTCCGGTTCCGTAGCCCTTTTTGCTGTTGCGAACAATTATCCAGCTCTTACCTGTCTCCATGGCTGTCGCCGCTGCCAGTGCCACACCACCCAGCTCAGCGCCGGCTATCAAAGTGACATCGTCGGTGACGTGCTTGGCGAACTCTTGACCAAGCGCCTTGAGGATATCCGGACAGGTCTCAAAAAGATATTTATCCAGGTAGTATTTACTTCGTTTACCGCTGCGAAGAACAAAGTCGCCTTCCAGGTAAGCCGTTTCCTTTATGCGTTTGATTAGTTCATCTCGATTCATCTTTATTCTCTAAAAATAACGTATGCAACTAGAATTTCTACAAACCAGCTTAACATTGTGTAAGCCAATTTTCAAAGCAAATTTGAATCTCGGTGAAACCTCCGTTTTTTTCTTTGAATCCTAACCTGGCAACGATACATTATTTTCAGAGTTCAGCAAAATTCTCTTTTTCGATTATGAACATGCGATGAACAGTGCGTGCAGAATTCCAAGAGTAGCTTCAGGAACAGGACTATTTGACGAAATTGTTACTGATTCTCCTCCCACAGAAGGCGTAAAGTATGCGGGATCAAAACTGAAGCTCATTGGCTACATACTTAGTCTGATAAAAAAGGTGGATGCCAAAACAATCCTGGACGGGTTTTCTGGGACAACACGCGTTTCTCAGGCCCTTGCAAAAAGTGGCTATCAGGTTCTATCCAATGATATTGCCGTCTGGTCCGAAGTATTCGGCACCTGTTATCTGTTGAACAAAAAGAAGCGAGCTGAGTATCGAGAGCTTATTGAACACCTTAATGCCGTCAAACCGACCGATGGCTGGTTTACAGAACATTATGGGGGGCTACCAAATGGAGGCTGTGCTATTCAGGCAGATGGGCGAAAAAAACCTTGGCAGGTTCACAATACAAGAAAGCTCGATGCGATTAGAGATGAGATTGATCGACTGTCGCTGCCAACTGTCGATAAGGCCGTAGCTCTTACCAGCTTAATTCTTGCTCTTGATGAAGTCGATAGCACACTTGGACACTTTGTATCATATCTGAAGGGTTGGTCGCCACGATCTTATAAAGAGCTTCATCTCAAAGTGCCCAATGTATTTGTGACTGAAAAAGAGCAAAAAGTCTTCCGGCAGGATATTTTTAACCTGGTGAAAGATATTTCCGCAGATCTTGCATACTTCGACCCACCTTACGGCTCCAATAATGAAAAGATGCCGCCTTCACGGGTTAGGTATGCGTCATATTATCATCTATGGACAACGATATGTCTTAACGACAAGCCAAAACTGTTTGGTAAAGCCAAAAGGCGCGAAGACACGTCAGACGTAGTAGCGGGTTCTATTTTTGAAGAATTCCGAAGGAACAACAACGGCAGGTTCATTGTCATGGAAGCTATCGAGCGTTTAATCAAAAGCACAAACGCACAATGGATTCTGTTGTCTTATAGTTCCGGAGGAAGGGCAACCGCTCACGAATTAAATGAAGTTCTGTCCGAGTGCGGGACAATTTTAGACCTTCTGGAATTGGATTATAAGAAGAACATAATGGCCGAAATGAAGTGGACGAACGAATGGATACGCAGTTCGGATCAGCCACATCGTGAGTTTCTATTTTTAATTGAAAAGAGATAAGCCAGCCAAGAAATACGGCGTTCTGCGAGTCTATGCGACAGTGTTTTAGACTTGCAAGTTGACTTTTCTGCTGATCTGTTTGCTGTATCGCCTGCGAATCGGGGTCACGACATTTCTAACGAACTCATCTACCTGTTGTGGCGCTCTGCCGATGTACGCTTTTGGCTCCAGCAGCTTATCGAGATTGACCTTGGCAAAAGAGATATCGGCCTTAAGTCTGCCGATCAAATCGTTCGCCCTGCCGAATTGTTTGACCTGTGCCGCCGCAGCTTGGGAGTGCAATCGTACCTTCTCGTGCAATTCCTGTCTATTACCGCCTGCTTTTACTCCTGCCATCATAATATTTTCTGTTGCCATAAAAGGCAGCTCCGCCGCCACGCGTGCCTCTATCACCTTCGGATAGACTACAAGTCCGTCTACAACATTGATGAGTATTTGCAGAATTCCATCAACCGCCAGAAATGCTTCGGGAATGACTACCCGTCTGTTGGCCGAATCATCAAGTGTTCTTTCAAACCACTGTTCCGAGGCTGTCATCTGTGGGCTCGAAGCAAGACTCAGAACAAACCTGCTAAGCGCCGTGGCTCTTTCGCAGCGCATCGGATTTCTTTTGTAAGCCATCGTCGATGAGCCAACCTGGCTTTTTTCAAACGGCTCTTCAACCTCTTTCAGATTAGCGAGCAGCCGCAGGTCATTGCACATTTTATGTGCCGACTGCGCGATCAACGCCAGTGCGTTGATAACCATCGTATCGATTTTGCGCTGATAGGTCTGGCCGGTAACGGCGCATATCTTTTCGAAGCCGAACGCGGCAGCTACCATTTTATCAAGCTGCTTGACCTTGCTACGGTTGCCATCGAATAATTCAAGATACGATGCCTGCGTTCCCGTCACGCCCTTTACGCCTCGAAAGGGCAGCGTCTGGAGCCTATGCTCGATTTCCTGCAAATCCATCACGAACTCATAGCACCAAAGCGTAGCCCTCTTGCCGACGGTGGTAAGTTGTGCTGGTTGATAATGAGTAAAGCCCAGCGTTGGCAGCGCTCGATACTGTTTGGCAAACTCGCCCAGAAGGTCTATCACCGTCGCCAGTTTAGCTGCGGTAAGTTCCAGTGCTTCCCGAACAATTATCAAGTCCGCGTTATCGCCTACGAAGCAACTGGTCGCGCCGAGGTGGATAATCGGTCCAGCTTTAGGTGCAGCGTCTGCGAAGGTGTGGATGTGAGCCATGACATCATGACGAAATTTCTTTTCGTATTTTGCTGCCTTTTTGAAGTCGATATCGTCGAGGTGCCGGGCCATCTGGCTTATCTGGCTGCGCTTTATATTCA
>CAYSPM010000071.1:0-13752 GCA_964432925.1 uncultured Pirellulales bacterium | reverse complement strand
AGATGAAATTCTTAGATGATATTTAGGGCTAATTATTTAGATTTGAGCTTATTGCTGGGCTTGAAGCGAGATCGCCCATAGGCGGACAAGTCCACTTGAGGCGGATTTATCCGCCTGCGGCGGATCAAATCAGTGCTCAACCCGTGAGATGTTTACCACGTGGGATATTACTTCTCTTATATCATAGTAGGTGGTTTTGCCTATTTCACGGGCTGAATCGTGTCGTAAAGGACTGTCAAAGGTATTATTATGTTAGCTGACAATATCTTCATGGAAGGGATATTAGATGGCAGCATATGTGATTGCTCGAGTCGAGGTCACTGACCGGCACCGTTACAAGGAGTACCTCGAATTAACCCCAGCGACAATCGCCAAATTTGGCGGTCAGTTTATTGCCAGAGCAGGAGAAACACTGCAACTCGAAGGTCCTAACGAGACGCGAAGAGTTGTTATTTTAGAATTTTCATCGCTGGAACAGGCCAAGGCGTGGTACTACTCAGATGACTATCAGAAGGCAAAGAAAGTGCGCGCTGGGGCAGCAGAAGCAGATTTTTTGGCGATCGATGGAGCATGAAAGCTTAGTAGTGTGGGGCTTTCATCCTTCGCAGTAACCAAGCTACGGAGAATGGATGCCCGCCCATGTTTTAATAAGCCTGAGGCTTATTAATCGATGGGCTAAATCTTGCCCTAATTACTTGTGCTATAGGTATTGTGTTGATTATTATGTTATAGAATAATGAAACCTGAAATATTCATGGACGATTTTGAGCGTACTATGTGCGGTGACGCACATTATTCAGCCATTGGCAGAGCACTTACTATTGCAACCCGTTTTGAGTCATTGTGTAGAGTGCTTAATACTATGCTAGGCGTAAAGGAAAATCGCAATGTTCTTGAGTCCGAAGAAGATGTTCAGCGTTTTGTCACACGTTTTTATAACCAGAGATTAGCTAAGCATATCACCTCAATTGCTGCGGGAGAGGATCAATTCAGGACACTTCTTGATAAAGCAAGGTTGGCCCGAAATGAGATTGCCCATGATATAACACTAGGTCTAGATCGAATGATCGATAATGACCCAGAATTAATCGAGCGACTTCGGATCCTTATAGATGACTTAGCTAAAGCTGATAGAACACTTTCATTTATCTTGTCAATACTAACAAATGAACATTTACCAGTTCCAGAATTCCTTGAAAAATATCCAATGCTCGTCCAGGAATGGGTGACAAACATAGAAGATGATATTTAATACTCTAACATCAGGCTCCAGCAGACGCCGGGAAGACCGCTGCCGATGAGCCGTAACATTATCATCCGTTGTTTGTCCGCCTAAGGCGGATTTGTCCGCCGTTTGCTATCTTTAAATGCCAACGCACCCGTTGGACATGCCTCTACGCACTTTCGCCCAGCCCGCTCAAGTGCTTCAGCCATCGAGCGGCCAAGTGGCACTGCCACCTGCACGTCAAAGCCCCTGCCAATAAAGGTCAAGCCAAATTTCTCTCCCTCCTCGGATGCAATTTCAATGCAAAGGCCACAGTCTATGCACTTGCCCGGCTCATAGATAATCTCCGGGTGATTCACCTGCTGCACGAATGGACGCCGCTGGCCCTTATAACGCGCCGGCCGTGCCCCATATTGCTGGGCATATTGGCGCAACTTACAGTTATCTGCCTTTCGGCAGTCACAATGCAAACATCTGCCAGCCTCACCCATTGCTTCCTGCTCGTTGTAGCCAGCCTGCTCATTGGAAGGTTTTACTCTGCCTCGTCTGTCAGCTCCCGCTAAGAAGGCTTCCTTTTCGTGTTCGGTTATTTTTCCAATCCGGGTGTTGAATTCTTTCACCGTCCTTTTCAACTTTTTACCCGACAGGTATTGATCAATACAAACCGCAGCCTCCTTTCCATCCGCAACCGCCCGAACCGTTAGCCTTTTCTTGCGAACCGCATCGCCACCGGCGAAAACACCTTCCAAACTTGTCTTGTAACTTTGTCTATCTACAACTATGCACCCCGAAGCTGTCTTGACGCCTAACCGTTTCTCATCACCTTCTTTAAGCTCGCCTATGCCGATATAAACCGCATCAAAATCTTCTCTCAGCTCAGCTATCGAAACCGCCGAACCAATTTTCTTTCTGCTCTCAAATCTCATGCCGAGTTTTTCAATCAAAGCTACTTCCTTCTCCACAACTTCCGCAGGAAGTCTTTCTCTTAATTGCTCCGTCCACAGCATACCGCCAAGCCTATTGTTCTGGTCGAAAACTGTACATTCGTAACCTTTTTGTAGCAGAAAATATGCCGCCGACAGACCACTCGGCCCACCACCTCCGATAGCGATCTTCTTTCCGTTAACTGGCATACATTTCGGCTGGTAGGGCGTTGAGGATTGCAAATCAACATCCGCTACAAATCTTTTCAAAAGGCAAATCGAAATGGCATCATCTATTTCTCCTCTTCGACACACTTTTTCGCATGGCTTCGGGCATATCCTGCCAAGCACCGCCGGCAACGCGATGTCTTTTTTTATTGTCGCAATGGCGCTTTCAAGCTCTCCCTGACGAATCTGCCGAATCATCAAAGGAATATTCATACGGCAAGGACACACAACCTGGCAGGGCCCCATACAATCGCCCAAATGATCACTCAACAGCAGCTCTAATGCTCCAATCCTTGCCAGCCGAACTTCTTCACACGCCGTGTCAACTTTCATTCCTTCCTGCGCAATAGCACCACAGGCTGGAACAAGTCGATTCAAGCCCTCAACTTTCACTGCACATAACATACAACTTGTTGAAGCTCGATAGCCCTGTCGAAAGCACATAGTCGGAACTTCTATCCCCAGCTTTCGCGCAGCGTCAAGTATCGTCGCCCCTGCATAAATATCTACTTCTTTGTCATCAATAGTCAGCTTCGGCATCTTTATAAGCCTTTGGCTTAGTCACTGTATCCTAATCGCATCAGCCGGACATAATCGTCTGCATGTATCACACCGAATACACTTTTCGGCATCGATTTCATGCTTTTCGTATGGCTTCATCTCAATAGCTTCTGCCGGGCAGTTCTGCGCACAAATTGTACAGCCGATACAATCATCGGTCACCGAATATGTAATCAGAGCCTTACACCTGCCGGCTGGACACTGCTTTTCAATGTGCGCTTCATATTCGTCTCTGAAATATTTTATTGTTGACAGCACGGGATTTGGAGCAGACTGGCCCAGCCCGCAAAGACTCGACTTTTTGACCATCTCGGCCAGGTGCTCTAATTCTTCAATGTCACCAGCTTTGCCTTCACCACCGCACAGCCTTTCCAGTACATCGAGCATACGCCGCGTGCCTATCCTGCAGAACGTGCACTTACCGCAAGACTGACTTTGTGTAAACTCCAGAAAGTACCTGGCTATATCGACCATGCAGTCCGATTCATCGAGCACCACAAGCCCTCCTGAACCCATCATCGCCCCGACCTCAGTCAGTGCTTCATAGTCAACGCAAATATCCGCGAGTCTTGCCGGTACACAGCCACCCGAAGGCCCACCTACTTGTACCGCCTTGAATTTTAATCCTCCCGCGATACCTCCGCCTATATCTTCAACGATTTGCCTTATAGTAATACCCATTGGCACCTCGATAAGCCCGCCTTTGGCAATTTTTCCCGCAAGTGCAAATACCTTTGTCCCTTTGCTTGTCGATGTCCCCATCTTTGCAAGCGATTCGCCACCATTCCTTATAATCCATGGAACCGTCGCCAACGTCTCAACATTATTCACAAGTGTGGGCTTGCCCCACAGTCCATTTTCAGCAGGGTAGGGGGGTCGCAGCCGCGGCATACCTCGTCTGCCCTCAATGCTTGCTAAAAGCGCCGTCTCCTCACCGCAAACAAATGCTCCAGCTCCCTGCGTGATTCTTAGCTCCAGTGAAAAACCGCTCTCAAGGATACTTTCTCCAAGTAGTCCCTTTTGCCTGCACGTTTCAAGAGCCTCACTCACACGTCTTATCGCAAGCGGATATTCCGACCGTATATAGAAGTATCCCTCATCGGCCCCGACCGTATACGCTGCGATTATCATCCCCTCGATAATCCGGTGCGGATATGATTCCATCAGCATCCGGTCCATGAACGCCCCTGGATCACCTTCATCCCCATTACAAACTATGTATTTCTTTTCCGAATTATGTTTACCCACAGCAGACCATTTAAGGTATGTCGGATATCCTGCCCCTCCTTTTCCTCTAAGGCCGCTGCGCTCGATTTCAGCAATGATTTCTTCTCGGCTCAGCTCCGTCAAGCACCTCTTAAGCGCACCGAAGCCATTCTTTGCCATGTATTCGTCAATGTTTGTCGGATCGATGTGTCCACTGTGCTCAGTAGCAATATGTACCTGTTTATCCAAAAAACCCGCCACTGGTTTATCTCTGACGTCTATCGAATAGCGTATTACAGGTGGCCGAGCTTTGTCTGTAAGTACTTTATCAAGCATTGTGGAAATGGTGCAGGCGATTTTTCGCCCAATTTTTCTCGGCTTAAAGTGCCTTAGCACAATAGCTCTGGCATCAGCGGGTTGAATCCTTGCATAGCGAAATGAAGCCCCGTCAGCTAAAACCACTTCTACAAGTGGTGCCAAAAATGACATACCCGAACAGCCCACATTTTTGACTATGGCGTGAGCGCCTGTCTCTTCAACAGACTTTCTTAACGCCTTATATACTCTGGCGCTACCGCTTGCGACACAACTTGAATCAAGGCATATACGGATCTCACCAAGTTCCTTTTCATTTCCTGCATAGTTTTGTTTGCCAACTTGTTGAGCTTGAGTTTTTTGCTGTTCGAGAAAATCCCGCAGCACCACTGGAACCTGCTCACTTCTCAGGTGCCCGTATGTAATATCATCAATTTGTATTGCCGGAGCAAGCATACAGCATCCCAAACAGGCCACTTTTTCAACAGTAAACATCTTTTCCGGGTCCGTATCTTCTTCATCTGGGATATCGAGATGCCGCTTAAAAGAATCATAAATCTGTCCGCCACCCTTGACATGGCACGCTGTCCCAATGCACACTCGGATTGTATGACGACCAGCCGGGCGATGTCTAAACTGGCTATAGAAAGTTGAAACGCCGGCAATCGATGCGGGCGTAATCTCCGTCAACTCACACACTCGCTCAAGAGCTTCCTCAGGGAGGTACCCGTAGTGTCTTTGCAATTCTTGCAGTACCTCAAGCACTTTTTCTTTACCGGTGCCTATCCTTTCGATAGCTTCTTCTACAAATGTCAAATCCATTTCATCCATCAGTCTTTGTTGCCAATGCAATAAAGGTTCTCGACACCTCGAATGTATATCCGGCCATCCGCGAACGCCGGCGATGCGTAACATTCCTCGCCCAGCTCACACCTGCCAATTTCTTTGTAGCTGTGTCCCGCTTGGGCAATAATCATTACACCTTTCGTACTCAGCAAATACAGTTTGTCACCCACCAAACTCGCCGACGCATTGAATTCCATATCAAGCTCTTGCTCCCATAGCTTCGGCCTAATCCTCTCCTGGTTGTTTACCCTGTCCTTATCAGAAGCTTCATCTGTGATATCGTAGCAAGTCAATGTCCCATACGTTGTCAGAAGAAGCAGAAGCTGCCCATTACTTAGGGGACTTGTAATATCCGGAATACCATCCTCGCCCATCCAGACAATTTCAGCTACACGAAAGTCGCCTTTAACTTTTGTTCTAATCGCATATAGCGCTGTAAACGGCTCTATAGCAAATACGAGACCATTCGCATAAATTGCTGAAGGTGCAAGATCGGGACCGAGGCACTCCACGCGCCATATTTCTTCCCCGCTTTTCGGATCGTATCCAATCACAAATGGATTGCTGCAAGTTATATATTGAAATTCATTATCGATCTGCACAACTATCGGCGACGTCCACGAGCTCGAAACAGACCTTTTCGTTTCCCAGACAGTCCGCCCAGTCTGAAAGTCCAGTGCTATCACCTTACTTTTTTCATCCTCGGCGTAACCCTGGTCATACTGTATCAGAATCATATCTTGATACATCTCAAGTGAAGACGCGTATCCATATATGCTATCTGGAAGACCAAAATTTCGTGACCATAACAGCCTGCCATTGAAATCAAAGCATCCTATATCACCGGTCGGAAAAATTGTACACACCCTTCGTCCGTCTGTCACTGGTGTCGGCGCTGCATAGCCCGCCGTATCTTCGTTTAATTCCAGCGGCTCACCGCTAACGGCACCAGGATTCACTAACGAACCATCCCATAAAAGTGCCCCGGAGAAAACATCGAAACAGAATATCTGTTGGCTTTCTTCGTTTGCTCCGGAAACATAAACGCGATCTCCCCACACCACTGGCGAACTATGTCCCGGCAATGGTACTTTGCTCTTCCATAAAATATTTTTGCCTGTCTTTCCGTCCCACTCTGTTGGCACATTGTTATAAGCGCTGATACCTGCCCCCTCTGGCCCGCGAAATCTCGGCCAGTTTCGTGCAATCTCATCCATCGAAGGATATAAAGCAACAACAAAAATGGTCCGGCCAAAATCCAATGCTGGCAAAAAGGCCACAATGAGCAGCCATGAGCCCAGCACAATCAGAACAACCGTCGCAGCCCGACGCCCCCAAATCAATTCACGAACCTGTAGTCCGCGAACGTCCACTTGTTTCTCTGGTCTGGGAAGCTTCTTCCTTAATTGGACTGAGCCTTTCAGACTAACCAGAAAAACAGCCAATCCTCCAAGCAGAAGGTAACCGCCACGCCGAGAAGAATCATCTTGCCTGACTCGATTAGTCCTCATTTCCAGATCAAGCTCTCGAACTCGTGACAGCAGTTCCTCGTCTTTCGGCTTATTCCTAACCTCAGTCTTGAGTTGCTCCCATTGCTCTTCCAGCCTTGGCTCAATTATTATACCTTTATAAAAATTTAATAGCAGAAGACTGACAATTATCAGCAAGAAAATGCCACTGACTACAGCCGTTTGTATTGCTGCCCGATACAAAATGTCCGCCAATTTGCCGCTCTTTGAATTGTCACCGCGTTCGGTATTCATAACGTCACTAGCTGGCTTCCTGTCTCATTCTTTCCAATCGCGCGTGCTCTCTTGGACAGTACGAGAAGCATCGCCCGCAAGACAGACACTCTCCAGCATCTGCTTCATAGTCTACTCTGTTCTTTCTGATCGAAAGGCCGACAAGCTTAAGCCCGGCTACCAAACCCAGAAACCCACCTACAATCCATCCACCTATCCCAAGTTTTCGCCTTATAGCATATGCTTCGCTATACAATTCATTGACATCCTCTCCGGTAGCTCTGAAGGCGTCACTCGCATCGGTTGTCCCTTCAACTTGACCCCTATCCTCCAGATAAATCCGCTCAGCGAGACGCACCCGCCAGTTCACCTTCGCTGCTATGTGCTTAGCACTACCTCCAAGCCATCCACCTGCCAGTACGAATACCGGCAGCGCAACTATGAGCAGCCCTAGAAGCCGTTTATTTTTACTATAACTTTTCGCTGGCCACTCAACGGTCGGCTTCTTAATCGCACCGAACGGACACGCATCTTCACACAACCTGCAATGAATACAGTCATCCGGCGTGATAGTCACTCTAAAGCGCGAGATCCGCGATAGCTGCCGCAGAATCACACCGTACGGGCATAGAAATCGACAATAGGGCCGCCCAATAAACATCCCTGCCAGAAGAAAACAGCCCGCAAGTATTAAGACGCTCAGGTTTCCGCTTAACCGGAATATTGACACAAATGGATCATACCGACAGATGATAAAAGCGCTACCTGTTGCCGCAAATAGCACCGCTGCCCCCAAATATACATAAGCCAGAAGACGCAGCGATTTCTCAAGCCATCCCGGAACTGACACAGGTCGAACCAATACAAGGTCTTGTACCGCACCTAATGGACACACAGCCGCGCAGAATGTCCTGCCGAAAAATAGCGTTGATACCAGAGGAACGAGAAAAAAACCTAACACAAAAAGCGGAGCTGCATAACTGCTGTCGAATATCGACATCGTGATATTTTGAATTGCACCAATCGGACAAATACAGCCTTTCCGCCAAAACCCAAAATAAAGAAGCGAGAACACCGTCAACACAAATAATCCACGTCGGCTGCGCCTGCGCAAAGCTAAATATGACGCCACCCCGATCGCAGCAACCAGAACACCAAGATCAATATATTCGTAAAAACTCTGCCGTGGCGAAGGAACCGTCGTAACCGGCAGCTCATGACCGCTCTCAAAATCCGGTGGCGGAAAACGCTCTGCCCCGAATGAATCCGTAGTCACAATCAGTGGTAACACAAGGAGGATAACGATGGAACGCAGTTGCCTCATCACTCGTGCTTAGCTTCCTTAAGTATATATGGCTTATCTGCTGGAACACGCTTGAAGGCTCCGGAGGGACATGCTGCTGCTATCGAACATTCATTGCAATTAAGGCAGCGGTCGTGCCGAACCTGCAAGAAAAGTGAACCGTTGCCAAACGCATTGCAACCTTTAACACACTTGCCACAGCCGTTACAGAGACTCTCATCAATCGTGTATTCGTAATAGGGGTCCTCAACGAATCTGCGTTGTATTGCACCTGCTGGACACAATTCATTCTCTGCGCCACTATCAAGCTCTCTCGGCTCAGGCTCAAGAAATCCTGAGCAAAGGTCGCAGTACCCACACATCGCAAAAGCGTGCACGCACTTGACCGCAGATTCCTCTAAAACGCAATAAGTAGCGCAATTTCCGCATGCGATGCACACATAGGGATCAATCTGCCAAACGGTGTTAGCTGCCTTTGTTTTGTTAAAAACTAACCCGCCCAAAGCACCTAATCCGGCTAGCGAGCCACCAAACAGACCATCTCTTAAAAAGCTGCGCCTGCTGACATCACCGCGGTTATTTTTTTCCACTACTCATCCTCCCTAAGACCTTTTTCGCTGAAAGTGCTCTCGGATGTCCACACTCATCAAACACCGAACAATTCTTGCACAGGCCGTCATTAAGACATTTGCCCTCACGCAGTAACTTCCTCCTCTTACCGTATATGCCCACGCCAAGCAAGCCGGACACCCCCAAAGCTGCGTACCGTAACACCCCTCCTAACATTCTCCTGCGATTTTGAATCTTATCTACACCTTCGCTCATTGTTTATCCTCAATCTTGTTGAATATCTTAATTTCATTATTTATAGTATCAAGCACGAGGATGTGTCCGCGCCGGCCAACTGCCACATCGAAGCCTTGTGTCACGCT
The DNA here is from genome assembly GCA_964432925.1 of uncultured Pirellulales bacterium. Classification (GTDB taxonomy): domain Bacteria; phylum Planctomycetota; class Phycisphaerae; order Sedimentisphaerales; family Anaerobacaceae; genus CAYNTC01. Next base: position 4,471 of record CAYSPM010000071.1, on the reverse strand, counting down.
AATCCCGAAGGTCCTCTCAAGTTCATCGTCACCACCTCCAAGCAACTGTTCCGGCCCGGCTACAACACATATGAAATTGCCTTCCGGATCGTAAATCTTAACTCGCAATAAACCCTTCTCACACGTGACGAAACTTCCGTCTTCCAGGATAGCAAAATTAACAGGATTGCAACATCCACAGAATCCCTCAATGCTGTTCGATGTCTCGCCCCACCAGAGTTCAAGGTCGCCGTCGAATGTATAGGCTTCGATGAGATGCATACCAGGATTCGCTACCCGCAACAGACCATCCTTTGCCACCGCAAGATCAAAATATGGGCTGGGAACAACGAAACCAGGGATGTTTCTATCTTCGTCCTTTTTTCCGATCTCGCCTGCTAATTGCCCGGTTTTATCATATCGCCACACAACACGATTTCCCGCATCCGCTACAAAAACATCACTCTTGTATACGTCAATGCTTGTCAAAACCGCCGTCTCACCAAGCTCCTGCCAGCTTGCCTTTCTCGTCAACTGCTCGTCGTAGACTTCTACATGATTCCTCAAACCAACATAGATGTCACCATCGGCATCAATTGTCAGGCAACCCGGCGTACCCACTACATCAGCCTCTGCAATTTTATTGCCATGTTCATCGAATACGCGTACCACTCTATCGCCAGCTACATACATCTTTCCACTAACATCTGCTGCAATTGCGCGTGACTGTGAAAGTCCTGTCTTGATAGGCTGCGCAAACTTCTCATACAAAATCAACTCTTTATCTATACTTGCAAGTTCCTCAATATCGTATTGGAACTCATCGCTTAGCCTATTCCCGCTCCTGCCGGTCGTGTCGAACATTACTAAAGCAGCGATCGCCACAACCAACAAGATACAGACAAAAACGATAAAAACTGTTTTTCTTACTTTTTGGCTTCTAACGCTCATAATGCTCTCGTTTTTCGCTCACATACACATCGTCATTATTCCAATAAAATCGTATCCATTTTATAAAGCTAAGTTATGGCTCCGTAACATCCAAACATATCATCCTATTCATGTCACGCAGAATCAGTCTCCCACCCGCCATGGCCATGGGCCCCCAGGAATCCGGCCCTTCCAGCATCTTCGCCTGAGCAAGCTGCACATATCCCGACGGATCGGCCTTAGCCAACGTTAATACCCCTGAATCGTTCATAACATATATAAGACCATTCGCAATCATGTAAGGCCCAAGTCCGAATTTGTGCGAACTGCTGCTTGTCCACACAACCTGTCCATCCAGACCAAGGCACGTCAACTGCCCATCTGGCCTGACGCCGTAAATGTAATTTTCATACAGAATTGGCGTATGCTGTGGCGCTCCAAATACTTCTGGCTCAAGCCTGAAGGAAATCTCCGGCACAATCTCTCCACTTTCTTCTTTAAGTTGCAGCATCATACTACCCGAATTGTATCCCCCGGAAAGGAAAATCCGACCCTCTCCAATAACGAGCGGGCTCGGAATATTCGCTATGCTAATCTTCCACTCATTTGTCTGCCACAGGATCTCTCCATCCTCTGCTGAAACGCCAACAACTCCGCCGCTGGCACAATAAACATACATTCGGTTTTCGCCAAACTCCATTGGCATAATCGATGAATGCGTCATCTTCCAACCCTTCGGATTCGGACTTTCCCACAGAATTTCATCTGTCTCGCAATCTACAGCCATTATCAGCGCCTTGCCACCCGGCGCAATTATGGCTTTACCATCCTCAATCAGCGGACACTGTCCCGCATACCAGGGTGGAACCTTTGTGCCGTATTCCTGAACCAGGTCTATTATCCAGCGAAACTCACCGCTTATTGCATCAAGGCATGTGACGTGACATTTGGGACCTAATGTCACTACGTACTTATCGGTAACAGCCGGCACCGTCCTGCTCATGCCATGGTTACGCTTGATCTTGACCGGATATGAATACCGCCAGATATCCTTGCCATCAGCGAGCGACAAACAACGAATTGTATCTCTGCTGCGGTCTCGATCATAGTCTAAGATATAAACCATCCCGTTCTTAACCACCGCTCCGGCATACCCTTCTCCCACATCGATAGACCACAGAACCTTCGGATCTCCTACTGACCAGCTCGTGCTCAAATCAGCCTGTTCCTTAGAGATGTTATCAAAACTATCGCCCCTAAATCTCGACCACGACCCTGGCAAATCTGCCACTACACCATCAAACGTCAACAGTTCACCCTTCAACTCAACCGGCCCCAGCTCAGCTTGATGTGTTAGCTCTTGTTTATCACGTTTTGGAAGCCGCAGCTCAAGCGCCATACTTGGCCCGCTCCAAACCCATTCATACAATAGCGCCGCTCCCAGAACAGCTACAAATACCGGCACAAATCTGATAATATAACTCCACTTCATTTCAAATCTATCAAGCGCCGCCCCAGCTATTCGTTTCTTATCGCATCGAGCAAGCTACCTCGCAATGCAAAAACCGTCGCCGCCCATATCCAGCCTATACCACTGCCCGCTATTACAACGACCATTACCGCCAGCGAAAAGTAAGGCACCTCCGCCCCAGGTGAAGTCGCTAAAGGCCCAACTGCAATCAATGAAGCTATCACACCAAACAGCAATCCGAAGAGCAAAAGCCCTCCATACTCGAAGAGTATCATCTCCTTCAGCTTCGCTTTAGTATAACCCACCGCTCGCAGCATTGCAAGCTCACCTCGCCGCTCGATTGTATTCAGTAGTACGACCAAGCCGAGACCAATACTACCAAGCACAAGCCCCAATCCCCCAAGCAACTGAAAGATCGATAGGTACGTATTCTCTACCGTGTTAAATGCAGCTAATCGTTCTATAGCTGGCGTCGATTCAAAGCCAAAATCCCTTAGTCCCTTGGTAAGCATCTCACCTACCTTTTCTGTCTGTTGCCTTTCAGCGTCAATAAGAAAAATTCTGTAACCCTGTTCGGAGGGAAAACGCCTGATAAACTCTTGCTCACTAATAATCACATTCCCCTGCAAGACTGAGCTTGACAGCATTGCAACCAGGCGTACCTGAAAACTACGTCCCTGCTCATCGGTGTATTTAATCACATCGCCCACACTTTTTCCCAGCGCCCACACAATAGTTGGGTAATCTGCGATCCCCGGCACAGATCCATCCGTTAACTTACTATCCAGCAACGACCATCCAGTTCTCTCATCACTTTGTTCGAGCACTTCAACAAAACTAAAAGCCGATCGGGTCTTCAGAAGCATCGCCTCTACTCCAAGCAACTGTGGTTTTTGTGCGCGATTAAGATTGAAGCAGCTCGCGTCATCCCCTTGCCGTACCCGAAATGGCACAAAACTTATGTCCTGCAAGTTTTCATCATCCAGCCCAACTGTTGCCCGGCCCTCGCTGCTATTTAAATCCTTCAAAATGCCAACCGTCGATTCAGCAAACAGGGCAAACCCACCCGTCCCTGAATTTCTCTCCCATGCGTCAGCCAAAGGACCCTTAGCATTAGCACTAACTGATATCACCATGAAACTACCGGCAGCGAGTAATCCCACTACCGCCAGGCTCCTGCCAATTCTTCGCGCACAACTGCGTAGGCCCAGCCCTCTAATTGACCTAACCGGTCTTGTCAAACGGCTTGAAACAAATTTCATAAGCGAATGTGCAAAGCCAAGCTCGCCAACTAACAACAATGCTCCAGCACTAAAAAACACAGCAGCCAGAGCAGTGCTTTCTACTTTCTTCGCAAGAACAATAATCGCCACCGCGCATAATCCTGCAAGCCCACAGGTTATTAAACCTCCGTAATATCGCCTCTTACCTTTTCCCGCCTTTAGTCCCCATCGAACTTCGCCTGTAAGCAGTTCCCTCGCAGGTCGTTTCAAATGTCTGCGAAGGCTCAGAAATATAGCTGCCACTGACATCGCAACTCCGCTGACACCTCCAATCAGAATCGTCCCTGGCTGAACACCGAAGTGTATCGTAGTCCCTGCAATTGCTCCTCGCCACACTGTGTGTAGACCAACAATCATTACTAATGTATATACGATACCCCCAGCCGCGCCAACTATCGCTCCGACAACAGCAAGTATCCCTCCTTCAGCTAAAAGCAACCTTTGTATCGATGCCTGTGTATAGCCTATCGCAAGTAATGTCCCCGACTGTTCGCTTCGTTTCTCAACGCCGAAAACAAAAACCAGAGCCATCAACACAAGTGCTGCTATTATCAGAAACATGCTTAGGCCCAGAAAAAGCATTCCAAAGTCTGTCCCCTCCTTACCTGCTTTCACACCACGCGATTTCACATTATCAAAATAAACTCCCAAACTTGCAGCATCTATTTCCGCCAGCAATGCACTTGCTATTTCTTCTTTTGACTGATTCTCGGCAGGCCAGCGAATAGCCGTCAGATTACCAAATCGGTTACCCCAAATACTTTGACCTGCCTTTAGCGTCACAAACGCTTTAGGTGCGCCCCGATAC
>CAYSPM010000070.1:0-13896 GCA_964432925.1 uncultured Pirellulales bacterium | reverse complement strand
CTCCGCTCACCACAGGTCGCTCCCCCCTTCGCTATCCTTCTTCGCCAAGGCTACGGAGGGCAGGCAGGACAGGCTTGAGGCTGCCACCCAATTATGCCAAAAATATGAAGCGCAGCAATTTAATACAATTGGTATTATTCACGAGTTTGCCAGGGAGCAATCTGTTTGGCGCTGGGAGTAGCGCCGGTAATCGGAAGGTCAGGCTCAATCTTATCCGTGGTACGGACGGCCCGGGCCAAAGCTATCTTGCTGACTTTAACCCGGCTGGTAATCAGCTCCGGAACGCTATAGGTTCGCAGCAGCGAGTCGTAATAGGCAGGGTCTTTTTGTGGAAGGATGAAAGGCTTATGTGCCTGGCCGTTCTCGTCTATATAGCTGAAAAAGATTCGCGTGAATAATCCGTCCCGGCGTTTGCTGCTAAAGGCAAGCCATCGGCTGTTGCTGGAGAAGCTGTGCCAAGATTCTGAAAGTTCGCTATTGAGTGCAAGTTTCTTATATTTGCCGGTTTTCAAGTCCATCAGGTACAGGTCGCTGCTAGCTTGATACACGGGAAAGCAACCGTATTCACACATACAGAATACCAGGAATCTGCCGTCCGGAGAGATGCGCGGACAAAGCATGCTCATACCAGTTTCGTCTGCCGACAGCACTATCTCAGCCTGTCCCCATTCGTCTGTTTCTATATTGTAAGCAACCCGGCGTAGGTCGTATTTGACTTCGTCAAAGTGCACCGGCGGAACCGTCTCGCGATCCACCCACAGTATTGGGGCACTGCAAAAATAGAGGTAACGGCCATCCGGCGACCATGTCGGATATGTCTCCATTCTGTTCGGTTCGGATAGTGCTGGTGCGGTCTTTATCTTTTGGCTATCAACCTGGTAGTAACAGATGCCAGAGTCAAGGTCAACTACGTCACGAACTTCCTTCGTAGTTTTATGAAAAAATTGTCGAACCTTATTAATCGAATATGCAGCCACTCGTCCGCTTGGATGCCAGGTGGTATAGCCCCACTTTGTCCCTATCTTGTTTACCTTCCCATCGCCTGCCAGCAGAGCTGAACTGCCATATAATGCGCTGCGGATACCCAATGTCATATACTCAGGCCTATTATTTAAGAAAGTATGGCAGTTTAGACAGCCATTATTGAAGGACTTGCCGTGTAGAACTACAGATTTATCATAATTTTCCAGATTACGCTGATAAATGCCGATGTCCCTCCACCAGTTAAATAACGGCTTCATAAAACGGTATACCAAATAGCCGTCAATTTTTTCTTTTGCGATAGCGTTGGCAATTGTCGCATGTCGGCTCCAGATGCCGTTTTTGTTCTTGACGTAAACATCGAAAAAAAGTTTTTTGCCGCGGTTGGTATTTAATAATGACCTCCAACGCCGAAGGGGGATTTTAATCTTACCTGTTCTGCTGGAAACATCGATAGACTCACCTTGTGTTGAGTGTATTTTTACTAAGTACTCTACGCCCGGCTCAAGAACCACGAAATTCAGTGGCGTAATGTTTGGTGGGATAACTGTGTCGGTATAATCCGGCTTGATGTTGGGTGTACGAGAAATAAACCTGTAGTTTTTGACTGTGACTGTACTTTTATGTAGTGCAAGCCACAATACAACGGTCACTGCAGCAACTAAACAGATTAGTATCAGATAACGGTATGGTTTTCTCATTGTCTTGTTCTTGGCGTTTCAAAGATGAAGTATAGAAAGTAACTATCGGCAAAACTTGGGCCCAGCTTGGCCCTGATAGACTCCTCGTTTTGTCTACCGCCGTGAAGCGTAAAGACTCTATTGACTTCCTGGGCCCGCTGCATGGTTTCGCGCCGGGGCTGCCAGCCGTGTAAATCCATTTTTGGAAGTCCTGAGCCCATATAAATCACAATCGCTTCTTCGTAGTATCGTGGCAGTCTCTTATAGCCAAAGTCCTTGAGAAGACCAATGTTGGCCACGAACTTGTCCACCTGTCCGTTTAGTAGATAACACGCCATCATATATTCGAACGCAAGCCTGTTTCGTCTGTTTTTATTTAGAAGCTGAAGGAAAAAATCGTCTGCGGTGATTGTAAAGCTAACGCTTTCTCTGTCTGAAGCGACCGATCGTATATATTGAATCCATTTATCACCGGTAAGACCCGGCTCCCGTTCAAGGCGTCGAAGGATTTGACGGCCCCGATTACCGAATATCAAGTCCTTGTTCAAAGCTCTCAAGAACACTTTCGCGGCCTCAGTCTGGCTTTTGACGAGTTTTATCGTTGCAAGCTGTTCGACAATCCTGGGGGTGCTACCCACAAGCTCCAAATATTCGAAGGCGTCTCTTTCAGCAATTCCTACGTGTCCGAGCTCCAAAAAAAGCCTGCTCCTTTTTAGAAATATTCTGCCATTGGGTTTCTGAAATTCGGAACGGGAAAGTATCAAAGCGTTGAATTCCTGTGGATAACAGAACATTTCATCTCCCAGCCGGCCGGTATAGAACAGTGCCCGGTTTATATCGTGAATGCAGCAGGTATCACATGATTCGGGCCGAATTTGGCGAGCCCTTGTCAGGACATCAGACCATCTCCTCTTGTGCGCAAAGTAGTCTACCTGCACCAATTTCTTTTTCGTTGCATCGAATGAAATAAAAATACCTGCTGCGAGAATGAATATAGCTAACGCCGTTTCTATAATCCATTTAGCTTTGTCGCTCTGGAAAAGCTGTCGTAGCGATCCTGTCTTTAAGGATTTAAACTTGGTGAGTATTTTGAACGTGTCGACCGGTATCTTCTTTGACACTAATTCTTGCCATAATCCCAATACGAATAGCACTGCCGGAAAGAAAAAATAAATGCAAATTACGATACCTTTAATCCATGGATCACGTTCAAATAGGACCTCTGACAATCGCAGATAGATAATCTCAATCTGCAAATCAAAGATATATTTGCCGACAAGATATGTGCCTATTGCTACTGCGGGAAATAGCACGCTGAGAACCTTGCGCCGTCCAACGAAAAGTTCATAGGTCATCGCAAGGAAAGCAAAGACAAAGCTTGTACCACCCACAATATAGTAGAGCAGGGCAAACATGCCCAAGAACACTGCTATACGAGCGGAGCTGTTACGTACGGGCACTTTTTCGTACACAACGGAGAACCAGAGAACGACCGACAGGGCCAGAAAGGCGGTTAATTGAATATCATAACGATTATGCATCATCAGTAACATCACGGCCGGTATAAAGCAGATGAGCTTAAATCTCATCCTTACCAATGGCCGGATAAGAATTTTCGTGGCAGTATACATAAGCCAGGCGACCGCGGTGGCGACCAGCGCCCCCAGCCATGGGAAGTAATATAGTTGTGATAAAAATCCTCCTATGTATTCAACCAGGCCACCTGGATAACCCAGACATGTCTTGAGGAATGTCCAATCAACCGAAAAATTCGGATAAGCTATGAAATTCCCAAAGCAGTGGTAAATAAGACGTGGTTCTATAAACAGCCAGACATACAGATAAAAGCATATAAAGAATATTATGGAATCCGCAGATAAAGTTGCGTTTCGCCAGGATATTTTTTGCTCAAGTGGTCGCATTGTTAATATAGGTGTTTACGTTAAACATCTTTAAGCGTTCAAGTCAATAAATACGCAGGCACTTCTCCTCGGTAATTGTAGCTACTAATTCGACTATGAGTAGATTGTCGTTGCGATAAGCGTCTTTTATAGCAGTTAGTTTTGGCTAGGCCTAATGCCTCCATTACTGGTTCCGGATAGTGCCATTGGTGCAACATACCTTATTCTGGGGAATTTTGAGCCCCAGTTGATTCTAAGCCTCGCGGATACCAACAAAAAGCTCGTTCATCTGTTCTTCTAAGGCAACCTTCGGGATTACCGATGGTGTGGTGGTAACCTCGACAGTTTAATCCAGCGTAATCTTGCGAGAATTAATCTTTACACCTCGTTAATCAGAAAAAATCCCTTCTTTACCCATAAATCGGCGATATCACCTCCAGGCTTGACATTTACACGCCGGTAAAATTCTTTGAGAATTGCTGCAAGGTTAGCAGATAAACTTACTTACGTGAAGGCTTATAATAAATTCAACGTTTTAATTCCGGTGTACTTTCGCGCAGTTTTGCGGAGCCAGATTAAAGGCCAACAAAGAAAAAACGCGGATTTAAACCATTTGCCAAGCATGCCCTGTCATTCTGAAAAGTACGTAATTGCTTATAAGACAAGAACTTCGGCCATAAGAAGTGGGGCGCTTAACGGTGTATCTTTTCACATTACATCGTGATTTTTGAGGTTTCAGCCTATTGTCAGAGAAGATGCGAAATTATTTTTAGGACAACGAACTAATTATCCCACATGAATTTTGCTCGTCCCATAAAAAGGTAAAGTTTTTCAGATTTCTTTGCCGAATAGTAGTTTAGAAGTATTGTCTTTAGGCCTATAACAAATGGCTTTTGTAGGTTGTCAGAGAGGGAAGTCGCGTTTTTATATAATCTGTGTGGCATGGAAGCCCATAGCTGGAGAAGAACAATGAGGACGATAGCAGTTGTTAATCAAAAAGGAGGCTGTGGAAAGACAACGATATCGATAAATCTGGCCAGTGCGCTGGCTGGAGCGGGCAAGAGCGTCCTGTTAGTTGATATGGACCCACAGTCCCATTGCGCTGTCGGGCTTGCTGTGCCCGAGGAGCAGATCGAACAGAGCATTTATGATGTGCTCATAAGCAAAAGCAGGAATGAACCCATAAGGTTAATGGAGGTTCTCTGGCAAATCAGTGATAGGCTGGAATTGGCTCCTGCCAGCATAGATCTTTCTGCGTTCGAGCAACAGATGGCCGGGATCACCGACCGTGAGTGCTGCCTGAAAAATGTAATAGATGAAGTCAGCGAGCGATATGACTACGCGGTCATCGATTGTCCACCAGCGGTTGGTCTTTTAACATTCAATGCTCTAAGATCTGCCACAGACGTTATCGTTCCTGTGGAGACGGGTTACTTTGCACTGCACGGCCTCAGTAAACAACTGGAAACCCTGAGTATCCTCTGTAAACGCAGTAAGCAGAATGTGAACGTAAAAGTGCTGGCTAGCATGTACGACATCAGGACTAAAATGGCAAGAGAGATATTAGCTGAGTTGAAAGATAAATTTGCTGACAGGATGTTTAAAACGATCGTTAATTTCAATACAAAGATAAAGGAGGCAGCAAGTTTTGGCCAGCCCATAAATGAATACGATCCCGCCAGCAAAGGGCAGAAGGATTTTCAATCTTTGGCACAGGAGGTAATTGGTGCTGAGGCTGGGCTGCAGAGTCGGGAGATAGTTAATTCTCTGGCTGAACAGCTTGAGTCAATTAGTTCAAGCGCCGCTGATCTTCTTGAAGCAACCAAACCAACATCTGAAGAATTCCCGCGAGGTCCTCAAGAGAGTTCGATAAAGGCGACTTCAGCGAGCTCAGTTGAGCTGAGCCCTAACGCTCAGCGCCAAGCGGACGAGCAGCAAGGATCGGCAGACATTGATGCGAAGCTTTCTGACTATTACGGCGTTAATCAGATAGAGGAGGCGTTAGTCTTTGTAACACTATATCCACGAGCTCAGAGCGTCAATCTTGCCGGCGATTTCAACAATTGGGAGCCTGAGAAGACGCCGATGCAAAGGGTGGGCCATAGTGGTGTATGGCAAACTAAGCTGAAATTGCCCGGGGGTACATATCGTTACCGGTTGGTTGTTGATGGGCAATGGCAGCAGGATCCATACAACGAATCAACGGAAATTAATCCCTTCGGTGAGTTTAATTCAGTGGCGGAGGTGAAATAGACGTTGCGAAATAGGGCTGGAAGGTTTGGGTGAGATATATAAGCGCAACCGGTTGTTACGGACAGGGTTGAAGCGAAGGGGTGAGGCACATCTGATACAGCAGGTCCTATAAATTCACGATTTTATTGTGATAAATATTTTATCTACCGAATGTTTGGTAGGCGATTTGTAGATAAGCAAGAGGTATTGGTTATATTATCAAGAGAGAGATTTGAAAAAAAAGTTTTTTTTGTTTGACGGGATAGTCCGATAAGATTATTGTTTTTAATTTGTAAGTGTATCTTGTATGTTAATTAGTTGTTTTTAGTCTAAAGATTGTTGGTAAATTGAGCATGGATGCTCACACAATAGCTCAAAGGACATTTCCAACTTATGTCATTGAAACGCTGTGCTTGTCCAGCGTTTTTGCCAAGATCGTATCTGTCTTCAAGATTAACCGCAGTTTGAACCCCGCACAAGCCATTAAAATTGATTACAAAAGGATTTGCGATCCAGGTTTGCAAAAATACGTCAGCCTAGTTGACCACAACAGGACTCTTTCTACTTTCTTTTTTGCTCACTCAAACTGTCGATCTGAAAGTTTTTCACGGAGGAAGATATGAAGTTGCGATTAGCTGATTGGATTTTTAACAGCGAGAGAAGGACTGGCCAAAGATGTGAGCATTTGCTTGTTGTCCATAGTGGCGAAAGGGGATTGGAAAGTCCCGGCCGCTCATTATTGGTAACGGTGTTTCCATATCGAGAGCTCAATTAGTTATCTGGGAGAATGGGCGGCCAAGGGGCATATAAATAAATGATTAAGTTTGGAAATGGGCAATTATAATTTGAGAAGGAAGGAGGAAATAGGAAGGCACAAAACATATTGATAATGTAAAGAAAAAGGTCATCGGAGGTGGGTCAAAGGCAAACGGAGTCTATTTTTAAGGAGGATGACCATGGAGAGATCATTTAAATTACTGAGTAGCTTACTTGCGGTGGCAGTAGTTGCCAGTGGGGCTTTCGCTACTGGCGGGGCAATGCGATCATACGGTCCCGAAGGCAATGTGAGCAACGTTTCTAACGTCTCAACCCAGCAGACACTAAGCCAGTCCATGCAGGGTCAAGGCTATGCTGTCGCTGGGGGGGGTGAAGCTGTTGCCGAAGGGGGCGAAGCTGTTTCTTACAGCGGAGGTTCAAATTCCGGTGCTAATGCAATTATTAGTACCAATGCAGTCTCGAATTACAAGTACCGAACGCAACCAGTTTCTGTTGCTACCCCCTACCTGCCATTTTGGACACACGGAGGATGGGGCACTCTCAAGGCCTACTTTCCCAATGGGCCCAATGCGGATAATGCCGTCTACGAACGGACATTTAATCCTGCCAATCCTGATGACATGACCGAGCTCAGAGACGTTATTCAGTCACTGCCTTACGATGGACCGCTTGACGTGTTGGGAGGTATTCTTAACGGTGTTGTAGCTGTATTTGGGGGACCCGACCATTATCATCACGGAAGAGGATTTGAGATAGCAAGTTCCTTCGTCCGTTGTATTAGGCCCAGGGGAAAGCCCCTGTTTGTTTTTATAGATACTCACATCGATAAAGACCTTCTGAAAGAAGCGGGCTACACCTATGTGGGAAAGGTAAGCGTGGAAGGTGAAGTGGATCGCAACTGGGATCATGTATATGACGCTGCGGTGGCGGAGGCCTTGCCTTGGGACGTTGATATTCTACTCGTATCTGGAGGAATGAAAGGCGTAACTGTGGGTTCTAACGTTGCTTTTCCTGGGGCTGGTGCAGGTTATAGCCAGACCAATTATTCTCTTTCTCTATTTGGTGCGTTCGCAAAAGGAATCACGGAAGGTAAGGGAAAAGCGATGGTCAGCGCAGCGGGTTACAGGTATTGGCCGGAAGTTGCCTATAGAAGAAGAATCCCAAGGTCCATCTACAACAGAATCCGGGTGACGGACGTGTCCGGACAGGGCGCTAAGGGCGTAATCCAGGGCAGTGCAGCCACTGGGAAAAGGGCCGGTCAACCCGGCGTCCAGGTCAGTCGAGAGCTTTATGAATTAGCGGGATTCGAGCAAGGCCGGCAGGTGCAAAACATGATGATAAGGTAAATTCAGTAGTAACTTAAGGAGTCTCGCGAGACGACAACAGGAACTTTCAGGCAGGGGGAGAAAGGAGGTTGCCTGGCAAAGAATTTTTCTATTATTTTTGATTGCTAATGTGTTGTTAGCAGTAGTGAAAGGGAATGTCAACAGTAAGAAAGAAAAGGAGTTCTAAAAATGCTTAGGAGAGTATCCCTTGCAATAGCAGCTATTCTGTTCCTGTCTTCGGGTGCCTTCGCGGATTACAGCGACATTCTCGCCGGGAGCATTGATCAGTACCAAGAGTTTATCGTTGGTGATATCATGAATTCCGGTTTAAGTACCTCCTTAAACCTTGTCCACGGAGATGTTTTTGGTAGCTCTTTACAACATGTGTGGGTTGAGAATACGCACGTTGCGGGAACGCCTTGTGGCCCTTGTTCGCCCGGTATCAACTATCACCGATGTGGGACAACAGACCAATGTGGGACAACAGGTTGTGCACCAGCGGCTGACCAGACTCAAATAGCTGATATATGTCAAGAAGCAGAAGCTCAAGGGTGCTGCGGTGTTATCAGCGTGAACGAATTCCTCGACGCCGGCGGTACTCAAAGCCAGTTTATCGGTAGCGGCACCGGAATGAAGGACCAGTTCCAAACCGTTGGCCTGTCAGCAGATCAAATCCTGTTCAGGAGTGACGGCGCAGGATCTGGAGTAGCTATGCATAATGTCTGGTTGAACGGGGATCAAAATGGTGCCAATTCAGCTGGGTCCGTGCACGAGAGTTCGACAGTCAACGCGTGTCAGGAGGGTTCCGTTAATGGCGCTGCTAACTCAACTGCTACGCTGATAAACAGTTTGACAGTTGATACTGTGCAGTGGCAAACAACTTACTAAAAAAGAACCGAACATAATGATTGATGTTACGGGGAGCCCTCAAGTAACATCCTGGTTCAACAGAGGGTAGAAGCCTTCAGGGCTCCCTTTCAGTCTAATTTGTATTTTTGCCGGCTTGGTACGGGCTTTAAAAATGGTCAACTATCTGATGATGTAGAGACAATTGTATTAGCTTTTCTTGGCTATTTTAGATGGAACCAACTGGCAACTGAATCAAGACAAATTTAAAAGTGATGAAAAAGGAGTTGTGAAAAATGGAGAAGGTGTTTGTAGTTTCTACAACGCTTATCCTTCTGCTGTCATCTGGGATTTTTGCCATCGATCAAATCCAAAGCTTTGATATTTACTCGAGTAATGTCGGCACGGTAGCAGGAGCAGGAACCAGTACAGCGACGAGCATGAATTTCATTCCAGTAACCAATGCCCAAGAAACTATCGATGGTTCTGGTCAGATTAAGGTTTTGCAGACAGGAATCGGTGCGGTGATTCAAGGAGGCAGCGCCGTAGGTACCTGTGGGATCTTCGGTTATGATCAAGGCGTAAATTTTGTAGGCGACCAATGGCAGACATTTTCTGACTTGTTAAGCTTAGGATTCCATGGTCAGAACTTCAGCGCGGACGTCGGACAAAATGTATTAAGAGTAGGATCCTTGGGTTCTGCAGTGGCGCTACAAAACCTTATAGGTGGCCAGAGCCAGTTAATGATTACTCCCTATGGCGTCAACGTCGACATTCAGTGTCTTGGTATCGGTCTGGTTGATGGTATTGGTGGCCATAGTAGCAGTTTGATTAGCAGAGGACTTCGTATCCAGCGTAGCAATTTAAAGTAGCTAATAGACGATCGCTGCAAGACTATAAAATCCCATAGACTTAAGCCAGAGGAGCCCTAAGGTTGCACTTCCTGCTTTGAAGGGAGCGCAAACTGTGATGCTCTCTCAGTGATAGCTTTGCGTTGATTTTTTGCATCCCGTGCGGAATCCGGGCTCTCGAGAAGTTGGACTGTCAGGTCCTCAGGAATGACAATCGTATATTAAGCTATCCTATAACACAAACTTTAGGGCTCCATTTTTTATCGCTGTTGATCTCTTTAGGGAGCCCGGTCGAGATAAGCGTCAGGCGAAAAACAGTTGCATTTTGCCGTAAGGTGAATTAAACCCTTTGGTTTGGTAAGGGATCTGTTCTTAACCGAAAAACTGATATATGGTTGCTATTGATAGAATTGCTATTAAGAGTCGGAAATAGACAGATGATAGATGCGCGAGTCTCTCTTCTGTCGGCCGTGGCGTTTTTTTTCGAGATTGTAGCAACGTGTTCGGTTTTAGATTAGGTCCTATAAGGTTGTAAGTCCTGTTGTGTTGAACAGTTTTATAGGAGTATGTTTGAATGGAGGCACAACACCTTTTTGGCATGGATGCTTGCACATTAGCACGGCGGATAATCTCAGTTTATGTTCTTATAATGGCATCGCATTTATCCGCTTCTGCTGCTCCGGTCTATGTTTATGGGGGCGACTTCAACCTTCGCATACCTGAGGAGCTGGATGCAACCAGGGGTTGGATGACTGATGCGGTCATAGAAGTGCCCGATCATATTACAATTGGCGATCTGGATGTCTGTATCACCGTGAAACATGCCAGAGTTTTCGACCTGCAAATTTTCTTGGAGAGCCCGTCTGGAACAACGTTATGCCTGAACAGGTATGATCCTTTGACTGAGTATTTTGAGGGCGAGGACTACATAGGAACAATATTTGATGATGAGGCCCAAATCCCAATAGGGGAGCACAGCCCGCCTTTTACTGGTCGGTACAAGCCAAGGGCGCCTGGTTCTCTGGCTGTTTTTGATTGCCAGGATGCGCAGGGCAAATGGCGATTGAAAATTTATGATGCTTATTATGCTGATAGTGGCTATCTGAGTAATTTTGAGCTTATGATAACTGTTCCGGAACCTGGGACAGTACTGTTCTTATCACTTGGCGCAGGTGTAGTGTGGTTGTGTACGCGTTGGCGTTTTAATTAACTTGAGTTTATAGCTGCGTCCTTTGAGGCGGTTTTTTCTTGCTCGGACTTTTTGAACAGTGACAGTTTTTCGCGCAGGTTATTGTCTGTTAGGGCAAGGATTTGTACAGCAAGAATGGCTGCATTTTTAGCGCCGGCACTGCCGATACCCATTGTCGCTACGGGAACTCCGGGCGGCATCTGGATGGTGCTGAGCAGGGCATCAATTCCTTCCAAACCGGATGACGAAGCTAAGGGTATGCCGATGACCGGTAGTGTCGTCCGTGCCGCTAAGGCCCCGGCCAGATGAGCAGCCATGCCCGCACCGGCAATGATAACCTTTATCCCACTTTCGGCCGCAGTCTCAGCAAATTCGGTAGCTTTCTTGGGTGTACGATGCGCTGAGAGTATTCTTACCTCTGGTTCAATGTCAAAATACCGTAGTTGCTCAATGCAGCTCTGCATCACTTCCTTGTCACTATCTGAGCCCATCACGACGGCTACGGCGGATGTTTTTTCATGTGCCATTTGGTTTTCTTCTTGACAGGTTAATCGTAATGTGTCCTTTTTATATTATGTAATCATAGCGACTGCATGGAAAAACGCAAGTGGCTAGGTGCGAGTTATGCAGGTAAGAAAACCTGTTGTTGCAGATCAATTCTATCCCGGTCAGCGCGACGCCTGCGTGGAAGAGATTGACGCATGTCTTAAGGCACGTACACTTACCGAATCTTTACCCGATACTATAGTTGGGGCTATTGTCCCGCATGCTGGTTGGACATTTAGCGGCAGCGTGGCGGCGTTAGCTTTCTCAGCGATCAAGCAACGACATGAACAGGTTCATACCTTTGTTATCTTAGGAGCACATTACCTAGGTAGCTTGCCTTCGGTTTATGGTACCGGTAGATGGACTACTCCGATTGGCGAGGTTGATGTCGACGAAGAGCTGGCCAAGGCCGTGTTGGATAGTGGTCATGCAGTCAGCAATATCGAGGCGCACCTGTCAGAGCATAGTATCGAGGTGCAAATACCGTTTATAAAGCACCTTTTTCCTGGCTCGAAAATTCTTCCGATTCTTGTCCCGCCGAGGGAACTGGCTATAACGCTTGGAGCTGCTCTCGGTGACATTATAGTTAGCAGTGCGGAGAGGAAGATTGTGTGTATTGCTTCGACTGACTTGACGCATTATGGTCCGCGGTATGGCTTTACGCCAATGGGGACAGGTGCGGATGCTCTTGAGTGGGCGAGTAAGGTAAACGATCAGAAATTTATTGATTTGGCTTTGAAACTCGACGCGCAGGGTTTGCTTGCAAGTGCTGCTGAGAATTATAATGCCTGCGGTCCCGGTGCAGCGGCAGCGACGGTTGCCGTAGCAAGGAAACTGGGTAAGAAAGAAGGTTTGTTGTTAACATACACAAATAGTAATGAGGTGATGCTGCAAACAATGGGGACCATGAGCCGAGACAGCGTTGGCTATGCGGCCATAGTCTTTTGACTTGACTTTTTGATGCAGAGCTCGAAAAGATCACAGAGTTTTTTGTTTTTATTCGTACCGTCGGTGTTCCCTGTGGCTATTTTTTTAACTGTTAAAGACTAACGGTCGAATTTGATCTGTAAATGTTAGCTTGGGAAATATCGAAGTTCCAAGCTGAGATGATTATGGATTTTAGGCAAAAATAAATCGGCAATTTGTCCTATATTTATCGAGTTATTTTGATAGAATATTCTGACAATATTTGCTTGACACATACACGTCATTGCATTAGATAAACTTAAGTTCATGTGTAGACAAGAAGATATTGAGTTGCCTTAAGGAGAACGAAATGGATAAAAGAACAAAGTTTACCATGGATGAAAACGAGGTGCCGACACAGTGGTATAATATCTTGGCGGATATGCCTGAGCCATTACCACCGGTTTTACACCCCGGTACAGGAAAACCCGTAACCCCTGACGACTTGGCACCCTTGTTTCCCATGGAATTAATCAAGCAAGAGGTAAGCACTGAGCGTTGGATTGATATCCCTGAGGAAGTCCAGGACATTTATCGGTTATGGAGGCCTACCACCCTATTTCGAGCGCACAGGTTGGAGAAAGCTCTGGATACACCGGCCAAGATTTTCTACAAATATGAGGGGACAAGCCCGCCTGGGAGTCACAAGCCTAATACTGCTGTTGCTCAAGCCTACTACAGTAAGCGAGAGGGCATAAAGCGTATAACCACCGAGACCGGAGCCGGACAGTGGGGAAGTGCTCTATCCTTCGGGGGAGCTTGCTTCGGCCTCGAGATAAAAGTCTACATGGTCGCTATCAGCTATCATCAAAAACCCTATCGTCGCGTGATGATGCAGACCTGGGGTGCTAATTGTGTGCCCAGTCCCAGTTCTGATACCAAGGCAGGGCGAGATATGCTGGCGAAAGACCCCGATTGTCCCGGCAGCCTGGGTCTTGCCATCAGTGAGGCGGTGGAGGATGCTGTCTCCCGTGATGATACTCATTATGCGCTGGGCAGTGTGCTTAATCACGTTCTGCTGCATCAAACCATCAATGGTCTGGAGGCAAAAAAGCTGATGGAGAAGGCGGATGCTTACCCGGATATTATCGTCGGCTGTATTGGTGGTGGATCAAACTTTGCCGGCCTGTTTTTGCCATTTGTCACGGATAAAATTGATGGGACGAAGCCCGACTTGCGCATCATCTGTGTGGAGCCGGCAAGCTGTCCCACTGTGACCAAGGGACCATATGCTTATGACTTTGGCGATTCGGCTATGCTTACCCCTTTGATTAAGATGTATACCCTCGGGCACGGGTTTATTCCGCCACCCGTCCACGCGGGAGGACTCCGCTATCATGGGATGGCGCCCATCATTTGTCACTTGCATAGCTTGGGACTCGTTGAGGCCAGAGCTGAGCACCAGATTGCTACCTTTAAGGCGGGGGTAACCTTTGCTCGTACTGAGGGCATTATCAGCGCTCCGGAAACAAACCATTGTATTAAGGTGGCAATAGATGAAGCCCTTAAGTGCAAGGAATCTGGTGAAGCAAAAACAATACTCATAGCTCATAGTGGACATGGTCACGTTGATATGGCAGCTTATGATGCCTACTTTAGCGG
>CAYSPM010000069.1:0-14001 GCA_964432925.1 uncultured Pirellulales bacterium | reverse complement strand
AGGACAATCGCGTAGTTAAAGGGGTAAAGTTCCTGAGCCTTCGCGATGCAGGCGATCCGGTGGAATTGGGTGCAAGGTACAGTGATGAAGGTGCTGACGAGTTAGTATTTCTGGATATTACCGCCACTATTCGTTATCGCGAGACTCTTGTTGAACTCGTTGAAAAGGTTGCCGAAAATGTCTTTATTCCGTTTACAGTCGGCGGTGGCATCCAGACAGTGCAGCAAATAGACACGCTTCTGCGAAGCGGCGCCGACAAAGTATCGGTGAACACCGCCGCAGTGCAGGATCCAGACCTGATTACAGAAGCTGCTGAGCGTTTTGGTAGTCAATGTGTTGTTCTTGCCATTGATGCTCGCCGGTCAAAAACAAAAGCCGACAAATGGCAGGTCTGCGTCAAAGCTGGCTCTGAGCCTACTGATATCGACGTCGTCGAATGGGTTGTTAAAGCCGAACAGTTGGGCGCCGGTGAGATACTCCTAACGAGCATGGATGCTGACGGTACCCAGGCCGGCTACGACAATGAACTTAACAAGGCTGTCAGCGATGCGGTCAATATCCCTGTAATAGCCTCCGGCGGCGCCGGCAAACTTGAGCATCTTTACGATGCAATTGTTGATGGCGAGGTGGACGCGGTACTTATGGCCTCAATCACTCACTTCGGAAATTACACAATTAAACAAATCAAGGAGTATCTCGCCGGCCGAGGCATTGCCGTAAATCTGTAATCGCCCTGATTTCAAAGTGTTAACGTAGTTAACGTAGGGTGTGCTCTGCACACCATTAACTCGTATGTTGATACCCTTCTAAAATTCACGTATTATTTGTAATTATGCCTGACTACCGTAGAATCTTTCGTCCAGGTGGAACCTTTTTCTTTACAGTTGTAACTCACCAGCGGCGACCATTTCTTTGTCAACCCAAAGCACGTGATTGTTTGCAAACAGCTATCAATAAAGTTCGTTGCAGCCGGCCCTTTGCTGCATTAGCGTTTGTTTTATTGCCTGATCACTTTCACTGCATATGGAAGCTGCCAGATGGCGATCCTGATTTCTCGGTTCGTTTGGCCCGCATTAAGAAAGAGTTTACCCGCCTCTGGCTGGAAGGTGGCGGAGATGAGGTCAGCATTTCATCAGCCAGAAAACGGCATCGTGAAAGGGGTATCTGGCAAAGGCGCTTTTGGGAGCATACAATTCGAGATGAAGATGACCTGGCTCATTACGTAAATTATATTCACTATAATCCCGTAAAGCATGAGTTAGCCAAATGTCCGCATCAATGGCCTTTTTCCAGCTTTCATCGCTGGGTCGAAGAAGGATATTATCCTTCTGATTGGTTATGCGATTGCAGGGACCAAAAGCCCAAACCGCCAAGTTTCGATGATATAAAAAATAGCGTAGGCGAATGAAATTTAATTATGGTGTGCATACAACACCCTACCTCACTGACCTTTTTTCTGAATCTCGGAAATGTATTCCTCAGGTAATTTCATCTCTTTGGCGCCTTTAATTATGATCTGAAGATATTCTTGGCTTGGTAGGGTATCCAACGTATAATTTGAGATCAGAGTGTCAGCTTTTATTTTCCTTCCACTATTAACCTCAATATCAACATTTTTCAATGGTTTATACTTTTTCTCAGCATCGAGAAGTTTCTTCCAATCATCTTTTTCAATTTCATAGCAACATCCCCATACTTCACAACCAGGTTTTGAACATATATTTGCTTTTGATGTTCCATCCTTATCGCTCTTTTTATTAAACACAAACTCGTACTCTTTAAGAAATCCAACCTCGTAGCTATGAAAATTTATCTTTTTTTCCTTTTTGAAATGCTTTTTGTTTATGTTACTGCCATACGCAAAATAGTGCATATGTTCAATTTGGCAAATATCATCCATCTTACGAATAAAGTTTTCCCTTCTTTCCTTGTTTTTTTCAGTTAATAGTTCATTCTCGTAATCTTCTAAATATCTTTTCAGTGCATTTGTTATTGGATTCCTATATATAACAAATATTTTTGAGCCATTTTCATCTTTCTCTTCGACAAGAGGCGTGTTTTCATTACCGGCCCTTATGACCCAATTTAACTTAGTAAAAGTACTATGTAATAGTCCACATCTAACGTTGTCATAAAACTTGGCGGCAAAAGATTCGACAAAATATTTATTAAAGGGACTATGACTAGTTAAAAAATCCTTAAATATTTCCCTACTACTACAATATTCTTTAGGTCCCAAATCTTCTTTTTTTGTTGTATAAATTTTTCCTTGATAGAAGACCTCAAGGAACTCAATTAAAAGGCATTGTAATGCAACAATTGAGAATCCTTCCCCTTCTTGGTTTCCGCTTGATTGAATGGCCTCGATTGGTTTTAGATATCTCGTTTCAACCCTCGCTTTAAAAAATTCATCGAAAGCCTCTTTCCAATATTCCTCGACCAAGGAGGAATCGTATTCGTTCTGCAATAAGTTCTTTCTAAGCTCTTTCCAATCACCAACAGTCTTATTTTTCGAAATCTTAGTATCGTCAGATATCTTGGCCATTTCAAGTTTTTCCTTTGCATAAAAAGTGGGTCTATACTGTTTTAGGAGAGCCCATCAAAGAACTTAGAAGATATCCAGATACGTTTCGATTTCCCAGTTGGTGACCTGCTTTTTAAACTCGTCCCACTCTCTCGTCTTTATATCAAGGTATCTTTCAAAAAGGTGCTGGCCGAGGACCTCGTGTATCACGTTATCTTTTTTCAAGGCGTTAAGGGCCTCTAAGAGCGATGTCGGCAAAATGTCAATCTTTCTTTGAATGAGGCTTTCACCATCGAGCTGATAAATATTTTCTTCGACCGGCTCAGGCGGTTGTAAATTATTTTTAATGCCATCAAGGCCGGCCTTTAGCATCACAGCAAATCCCAAATACGGATTGCAGCTCGGGTCAGGGCACCTCAGTTCAATTCTGGCGGCATCGGGTTTGGCCTTGAACCACTTTGGTACACGCAAAAGAGCTGAGCGGTTCATCGCAGCCCAGGTGACATATACCGGTGCCTCAAAACCGGAGACCAATCGTTTGTAAGAGTTGACAGTAGGACACAGAATCGCACACATTGCATTGATGTGTTTTATCTGGCCGGCAATAAAGCTAAAGGCGATCTTGGACAGATTGTACTTGTGATCCTTATCATAGAAAGCATTCGATTTGGCCGCAGCATTAAGCAAACTCTGGTGCACGTGCATTCCAGAACCAGCCATATCCATTACGGGCTTGGGCATAAAGGTTGCATGTAGACCCTGCATTTGAGCGATTTTCTTGGCAGTATACTTCAACGTAACAACCTTATCGGCTATATCCAAGCAGTGGCCATAATTAAAATCAATTTCGTATTGGCCCAGACCGACTTCATGATGAGACGTCTCGACCTTAATCCCGAAGTTCTCGAGCGCCGTTATTATCTTCTTTATGACTTTGTAACCTTCGTGCGAGGAAAGATCGAAATAGCTGCCGTAATCAAGCGGCGTTGTTCTTTTTTCGCCGTCGGCTCTAAACAGATAGAATTCCGGCTCTGGGCCGACATTGTAAACAAAGCCTTGCTTTGCAGCATTTTCGGCTGCTTGTTTTAAGATGTATCGTGGATCTCCCTCAAATGGTTTTCCATCTGCCCGGCAAATATCACATATTAACCTGGCGGTTTTACCGTCCTCCGTAAGCCACGGGACCACAGCATACGTCACCGCGTCAGGCCTTAAGAACAGGTCGCTTTCCTGTATTCGAGCAAAGCCTTCAATTGATGAGCCGTCGAACCAAACTCCGTCGGTCAAAGCATCTGCTAGATCTTCAACCGGAATAATGACTTCCTTTATGACTCCCAGAAGATCCGTAAACTGCAAAGTGACGAATTTTATCTTGTCTTTTTCTGCCTGTTCCAAAATCATCTTAGTATCCATTTTGTTTTCCCCTCAGACCAAACTTTTCTCTTGGCATCCTGACCAAATATACGCCACAGAAAGATGTATTAAGTTTTTACATTTATGGATATATTCTATCCGTGATTGCAAACCCAACTGCCAACGGAATTGGCTTTCAAATTCCCCTTCTATCTGGTTTCGAAGAAAATAAAGAAACTACCTCATCCTTGCATGGGCAGTTCCATGGAGGCCAGGATATCCAGAATACTACAAACGGTCTGGATGAAAATCAAGCAGTATGCTTATGTTTTCTGGAATGTGAATTTATGGTTGTCGGCATCAACGCGTATTTTGTCGCCGTCAGAGAATATGCCGGCTAAAAGCTCAGTAGCAAGTGGATTCTCCAACCGTTGCTGAATTGTTCGTTTCAAAGGCCTTGCGCCATAGACGGGGTCGTAGCCCTCATCCATAATCTGCTCACGAGCCTTGTCTGTGAACTCAAGCTCGATTTTACGCTCTTTGAGACGCTGGGATAGATATCCAAGCTGGATATCGACGATCTTTTTCAGATCCCGTTTTGTGAGCATACGGAAGACAATAATCTCATCAATCCGATTTAAGAACTCGGGCTTGAAGACATTTTTCAAAACATCCTTGACATGGGCCTCGATCTCCCAGTCGGCACCTTGCTCTTCGGTTAACTGCTGAATTTGTTGGCTGGCGATGTTGCTGGTCATAATAATAATGGTGTTTTTGAAATCAACTGTTCTACCTTTTCCATCGGTTAGTCGGCCATCATCAAAAACCTGCAGCAACACGTTGAAGACGTCCGGATGGGCCTTTTCAATCTCATCCAGCAGTATCACGGAGTAGGGCTTTCGCCGAACTGCCTCTGTCAGCCGGCCACCCTCTTCATAGCCGACATAACCGGGCGGTGCGCCGATAAGCCGGGCCACGGAATGTTGCTCCATAAACTCGCTCATATCGATACGCACCATAGCGTGTGGGTCATTGAACAAAAAGTCTGCCAGGGCCTTAGAAAGCTCAGTTTTACCAACGCCTGTCGGGCCTAAGAATAGGAACGTTCCTATCGGCCGAGTCGGGTCCGACAGGCCTGACCGGCTCCTGCGAACCGCGTTACACAGTGCCGAAACCGCCTCATTCTGGCCAACGACTCGCTTACGAATACGCTCTTCCATTTTCATCAGCCGCTCACGCTCGCCGCTAAGCAATCTAACAACCGGTATCCCCGTCCACTTGGATACGACTTCTGCAATGTGCTCCTCAGTGACTTCGTTTTCTATTAGCTTGCTACCGTTTGATTCGACGAGTTGAGATTCTTTTTCCTCAAGTTCCTTTTTGAGATTTGTTATGGTCTCATACTTCAAACGAGCAGCAGTTTCCAGATCACCTTGGCGTTGGGCATCTTCGAATTGAGTTTGCGCATCTTCGATGTTTTGCTTAAGCTGCTTTATCTGGTCAATATCCCCTTTTTCGTTTTCCCATCGCGCGGTCAGTTCTTTGTCCTGCCCCTGCAACTGGGCCAATTGCTTTTCTGTATTCTTGAGCTGGTCTTTGCTTGGCGCATCACTTTCTTTTTTCAATGCCTCGCGCTCGATCTGGAGTTGAACTATCTTTCTGCGGATACCATCCAGTTCAGCAGGCAGTGAGTCGTTCTCTATACGCAGCTTGGAAGCGGCTTCGTCAATCAGATCAATAGCCTTATCCGGCAGCCAGCGATCGGTTATATATCGATTGGACAAGGTTGCAGCCGCGACCAGGGCTGCATCGGTTATTCGAACTCCGTGATGGGCGTCATAGCGGGCCTTTAGTCCCCGAAGAATAGCAATTGTCTGCTCCACATTTGGCGGGTCGATAAGGATCGGCTGGAAACGCCGCTCCAGAGCTGCATCTTTTTCTACATATTTGCGATACTCATCGATCGTTGTCGCGCCGATGCAACGCAGCTCACCGCGTGCAAGTGAAGGCTTCAGCAGGTTGCCGGCGTCGACCGAGCCTTCGGCTTTTCCAGCGCCGACGACGGTGTGTAATTCATCAATAAATAATATTATTTGGCCTTGAGCGCCGATGACTTCCTTGAGCACTGCTTTAAGCCGGTCTTCAAATTCCCCTCTGAATTTTGTCCCTGCGATAAGCGACCCCATATCGAGCGCGACGATTCTCTTATTCTTAAGGCCTGCAGGGACATCTCCCGAAACTATCCTTTGGGCAAGCCCTTCTACAATCGCAGTCTTGCCTACGCCGGGCTCTCCGATCAATACAGGATTATTCTTTGTTCGGCGATTCAGTACCTGCATGCACCGCCGAATCTCTTCATCTCTGCCGATTACAGGATCGAGTTTTCCCTTACGGGCCATTTCCAGAAGGTCGATCCCATAACGCTGAAGCGCGTTGTATTTATCCTCGGGGCTCTGGTCGGTTATCTTTTCTGTGCCGCGAATTTCTTTCAGGGCCTTTTCAATCTGTTCGGGCGTAATGGAGTTGAGCCCTAATATCTCTTTTGCATCGCTATCTACAGAAGTTAGAGACAACAACAGATGCTCGACGCTTAGATACTCATCGCCCATCTTGTCAGCTTTATTTTGGGCATCTAAAACAACCTGGCTGAAAGCCTGGTCGGGCATAATTTGAGCGCCGCCGGAACCTTGTGGCAGGCGTGATAGTTCACTGTTCGTCATTTCTCTTATTCGCGAGACATTGGCGCCGATCTTTTTCAAAATCATAACCGCAACGCTATTATCATCGCTGCAAAGCACGCTTAGCAAATGCAATGGCGAGACTATAGTATGCGACTTAGCCATGGCCATCTGCTGAGCGGTGGCCAGCGCCTCTTGTGCTTTGAGCGTAAATTTATCGAATTTCATGTCTGCACCTTTTTTGAATATACGAAACTTCCGTATCTCTTAGACAATTTGTGCAAACAGCGTGCCTAACCGCTTTTAGATCGTAATCGATGTTAAAACAAATAGTTATGGCATAATCGCCTGTGGAAATGTGCCAATTTGGCAGTCGTTTGCTCTCTTGTTCTATCGATAGTAAAGCATCCGGGCAGAGTAGCTGTGGTTTTATATCATATAAACAATGTTCTTCACTGAGAATCTCGCCGCTGGGGGAACTCTAACTAAGACTGTTATAAGCATCTACGGTTTCAACTTCTTTACAAGCGCGATCCAGTCCTTGGATGTGTCATGCGGTGGATGGCCTATTGCAACCGGGCCGGGCCCGGTAACTATTCCAACAGTACCTGCCAGCAGACCTCCGCCGGTGCGTGGGTTGAACCATTGTACTGTGTAACTCTTAGAGTCACCACCCAGCTCCAGATTTGTGGTACCGCCAGAAGGCAGATAAATGACGTAAATCTGTTCGGGCTTGGCAAAGCAATAGTCGTCGCTGATGGAGGTTAGCTCATCATGGTTGGTCATTTCAATAAAGGGTAAATGCTTGTGAAAGAACTCCAGAGCGTAACGCGTTAGATTCCATATATGCTCTCGGCTTCGCCAATCTTCGCAGGTAAGATCGTTGTTTGCATAATTATAGCCGAAGTACCATTCGACACCTGCTCCGCCAGCCATAAGATTAGCCCACAGATGTTTCTTTCGCACCTCGTCGTGCCAGTAGTCGTCTTCATCAGGTTTGACTCCAGTATGAGCCGGACCGATTTCATCCAGACAAACAAACCACTCATAGCCTGCCCCTGCTGAGCGGTCTATCCACTTTAGTGTTTGAGCGTGAGTATCGTTTGTTTGCAGCGATGGTCCCTCGAAATACTCATATCCCAAGAGCGGCGTATAGACCTTATCATACGCCCCTGGAAATGTATGTACAACAATAGGGTGATCGTACGGGTCGAGCTCTCTTATATAATGCGCAAAAGCCCTACGTTGTTCATCTGTGTTTGTGTTCTCCTCGCCAAGGTTCCAAACCAATGCCAAGTGATGTGCAAAGCGAGCTACGAGTTCCCGATAGGAGAGCTTCCGCTGGGGACCAAGGTCGCCGCCATCAAGACCCTGGTCGTTTTCCTGTTCCTGCGTGATGACGTGTAGTTGGATACCAAGCGCATCCATGTGGGAAAAAACAATTTCCCACTGGTCGAGCTTAGAGCAATCGAAGCGAAATTTCTCGTCGGGACTTGTCCAAGGCCAGACATCTTTACCGTCACCGCCATCAACGTTGTATGTGATGAAGTAAACACTATTCATGCCTTTGCTGTCGAGATAATTCAGAGCACCAATTATGCCTTTACCTTTCCCATTTTGCCATGTCGGGTCACCGATCTCAAAATCCTGCTCATGTGGCTCGTAGCGATGCAGGAACTCTTCACCCTTGGCTTCTCCCTCGCGTTTGAGTTCGCCAGTATCATAGGTTCCATCGAAGTCAGCGTATGCAAGGAAGTTTTCAGGGCTGTCAGCCCCACCCTTAATGAAATATTCGCCGGTCTCAGCAAACTGCAAATAGCGTTTGCCGACGTATTTGAGTAGTCCCTTGGCTCGATGATCTCGCCCAGTTTTGTCGGTATAACCGATTGTAAAAGAACCGGCGATGCCGTTAAAAGCGGTTGGAGAGCCCGCATTCATATCTTCGCTAAATACCACACCAGGTGCGGTACGAAAAGATGCTACGTAGTCCCATCGGCCCACTTCATCGGGCACGAAATGCACACGCCATTTGTTGCCGCTGATGGCACTGGTTTCGGCTGAGTTGCCGTCGGCTGCGTAGTAACCAGGCACGACACGTCGCTTTTTGCCTTGTGTAAATATTACGTTCAAACGATAGTCTCGAAACGGATTGAGCTTACCATCCTCGCTGGTTTGAGGCCCATCAAAAGTAATCGTGACCTTGTGCCATTTCTTAAGCTCACCCCAAACCACCGGGTCTTGCACAGCACCCAGGCAATATGTTTCGGTCACAAGCACAAAGGAAATCATGTACAGCATAGCCGATCTGAGACGCCTCATTTCTTGCACTCCTTAACTGCCCCAAACTGAACCTTAAGGGCATGTTATAGAAAAGGGATGGCCATTCGCAACTGATTCTTTCCTTGTTGGTTTTAAGACCTGTAGTGTGCGAAAAAAAGTCTTTTGGAGCTTACATTTGTGGTAGGGTGGGGCTTTCATCCTTCGCATCCCTTGGGGAGGAGAATGGATGCCCCACCAAAACAAAAACATTTTTCCGTTGGTGGGCTTAAGCCCACCCTACTTAGTTAATCTCTTAGCTCACGGATCCAGATGTTTCGGTACCTGACGGGATTACCGTGGTCCTGGAGCATCAGGGGTAGTTTGTCTCTGTGTGGACGATATGGGCTAACAGCATGTGGGCCTCGCCAATCGGTGGTGCCTTCAAGCTGGACGTGGTCGTGGACGAGGACGCCATTATGCAGTACGGTAAAGGTGGCTTTTCTTACTACCTTACCGCTCTTAAAAATTGGGCGGTGGAAGATGATGTCGTATGACTGCCACTTGCCCGGCTTTCGGCAGGCATTTACAAGAGGAACGGCCCGGCCGTAAAGAGCTGCGCACTGGCCGTCGGGATATGTTTTGTTATTGTATGAGTCGAGGACTTGCACCTCGTAATTGGACATAAGGTATACACCACTGTTGCCTCTTTCCTGGCTGTGTCCTTTGACTTCTTCAGGAGTTGCAAACTCGATGTGCAACTGGCAAGAGCCGAAGCCTTGCTTTGTTTTAATGGAGCCGGTGTCTTTGACTACTTCAGCATAGCCATCTCGGACGAGCCATCTTGCCGGCCGGCCTTTGGTATCTGTCCATTTTGAAAGGTCTTTTCCGTCGAAAAGCACAATGGCATCGGAAGGGGGCTGGCAGTCTATCCCCGGCTTAATCACAGGCGGTGCAGGCCGATTCATATCATGCACGAGCCATCGGCCGGTCTCTGTCTCGACGTACTGCAATTTCTCATCAGCTTTAGCCGTCTGCTCGGCGGCACAGCCTGCGAAAGATAAGGCCAATAAAACAAGCAAGATTATTGATACATTTCTGGTCATCGGTACTCACTCCTTTCAACATTCCTGAATATAACTCAACTATCTAATATGCCTACATCCGAATCTGGATGAGCTTACATTTATATCGTAATACAACCGCAGCGCCAATGATAGATTGTTTATGAAGCAAAGTCTATTGGACAGATGTGCCAGTTTTCTCTATGTTACTTTAATTAGCCTGCTTGTATATGTTTATGACGTCAGGTCGCGTAGCTGTGCAAGCCGGCGAAAAGTCGAGTTAGATTCACCCATAACAGGGTTATCACAATGACTACCATACCTGTGATGACCCAGATGCTGTTGATGCGCGAGTGTTTTTTGCCGAACATATAACGAAAGTGCAAATATCCGACGTAGACCAGCCAGGAGGCCAGAGACCAGGACTCTTTAGGGTCCCAGCCCCAATAGTCACCCCATGCGAGCTTGCCCCACCAACTTCCGAGCACCAGGCCGAGAGTCAGCAACGGAAAGCCGACACAAACCATGCGGTACGTTGCTTCTTCCGCTGAGATGAACTTTTCATCGCTGTTGTAGGTCATGCATACTAACTGAGCACCAGCCTGGACGGTAGCCTTTGCCATGAAAATGTACGAGAGCATATACACAGCAACATGTGGTGCAAATAGCCAGCTTTGTAGGGCCGGCGGCAATTGTTGAGCCTTTGCGCTAAAGACAAAGCCAGCCGGGACGAGCACCAACACAGCTATAAGCACGTCAGCACACTGGCCGGCGATACGTAAAAAACGCCTGCAGAACCACGAGACCGGATAAGAAAACGCTCCTAAAAACAAGAAGACCTCGAAAAGGTTCTGCAATGGCACATGGCGAACGTCGTACCAACGGTAAGCATAAGATAGGGCTGAAATCACGAAGCCAACTAAATATAGAAGATGTCCCATCTTTGGACGGCGCAGCAAGGTAGTGACGAATGCCAGCATGTATCCAGCGATAGCAAGATAAATAAGCAGTCCCTGAATTGTATATTTGATCTCCATCTATGCAAGCTTCGCTTTTACAGACACAAATAAATGCCTTATCCAAAAATGCCAGAAAACACCAACGCAAAGCATAAGGTATCCACCGTAGACAAGATTAAGGCCGGTGTCAGAAACGACCATTAGAATAGTGTACCGGCCAGATTCAGCGTCATAAGAGTTTTGGTAGAAATGGTACCCGCCGAAATGAAGCGGATCGTTTACCTGGACATCCTTTTCAGCGACAACTTCGTTATCCCGAGTTATCTGCAGCTCGCTTATATACTCGCGCACAACTCTTTCATATCGAAACGCAATTTTATCCTCAGGATGAACACGACCAGGGAACCGTTCAAACACATACTTGGTAGCCACCTCACCATCTGGAGGCTCGATTTGAACCTCGACAGCCGGATTCGAGCCAGGACCAACAGCATCGTAGGCAACGCGTTCATCACCCTCGATTTTGATTTTGAAGTTCTCAAAGATTTTCAGGATTTTGAGTTTACCGATGTCATCACCCAGAGAGAATTTGGCCCCAACCTCAGCAGGAACCTTCCAGTGTTTGCCCTGCCTGCTTTGGATCAGCAGGTTGCCCGGCTCGTAGTATTCCAGCCGGAAATCTTTGAGTTTGACGTGAAAAGGCAATTGCTTTACCTGATCGCTACCCTGTAATGTGACTCGATTTTCTACAGCTCCTTCAAATATTGCCATTCGGCCCGCTCGAATCGTGTCTATTGAAAGAATTTTGTCCCGAAGCTTATCTACGGCCTCGGAACCCCAAATACCACCAGCGAGAACAAGGATACAACCAAGATGAATAAGCAAAAGGCCGGGCACGCGAATCAGTCTGCGGAATGCTATAATGCCCACCATCAACGTCAGCGTTAAGGCCGACCAATATACAGCCAACGGCAGAGAATTGAAAAAGGCTCTGGCTCGCTCGGCGCCAATAAATGCACCATAAACCGAAAGGAATATAAGAAGCAGGATCAAGACCAAACCGGCCCACATCAACATCCGTTTGAGCTTCCTCATCCTGGCCTCTGTTTATTTCTTTAATTGCTATAGCAATTGCTTATCGCAAAACAAGGATATGCGAACTACAGCAGGAAATTATGGCACAATGAGAAGTGTTTGCAAGAATATTTGGCACTGCCTCACGCTGCGTCGCCAGTCAACTGATAGGTCTTGATAGTTACGTTCTTATCGATTACACTTGTATAGCAATTAACCGCCATAAAAAACGAGATTAGAGGTAATGAAGCTCGTAGTAAATAGCCTGACTTATCACAACTGTCCGGTACAGCACCGCGAGAGGGTTGCTTTGACCGCTGAGCAAAGGCGCCACATACTGAAAAAGGTACACGCCGAGGAGCAAATCAGCGAAGCGGTAATCCTCGATACCTGTAATCGACTGGAGTTTTATCTCTATGCTAACAAGGCCTTTGATTGCAGGAAATTCATCGAAGAGTTGATACGAGGTGTACAGTCTGGCGCGGTCACCACCTGGAGAAAATACAGTATCGAAACTACGGGTGTCGATTTGGTTCGGCACCTGTTTGAAGTTGCCGCGGGCCTTGATTCACAAATGATTGGCGAAAACCAAATCCTGTCGCAGGTAAAAACTGCGTATCGCGAGTCAACCGACTGCCGGACGAGCAAATTGATATTTCATAAGCTCTTTCATAGTGCGTTTCGGGTAGGCAAAGCTGTACGCACCCACACTAACATCAACTGCGGCGCGGTTTCCATCGCTCTGGCTGCTGTGGAGTTGGCTACGGACAAAATAGACTTATTAAGCAGCACCGCTATGGTAATCGGTGCCGGCGAAAACGCTGAGCTTGTTGCAAGGTATCTAACAAAATCAGGACTAAGGCAACTTATCATAGCAAACCGCAATAAACCAAAGGCACGCACGATTGCCTCGTCCTTTGATAAAGCCGAAGTTATTGGCCTGCCGCATATAGTAAAAAGACTTGCTGACGTGGATTTGCTGATTAGCTCGACCGCTGCCGACAAACCTGTAGTTACGTATGAAATGGCAAAACCCAGCCTTACCGGCAGAAAAAGACCGCTGCTTATAATCGATATAGCAGTACCCAGAGACGTCGAGCCGAGAGTCGCTCGATTCAAGTGTGCCACGCTAATCAATATTGACGACCTTAATGAGCAGGTAAAAGTCAACAGGAAAAAACGTAGTACTGAAATCCCAAAGGCTCAGGCAATCGTTGCTGAATTTACAGATGAGTTTATGCGATGGTACGACTCTCTAAACGTTGTGCCGGTGATTTCTAAACTTCTTGAAAAAGGCACAAGGCTGGCTCATAGCGAAGCGAGACGCTATGCAAAGAATTTCGGCCCAGACAGCGCAGATAAGCTGGAATACTTTGCTGAATCCCTAGTGAAAAAGTTGTTACACGCGCCAATTAGTTTTATTAAGAATGGTGGCAGGGAACTAAACGCAGAGCAACTCCAGGCAGTAGACCTGATAAACAAAATGTTCTTTTCAGAAGATCAAGGCAGCCAATGAAAAGGATTCTTACTGTCGCAACTCGGCCAGGCCGGCTCGCTATTGCTCAAACTCAAATCGTCATTTCGGCGCTAAAAGAGAAATATCCAGAAATAAAGATTCAGATTAAGGAAGTAACAACCAGAGGCGACCGTGATAGGCGAACGGCATTGTGGAGTCTCAAAGAAAGCGGCTTTTTTACCTCGAAAGTTGAAGAGATACTCCTGGCTGGCGAGGCGGACTTGGCGGTTCACAGTTTCAAGGACCTGCCCACAATAGAGCGAGAAGGTCTGACTATAGCAGCGGTCTGCGACAGACAATATGCGGAGGACTGTTTGCTGACCAAAGAAAGCATCCGTTCGATTGAGCAGTTGCAAAGTTCAACTAAGATCAGCACCTCAAGTCTTAGACGTACTGCTCAGTTAAGACATCTTAGGCCAGACCTTCGGTTAGTCCCTATCCGCGGCAACGTTCAGACACGGATCAGATTACTGGATGAGGGCAAGGTTGACGCGATTGTTCTGGCGCGAGCGGGCGTGGAAAGGCTTGGATTGGGAAAAAGAATATCCTTTTGTTTCGACCCATGGCAATTTCTGCC
>CAYSPM010000068.1:0-14003 GCA_964432925.1 uncultured Pirellulales bacterium | reverse complement strand
GATCCTTTAGCGCATCTGTATTTAACGAATAATATTTACGCGGAAGTTATCGATCATCTTCTTAGCTTTGACAAGCCCATCCTTGCGACGGGTGGAGGCGGTTATAATATCGATAATACCGTAAGGGCCTGGGCTTTGGCCTGGACGATTTTATGCGGTGCCGACCGTGAGCAGGGCATGAATCCCACGGTCGGGGGAGTTATGCTCGAGAGCACGGAGTGGCAGGGTGGATTGCGCGACAGGCAACTGCTTGTAAGTGATGAACAGCGTAAATCAGTAATGCCAACTCTTGATGCGACGATGGATATTATTCGCACAAAGGTCTTTCCAATTCACGGACTCTGATTTCTACCGGTATCTGTCTTTGGCTATGGTTGGCTGGTTTCGAGCTTGTGGTGCGGCTCTTGAACGAAAAAGACCATGATGGCAGCGAGAATTAAAAGTAAAGAGGCGCCGTAGTAGGCAAAGTTGAACGTTTGGAATTTGTCGTACAATTTGCCCGCCAGCAGGGCGAGCAAGAATCCGCCGACGCCCCAAGCTGTGAAGACAAGTCCGTAGTTCATTCCGAAATTTTTCAACCCGTAATAGTCCTTCGTGACAGATGGAAACAGTGACAAGTTCGCTCCATAGTTTGCGCCGATAAGTGCTGAAACAGCCGTGATAATAGGTACCTGTGCAAGTGCACTACCCTGGACCGTTCGTGAAAGCATAAACACAAGAACAGCTTGCATAATGAAGCAGATGAACATCATGGTTTTGCGCCCGATTTTATCACTTAAGACACCAGCTACTATTCGACCAGCTCCATTACCGACGGCGAGCACTGCTACGAGAATGAAGCCGAGCTTGATGCCAGCCTGTATCTGAGCAATTGCTGCGAGCTTACTGATAACCATAAGACCGGCACCTGCGCCACAGGCGTACATAAACCATAACATGTAGAACTGCGAGGTGCTTAGCATTTCTCTTGGAGTGAAATCTTCTTTTTTGTTAGCTAAATCATTTGCCTTTGCAGGTTGAGTGCTGGCGGGGACATAGCCGGCTGGAGGTGGCTTAAGTATCTGGGCAAGAATGACAACGATAATTAAAAATGCTATACCTAATACCATTACTGCGGTTTTGATGTTCCAGGCTGAAATCAGCCACATTGTCAGTGGCGCTGCGTAAACGGAAGCGAGGCCAAAACCTGAAACTACGATTCCAGCAATAAGTCCCGTCTTTGCTGCTGAGAACCATTTTACGGCGGGGGGTGTAGCGGACGCATAACCGAAGCCGATACCTGCTCCTGCGAAGATTCCAAAACCGATTATATAACCTAAGGGTGAAGTAGTTATGCTTGCCAATAAAAAGCCTATGCCAACAAAGATACCACCGATAGTTGCTACTACGCGTGGTCCGATTTTGTCCTGCATTCGGCCAGCCGGGACCATTACAAGGCAGAATACCAGGCAGGCGATCGAATAGGGCCAGGATTTGTCAGCTTCGCTCCAGTTCCAGCTTTGTGGTATGCCTTTACTGATAACGCTCCATGTGTAGAGTATGCCAAGGGCAAGGTTTATGCCCATACCGGCGAAGGTAACACGCCATCCGTGGTTTTCTATTTTAGTTTGAGCAGCAGCAACTTCCTCACTCATGATTGATTTCCTTGTTTGAAGATGAGCCGGACGTGCGTTCAGGCACACGTCCGGCTTTTAGTTACTTCTGATGTTAGGTCTATGCGCCTCGGCCTTTAATCAATGCTTCGACCACGTTGGGATCAGCAAGTGTCGTGATGTCACCCAGGTTGTCTGTATTTTTCTCTGCTATTTTGCGTAATATTCGGCGCATGATTTTACCGGATCGGGTCTTTGGAAGGGCGGGTGAGAATTGTATTGCTTCCGGTGTTGCGATTGGGCCGATTTCCTTTCGCACGTGCATAATCAGCTCTTTCTTGAGTTCGTCGCTTTCCTCAACGCCATCAACAAGCGTTACAAAAGCATATAGCGACTGTCCCTTGATTTCGTGCGGTATTGGTGTGACAGCAGCTTCAGCGACCTTTTCGTGGCTGACAAGAGCGCTTTCGACCTCGGCGGTGCCGATTCGGTGTCCGGAGACATTGACGACATCGTCGATTCTGCCCATCAGCCAGTAATCGCCGTCCCCATCGATTCGGCAGCCATCGCCCGTAAAATAGTAATTCTCGAACAATGTGAAATATGTATCGATAAACCTCTCGTGGTCTCCCCACATCGTTTGCATCATCCCTGGCCAAGGCCTACGGATGCACAGTTTGCCACCTTCGTTTACATTGCATTCGGTGCCATCGTCGCGCAAGATGATGGGGTCTACACCGAAGAAAGGTCGGCTTGCGCTACCTGGTTTTAACGTGTGCGCACCGGGTAGCGGTGTAATTAAAATGCCGCCGGTCTCAGTTTGCCACCAAGTATCTACAATTGGGCAGCGGTTGCGGCCGATTTTCTCGTAGTACCACATCCACGCCTCGGGGTTGATTGGCTCGCCGACTGTTCCGAGAATTCGGATAGTGTCGAGCTTGTACTTGGCGGGCCATTCATCGCCAAGGCGCATTAAGGCACGAATGGCAGTTGGGGCTGTATAGAAAACAGTGACGTTGAATTTGTCACAGATATGCCAGAAGCGTCCGGCATCCGGATAGGTCGGCACGCCTTCAAACATCAATGATGTGGCACCGTTTGCGAGGGGGCCATAGACAATATAACTGTGCCCTGTTACCCAGCCGATGTCAGCGGTGCACCAGAAAATGTCGTCGTCGTGGATGTCAAATATCGTTTTGTGCGAGAGCGAGACGAATAGGAGATATCCGCCTGTGGTGTGAACAACGCCTTTAGGCTTGCCGGTGGAACCGGAAGTATAGAGGATAAAAAGTGGGTCCTCAGCGTTCATAGGTTCAGCTTCACACTTTTCTGAGACATTTGCCATCTCGTCATGATACCATGTATCTCTGCCTTGCGTGATATCACATGGGTCATCGTTGACTTTTACTACTATGACGCTTTCTATGGTTGGTGTATTCTTCAGTGCCTTATCGGCGATACTTTTAAGCAGGATATGTTTGCCGGCACGTAGAGAAACGTTTGATGTAATAAGCATTTTACAGTCGGAGTCATTAATACGGCCTTCGAGTGCATCGGCGCTGAATCCGCCAAAGACGACAGAGTGGATAGCGCCGATCCGGGCGCAAGCGAGCATAACTATTGGAAGCTCGGGGACCATTGGTAGATAAATCGCGACACGGTCGCCCTTTTTTATTCCTTTTGACTTCAGGACATTGGCAAATTTGCATACTTGCTTGTGCAGTTCTTGGTATGTGTACTTCCTGACAGTGTCTTCAGTTTCGCCTTGCCAGATCAGAGCTGTCTTTTTAGCTGTGGGTGTTCCGAGGTGGCGGTCAAGGCAGTTGTATGCGACGTTTAACTGGCCATCTTCGAACCATGTGTGCTGAATATTACGATTTTTCGTGTCCCATACGTACTTTAGGCTCTGAGTCGGTTCCGTGAACCATGTCAAATTTTTTGCTTGCTCAAGCCAGAAACCGTCGGGGTCATTAATTGATTTTTCCCACATCTGTTGGTACTGCTGCACGGAGGATATGTGGGCGCCGGTCTTGATCTGCTCCGGCGGGAGGAAAGTGCGTTTCTCAGTCATAAGCGAGTCGATAGCTTTTTCTTGTGCCATGTTGTTCTCCTTTTGTGCAATTTAGATTCTATTATGCCTTGATAGGTTGTCTAACATTTTCTACAACACTACTTGGGTGATACCAGAAACAAGGTAGTTGAAACAACATTATTTGTTCCCCACCTCGAGGTGGTAGAAATTCAAAATTATAGAAAATTAAATTCCTCTAGTCAAATGAAAAATTTACTTAAATTGATATACCAGCGATGATTGTGCACGGATGCTGTCTGCCTCGCCTGAACCACGATACTCGGTGCGCCAATGCGATAATTCGAAGCCTATTTCTGTATTCTTGTTGACCGAATAGATGGCGTTGCCGAACAAACAACGGTTTTCTGTGCGATCTGCCAGATTTACATCACTTGCGTCGACGTCGTCGATGCCGGCACCAATATTGAATCGCCAACTATACCATGGTCCTAAACCAAGAGCAACCCAGCCGCCCTTACTTTTAATCTCGTTGGCATGGTTAATAGTGACTCCGTTGACGTCTTTAATTGCTCTGACGCCCTGGCCGATGCCACCGAAATATGTGTTGAGATTTTCACCAGAAAAGAATTCGCCCTTTATATTCAGCCAGTCGTTGATCGGCTGAGTTACGTCAATATTAACAGACCAACTGTCAAACTCCTTGTTAGCACCGCTTGCGGCTATATCGTACTCTTCCTGACCCCAGTGGCCTGAGAGGCCAATGACGGTTGGCTCGTTGCCAAACCACAGGAATGTCAGGCCAGTCCGGCCCTGCAAGGATGGAAAGCCGGCATCTTCACCTGACTCTGAGCCGGTCAGCGCGCTATTTCTACCGATTGTCCGCGCTATAGCACCTTGTAGCTCGAGATCGATGTCAGTGTCCAACGCGATGTGTTTTGTAAGGCGTATCTGTGGTCGCCTGTAGCCGATGTTGCCTGCATCCCACAATACAGTGTAATTTAAAGTTGATGGGTACAAAGGAGATATTACGTCAGAGGTTTGCCCAGCGAGGATATCCAATTGTTCATTGGGCCAGGTGATTTGCATATAGGCGTGGCGCATCTGTATTTTTGCTTTGTTCTCATCGGCATAATTACCATAGAAATCGAATTCAACACGTCCACTGGTTTGCAGGCTTGCGTCTTTCGGTCCGGTGATTTTCATGCCGAGCCTCGTTTGATTAGCTGTCAAGTTGAACTCGTCGTCATTTTTATTCGTAGCTTCGGAGTCTACCCAGAGGGCGTAGTTTCCTGGATGAGTTCTTGAGCTATCGTAAGAAGCATCGCCTTTGATATAGCCATATAGTTGAACGTCTAACGTTGACCAGATTGGTTTTTTATTTTCCTCGAGCTCTTGCAGTTCCTTTTCCAGGTTTTCGACCCTGCGGCGCAGCTCGGCATTTTCCTTGGCCAAATCACCGTTGCCATTTGCAACAGGGACGCCAACCAATGTCGTCAAAAGTATTACACCAAGTACGATTCTAACGCCTGCCATAGGAGACTCCTTGTTTACTTATAATCTTTCCTTTAGCGATATTGATTTACCTTAATTTACGTATGTTATTCCTTCTCGGCTTTTATTTTCTTGGCTAACAGCTTTCTTGTCTGTTGCCAAAAACGAAAAAAGTTGAAGTGGGCATTATACGCACAGGACTAAGAACATCAAGAGACTCAAGAGAAGATTTTGACTTTAGGATTGTCTTGGCACCGTCTGAAGATCTATCTTGTGGCGTTTTGATGTGTTGAGAGCGGTTATAATAGTAAGATGATTGGTCAAGTCGTAAGAATTGATTGTATTTTGATAGATCTTGCTGCGTTGCTTTTTTATAGTGTGGGCTATAAGCTGCTTTTACGTCAGTAGGAAGCTGCTACGATTTGCTTGTCATTTACTGAAAGATCGATTTTTTTTGGCAGCGTAAAGAGAAATGTACTTCCAAAACCACGTTCCGACTGCAGCCAAATTTCTCCACCGTACATTTCGACAATTCTTTTTACGAGAGTAAGGCCAACGCCGGTGCTTTCGAAGCCATCTCTCGGCGATAATGTCTCGAACATTCGGAAGATTTTTTCAAAGTGTTTCTCTTCAATTCCAGGGCCGTTGTCAGCAACACTAAACCTCCAAAAGCCATTTTCTTCACTACAACTAATCTTTATCTGGCCTTGAGGTTTATCCATGAATTTTATAGCATTGCTAAGCAGGTTCTGAAAAACCTGAATGACCCTGGTTTTTTCGCATACGATTGTGGGTAGTTCATTTTCGATCGTAATTGTGATATTTTCTGGCGGTGCAAGTGTATCCATGATATTCGGCATAAGCTCATTGAGGTCGATCTGTACTATTTCTTCTTTGACGCGTCCAACTCTGGAATACTGTAGGACTCCATCAATCAGGCTCTGCATTCTATCTACGCGGCCCAAAAGTAAGTTGATCTGTTCTTTACCGTCCTCGCCGAGTTTTTCAGCGTAGTCTGTTGCTATCCAATCGGCCAATGTCTTGATCCCGCGTAGCGGTGCTTTTAAGTCATGCGATATTATATAAGCAAAGTCTTTTAGTTCTTTATTAACTTTTTCCAGCCGATGAAGAAGTTGAGCCTGTCGTTGTTCAGCTTCTTTGCGCTCACGGATGTCTACAAAGCTTTCGATTAAGTTTCCATTCAATTTGGTAGTTGAAACTGTCTTGAGGATAGGAATTTCATTGCCATCAGCAGTTAACAATATTCGCTCCGACTTGTCTATGGTCTGGCCGAGATCCGTTATTGGACACTTTCCTTCCTCTGCAGGGCATACGAATTTGTGGCATACGTTGCCAATAATTTGCTCTCTTGGTAAGCCGATAATCTCAGCAGCGAGTGGATTTATATCGATGATTTCATGGGTCTTTGCATCAATGATGAGCACTCCGGTCAATATTGAATCCAGTATGGTTTGTAGGCGTTGCTCGCCTTCGTGTAGGGCATTCTCTATCTTCCTTCTTTCATCCCAGAATCGGCTTATTTTGTACTTAGTGACTCTATCTGCTATTTCTGGATTTGCCTTCATATATTCCTGGATGTAGTGTTCTATCTTGTCCGGGTGTGCCATGATGAAACGGCATGTTTGGTCTCCCTTAGCCTGACACAAGATTTCTGAAGCAATCAGTGGTACGCCAAAGCTCTCCTCGCACCAGCCAGATGAGTAGCCGGCATTCATTGCGCATACGGGGAAATCGGTTCTTATGCCCTTTTTTTTCCATGCGTCAGACTCGAATGAGAAGGGGTGGTCATATATGAGGTAGTAGTTCTCGTCTGGTGTAGGTTTGGACTCCGGGAAGATGTCCACAAAGGCCCATCCAGTGTGGGCGAAATGAACCGGTCCAGCGGATAGTTTCTCAATAGGATCTTTCAAGCCCATTTTCTCATGGAAGTTTCGGGCATCCATTTTTCCGATGGCGTGAGCTAAGTCAAAGAGAAGACTCCTGGCAATGTCGGATGCTTTTTCCTCGCCCCAGTCCTTGAATAAATTCTTCACTGCCTCGAAGAAGTCGACGGACATGGAAGCAGCTCGGATCAGGATATAGCGCTGGCCAAATATTTCAATAGTGCCTTTTGACGCGTCTTCGTTTTTTTCCTGGAAATATCTACTTACGTACTCCTGGACTGTTCGAAATATTTGTTCAAATTCCCTTGGTACTTTTACGGTATCTAACATGTTACATCCCCCGTTTGGCACGATAGCCTTAGGCTGGACAATGCGAAGTAAAGAAAATGTCTGTATTCGACTGTAATCCTTGACACCGTATAACCTACCATAGTGAGTTTATTATTTAGGTTTTCAACTCGGAACCTTGGTGGCTGACTGGCGCGATTATTGCTATGTTCGGCTCCGCTGATTCGTTGTTATGCTCTTATCCGGATACCCAAGCGTTCTTTGTGCCCGGCAACGCTGTTCCCACCAGAGCTGAGTCTCGTACGCCCGGTTTGGGCAGGCTGAAGCAGAAGCGGTTTCCTCGTGTCTCTCCGTTTTTGATCCATATTCGGCCCCCGTGCATTTGGACCAACTTTTTGGTCAATGGCATGGTAAGAGACAACTGTTGCTCTTTGTGTTGCAGAAATTGCTCTTTAGTCCATTCAAAGCAATCAAAGAGCTTGTCTTCTGTGGCATCTGAAATGCCGGCGCTGTCGCCTTTTACTTCTACGCTAATCTCGCTGTCAGTATCTCTTACCTGAATCACAATATGATCATTTGTATTAGCTGTATCTATGGAGTAAGTAATGAGGTTAGTTAATGCTTGCTTTATTCTATCACGGTCTGCCATGACCGTAGGTTCGGAATCAGGCATGGAAATCGTTAGTTCGATGCCTTTCTGGGCTGCCAGCGGTGACAGAGCTGCAACAGCTTCTGAGACAATTAGGCAAATGCTAAGCTCACTCAACTCTAATTTCATCTGTTCCGTGTCGATTTCCAAAATATCAAGGAAGTCACTAATGACATTTCTGACTTTACTGATAGGGCCTTGAGTTTCTTCTTCTTGTGCCTGTGCAAAAACGGTGTCTTGTTCAGGCAATTGCTTTTGTATAGCGCGTAAAATCATCATGCCCAGTTGGCATTTTGTATGGCTGTCCTGCTTCAATTTAAGGTTTGCCTTTGCTAGTTCATTCTCAACAAGAATGCGCTCTGTTATATCTCTGGCGGTTCCAACCACCGCGACCTTGTCTCCATTTGAGTCTTTTATTATCGACCTTGATAGGCTTGCTGGAAATATGCTTCCGTCTTTTCGCTTGTGGTAGAATCCGATTTGCCAGCCGCCGCCAACTGTTTGGGTACGGAACACACTTCTTGTTTTTGCGCTTTGTTGTTTTCCAATCCAGAGGATGCTACTGTCTTTACCGAGAATTTCCTCTTTTCTGTATCCATAAGTTTTGCAAAATGCGCTATTCACGAAAATGATTTTGTCATCCATATCGGTGATGAAGACACTGTCGTTGGTGCTCATGATGGCACCCGAGAGCAGGCGAAGTCTCTCTTCCGTCTGTTTGTGCCTGAGGGCGTTTTCGACTGCTATTGGAACGGCTTTAAGGTAGCTTCTTTCGATGTCTTTTGTCAGGTAATCATAAGCGCCAGCCTTCCAGGCATTGACTGCTATCTCCTCGTTTCCGGTGCCAGTGACAACAATGACGGGGGTTTTCTTGACAGTCTCAAGTATGTCGAAGGCTGTGCCATCGCCAAGCGAATAATCAGAGATTACGATATCGAACTGCTCAGAGCTCAATATGTCTTGGGCTTGGCTGACAGAGCTGGCTATCGTGTAGTCATATGGCAGGTGCTCAGATTCAACCAATCGCTCGAAAGCCAATTGGTCAAGCTTGTCATCATCAATGAACAGGATTATGCATACTTTGTCTTGCGTGGTTCTATCCCTTCACTGGCAGTTGACTAAGGCTCCAGTACATGTTAATTGTTCTTATAGTTTCCACGAACTGAGTGTAATCGATGGGCTTTACTACATAGCCGGCGACACTGAGGTCGAAGCTGTCGATGACATCACGGTCTTCTTTGGATGTGGTCAATACAATGACCGGAATCAATCTGAGGGCAGGGTTTGTCTTCATAGCCCTTAGAAGTTCAATGCCGTTCATTTTTGGCATATTCAGGTCGAGCAGGACAAAGGACGGTTTATTATTGACCTCGTTTTCCAGATACTCCAGAGCATCTTCACCATTGATCATGTGGACCAATGATTTTGTAATGCCGAGGTCGTCGAACGCCCTTTTTACTGTGATTGCGTCGACGCTATCATCCTCTACTAGCAATATAGGTTTCGTGTTCGACATTTTGGTCCCCCACTTTCTGGTTGGGCAACTCGCTCAGCGTCCAGTACAAATCAATGGTGCGAATTGCTTCCACGAATTTTTTGTAATCGACCGGTTTGACTATATATCCAGCGACACAAAGGTTAAAACTTTCAACAATATCTCGTTCTTCCTGGGAAGTTGTTAATACGACGACGGGAATTTTCTTTAGTGCGTCATCGGCTTTTACAACTTTCAAAAATTCGGTGCCATTCATTTTAGGCATGTTCAGATCCAGAAGGATGACACAGGGCTTTTTGTTACTTTCGTCCTTGAGATAAGCCAAAGCTTCTTCACCATTTATTGAGTGAGCTAAGGGATTTGTGACCTTGAGATCCTTGAAAGCCCGCTGGACCGTCATTGCGTCTACGCTGTCATCCTCAACCAA
The DNA here is from genome assembly GCA_964432925.1 of uncultured Pirellulales bacterium. Classification (GTDB taxonomy): domain Bacteria; phylum Planctomycetota; class Phycisphaerae; order Sedimentisphaerales; family Anaerobacaceae; genus CAYNTC01. Next base: position 4,125 of record CAYSPM010000068.1, on the reverse strand, counting down.
CAGTATTGGCTTGGAGTTTCTCATTTTTTATGACCTCCTCATGTTTAGGTAATGTGAATAGAAATTTACTTCCTTGGCCTACTTTTGATTCTACCCATATCCTTCCATCATACATCTCAATAATTTTCTTAACAACTGTCAGGCCGACACCGGTACTTTCAAACTCGTCACGGGGCGATAGCGTCTGGAACATTTTAAAGATCTTTTCAAAGTGTTGTTCTTCGATGCCGGGCCCATTGTCGGCCACGCTGAACTTCCAGAAGCTATCCTCTTCGACGCAGTCAACTGTTATTTGGCCTTGCGGTTTATCCATGTACTTTACCGCGTTGCTGAGCAGATTCTGGAATATTTGAATAGTTTGGGTTTGCCCTGATTCAATTACAGGTAGCTCGTTTTCGATAGTAACTGAAATGTTGTCTGGGACGGCAAGACTGTCAATTATTTCCGGGACAAGCTGATTGAGGTCAATCTGGATGGATTCTTCCTTAATTCTTCCGACTCTCGAGTATTGCAGGATGCCCTCAATCAGATTGTGCATACGATCTACGCGACTCAGCAGCAGGTTCAATTGCTCTTTGCCACTGTCGTCGATTTTGTCCTGCCAGTCGTTAGATATCCAGCCAGCCAGTGTTTTAATTCCTCGAAGCGGAGCCTTAAGGTCATGTGACACTATATATGCAAAGTCGTTTAGTTCTTTGTTGACCTTTTCCAACTCATTATAGGCTCGCTCCAGTTCTTCGGCGCGGCTGCGTTCAATATTAGCGGTTGCTGCTTCGGCTGCGAGTTCCCTCTCTTTGTGCATAAGGTCTCTCAAGTGTTCGGTCATGGAATTGAAAGAGTCTGCTAACTGGCCGATTTCATCCTTTGTTCCTACGGAGACTTTGTAGTGCAGATCTCCTCCTGAGATTATTGCTATACCTTTTATTAGTTCGCCGATAGGCCTGCTTAAAATTAGCTTTATCAGCACGATGATGAATAGCATTGCGCAGCTCATGCCGATTACTACGAATACTATTATTGTTGATTTCGCCTCGTTTAGCGTATTTCTCAGACCTACAAGCGAGAAGAGCAGGCAAACGTTGCCAATTTCCTCGAATTCCTTTTCCGCCGGACCCAGCAGCAACTCTTCACTTGGTGTGGCAGTTGTTTTCTCGGTCATAATTGGTAGGACGTGTTTTTTGACATATTTATCCTGTTGTGAACCTTCTTGAAAGAGGATTTGTCCTTGTTTATCCTTGATCTGGCAGAAGACTACATCTTTTTGCTCCAGCAGAGCCTTTGCGATTACACTGAGTGTGTTCTTATCCCCTACCAAGACCGGATACTCGGCACTTACAACAAGGCTTTGCGCCAGTGCTTTTGCTCTTTCATCAAATTCGGCTAAGAGGGTGTTTTTTTCATGGTTGATGAAATAACAACTGGTAGTTGCTTCCAAGCTGATTATCAGCAGGATAAATAAAAGAACGATTTTTTCAGATATTCCAAATCTCATTTCCCGAACACCTCGCTCGCCTGCTTTATAATTTTAGAGGAAAATCTTATTCCGAGTCTTTCAGCGACGAGCAAATTGAGCGAGAATTCTGCTTTCCTTGGTTTTATGAATTCTGTCTGCTGAGGTTTATCTGCAGCGAGTCTCTCCAAGGCAAGATCAGCAGCTTGCTTTCCAAGGTCTCTGTAATCACAATCGAATGAGATCAGGGCACCTGCTCTTGTGTAAGTTGATGAGAGTCCAATAGTCGGAATTCCGCTTTTTATACTCTCGTGTAACAAATGTTGTATTGATTTTGGGAAGTATATCTTTGGGTCTGGCAGCATCAGAAAGCAGTCTGCCGTCTCGAAGATAGTCTTGATAGCTTTTGGGAACTCTTTTTCAGAGCTGATTTCGATTCCGGACACGTTGAAACCAAAGTTACGAGATGCTTTCAACAGTTCCTCATAAGAAGGCGTCGACTGTGGCGAATAAATTACCCCTATCTTTGTTTTGTCGGGGAGGATATCTTTCAACGTTTCAAGTTTTGTTTCGTAGTTAATATCCATTGACACGCCTGAAACCGAAATGCCACTTCTATGGGGATCCAGGACCATAGTAAAGATAATGGGGACATCTGTGACCATGTCTTGAGCGATTCGGGTGGCATTAGTGCCCATCGTTAAAATAAGGTCGGGTCGTTTAGATTCGATTGCCTGAGATAATTTCAACAAGTCATCTTCTTTTTGTCCTTGAAGGTGGCACTCGATTATGCTGGCATTTGTTGAGTTATTTTTAAGACAGTCCCTGAACCCTGAGAGGGCAGCGTCGTAAGGCTCAGCAGGGATATTATCGCTTTTTACGCACAGTATTGCGGGTTTCTGGTTTGGATAGGCCAAACCGCTAAAAAATACTATCAATAATAAGCCAATCAGAGTCTTTCTCATTGTAACTTTCCTTGTACCACTGTTTCGAGAACTCCCCACCGTAAGATAAAACCGGCTAATTCACGTAAGCACGTTTTTGAGTATACTCATCACTTATCAAGGATTATCATTATCTATGCAAGTTAAACATCCTTATCAAGGTCCGATGATCATCTTGTTTTGTAGATGAGCCAAATTCCGACCACCGGCGTATTGCTGCGGGGCTACACAAGCTGGTGGCTCTTGATGCTTGAATCTGCTCATTGGTAATCGTTGTCACGGCAGCAGGGACAAGGCATGGGTCGGTCTTAGTCAGGGTGGCTGGTGACTCGAACTCCAAAAAGAGCAATTGTTCCGGAGCCACATCATGTAAAGGGACCTGCAATTCTTGGTCGCCTGCGAACAGATACGTGCCGCTAATGAACAAAGTCAAGACCACGAGTACAAACAAACCTTTTGTTGTTAGAGGGTTTCTTTGCATGAGGATTATATCTCCAACTGATTAGGATATTGTGTCATCCAAGGCGTCTCTAATATTCCGAAGTAAATTTAGATACCATAGGTTTTTTTGTGTACACCAACAGAACAAGCCCTGCTGCACTTTGATCTTGTAAGTTAATCGGCATAGAAGGTGAGGTATTTCAGAAGAAATTATTTTCGGGCAGATAATATCGCGAATATTTGGAGCATGTTTTAAGCTATGGTGAATTTGATTAAAAGGTATTCTTGGGCCTTGAGTCCTATAAAAACTTTTTAATTGAGGTTTGCAAAGTTTGTTAGGTTGGAAAGAGGTGTGATATGGAGACATAATGTTGATCCTGTTTTAGCGCGAGATAGTCAGGCAGATTCGGTATAGCAAACATAGAGTTGTTAGTTATAGGACTTTCTAAGTTTTTGCTTGTTGTGGAATATGCAAGACTATGTGAGCTGGAAGGTTACTGTGAATTTGCACTTGGAGGATACCGTGTGGCTAACTAATCGATCCCTGAATTTTGGTTTAGGCAGGCTCAACAAGCTTAGCTAAGATGATGTTTTTCGCCTTGACGGCAATGATTATAAGTATGAGTATGCTAAACTACGCAATAGGACCAAAATGCGCACTTGTTAAAAGTTATCGTTGCTTGTCAAATTGATTATGCCTTCGAATTATAACGATTAGCGGGTTCTGTAAATCAGCCATACACCAACAGCAGGGGCGTGTGAGCGGAAATCGCCGGCGCCCTTTGTCTCTATGTAGTTACGCTTGTTGAAATCCTTGTCGAAGATACCAAGCAAATTGTAGCCGGTCACACAGATGATTAGGTTTTCGCTCGGCTTATATTGCAGACCAAGGTTCAGGTAAATATTGGCTCGATAAGCCCTCTTCCACCCGTCTTCGATAATTGGGTGTTGAGCTGGGTAGTCACCGGATGGATCCCAGGCAGTGTAATAAAGATCAGGCGATTGGGCAGCACCCGCGCCGGTGTATGGATAGTACTCGTCAAAATCCTTCATTCCCGGGAATCCCCAGTAGACGCGCAGCGATGCATCGAGGGTTAATTCGTCGCTTAACTCGTGTTGAGCAGTTAACTTGGTTATGTGATTGGACCAGTTGGTCAGGTCGTCGCCGTAGCCGTATGGCTCGGCGGTGATATATGTGGCTGGCTCGGTGGGGAAAGTCGTCATTCGGTCCGGCTCCATGTCAAAGTCATAAAGTTTTGTATATCCATGTGAGATAGCCAGACGGGTCTT
>CAYSPM010000067.1:10698-14093 GCA_964432925.1 uncultured Pirellulales bacterium | reverse complement strand
TCCTGAAGCACCTGCAACATAAGCCGCTGTTATAAAGCTTTTGTCATCAAGCAGACCATAGAACTTATTAAATATCTTCTCGAATTTGTTATTTTTATCGACTCTTGTGAGATTCGCTAAGAGAAGTGCTGCGCTGAGCTTGTGGTAAGTATTGTCACTATCTAAGAATTTGACAAAATAATCCCAATTGGAATATAAGGTTTGTGGTTGTTCTTCTGTTATAAAAAAGAGAACCTTATGACTATTATACCTTATCGTTTCGTTCTTCGACCAGAGATTATCAAGTAGCTCAGCCAGCAGTTTATCGTCCTTCAACGCCTTCTTTGCGACAGCCTTGATGTTGATGCTTTTATTGTTTAGATTGGCTGGCATAGTATTTGCCTGTATATTTCTGCCGGCTTAATATTTTGGAATAGTTGGTATATGTCCGCCTGATAATCTATATAATGTTTCGCCAGCGTGGTGAACTGCAAGTATTCCTTTATTCTCCCTGCCTTCGTAATCGGCAATATTTATCGAAGCTGGGTCAATATACCCGAGGTTGACCTTTTCACAACGCTCTTTGCTAATGCCGGTTGCCAGTACCACGTTGATTCGCGGCTTTTCCACTCCATTTTTGTATGTGCCGACCCCTTTCAAATGCGTTGAGTGCGCTAATACCGCTCGCGCAATGTCGGCAAACTCCTCCATTCTGCCTAGATAATAGTCCCTGCAATGATAGCCAACCTCGTCGATAAACTTTCCATGCGTATAAGAAATCTCGGTTATATGTGGTGCATAAACAATTATCTTGCCGCCATCGGAGACTATAGGTTCGAGTTTGTACATTGCCTTTGCAGCGGTCCACATATCGTCGTACATCTTCGGCGCTATCGCCAGCACCGTATGGTAAGGCTTGTCCAAGTATTTTATGTGGACTTCCTTTGATAGGTCCGCGGCCTTTTCCCAAGCTTCGACACAATCACCAATAAAAAGTCCTTTCAACTTGTCGTTGGCTGCTACAAGGGCGAACAGCTTGTGTGGCACCTTGATAAACGATGCTGCTTTTTCCACCACCTTTCGCGTTGCCGTCCACTTGTAGCCGTTGATTGCCGCATTTGTTATCACCGCCCCCAACCAGTGAAAGAAATTGATAATCTCATCACCTGCAATGCCGGGGAAGATGTACTTGTGTCCCCCGGAAAAGCCGACAACTTCATGAGGAAAGACAGGCCCCAAAATAAAGAACTCATCGTACTGGAGGATCAATTTGTTAATAGCCACATCAACTTCTTCACGAAACAGGCCATCACTTATCTGCTCTATCTCGTCGGCTGAGATTTTACCTATCGATTTGAATGTCTCAGGCTTATTCCATTCATGATTAAAGAGCTTAATTGCTCCATATTTGTTCTTACGTTCGCTACTGGTGATATTGAGTCTGGTGCAGATTTGTTCTTCGGTCAAAGGTTGATGTGTGCCGAGCGCGACTAAACAGTCGAGGGATTTGGTTTTTTCTCCTATGCAGTCATAGATGATTTTAAAGATATCGCCGACCGGGCCTGAACGGGTATTGTCTGGGATTATCAATAAGATGCTTTTGCCGGAGCAGTCATGTTGCGAAAAGAAATTTTTGATTGCACCGCTGGCCTGCATTGAGTTGATAAAACCATCCTTGTTTTGGATTTCGATTACCATTGTCTTGCCCGGATGTGTCAGTTAGTCTTTTTGATCTTGCCAGGGTGGGGTTTCCGGCAGACGTGCCTCGAATTCTGCGATTAATGTTGCTTCATATTGGCTGGCGTATTGTCCGTTTATGAATTTGTCGAAAGCCTTATCGTGGAATCTTTTCCATGATTCGATTTCATCGCCTGGATTAATCGGATAAAACAGCGCATCGTTTGTCCTGGCAGCTTTCATATCCCCCGGTGCATCGCCGACCATAAGCACGTGATTTTTTTCGTATCTGTCTTTCGTCGCGTATTCCAGGTGCTGAGCCTTTTTGCCCATTTCCTGGCCTGCTATAACCTCTACGTACTTTGCGATGTCGTGTTCTTCCCACTCGCGTTTGAGTGCTTCGTTTGGGGTAGCTGATACCACAATGACGTCCGCCAAAGGCTGAATCTTCTTTAGAGTTTCCCGCACATATGGAAATGGCGGCATGCCTTTGACGATCTCGCCAATCGCCCAGTTGACGCGTTCACTCCAGGCAAGAGCAAGTTCAAGCTCGCGCTTAGCCTCGGGATCTTTTGTCTTGGCGATAGCCTGTTTTAAGCCATCATTACTGAGTAGGCTATTTGGGTCATCGACCCAGGCGAAATAGTGTGAGTATTGCGGGACCTTAAAGCCTATTTTTTTGACCATAGGGTGGGTTGGCAGAAGCTCTGCTATTATGCGCTTGGCCGTTTTGTGTCGATTGGCACCGCGTGTTTTAGAGAATAGATCCGCGAACTCCTTACATTCACGTGCCGCTAGTGCCACAGGCTGCAAGCCAAAGTATGCTATCATCCAGGGACAAAAACACTCTCGCTGCTTGATTCCCATAGTGTCAAACGCGCAGCCATCCGAATCAATTCCCACAAAGAAATCATGTTTTGGTTCAAATTCTTTTAAAGGTCTTGCCGGGTCAATTTCCGTCATCTTTGTTCTCCATAATATTTGTAGATACTAACTTTCTTGGGGCCTCTCATATTGGCTCTGAATCCCATATCTGGCCTTAGTGGAATTTTCATGCCGTCCGTTTCTTGTAGCCAGTCAAATAATCTTTTGTTCAATTCTTCTACCAGCTTTTTATGTTGCGGATCGTCGATGAGATTAAATATTTCCTCTGGATCGCTCTTTAGATCATACAGTTCATCCGTGTCCCAGATGCCATGATAGTGCAAATATTTGTATCTTTCGGTACGTATAGCGTGAACCGTTGGTGTCTGTGGGAAGTTTCTCTCCCAGTAGTATTCGTAGAATATTGCGTCCCGCCAGGGGACATTACGGCCCTGGAGCAAGGGCAGGAAGGACTTTCCGTCCATATCGTCGGGAGTGTGCAAACCTGCTGCTTGTAGTATCGTCGGAGCGATGTCGATATTCTGCACTAACTGTTCGACTTTCGTTCCGGGCTTAATGATTTCCGAGCACCGTGCTAACAATGGCACTCGCATTGATTCTTCGTAACCGTGGCGTTTATCGATAAGACCATGTTCGCCAAAGCTAAAACCGTTGTCACCCATGTAGAATACGAGGGTCGAATCTGCAAGTCCCATTTCTTCAAGGCTGTGTAATACGCTGCCTATACTCTCATCAACGCTCAACAAAGTCTCGCAATAGCGCTTGTAGAATGTGTCGAAATCCATCTGGCCATGGTACATGTAGTCAACACCGTGCCAACTGTTGCGTTGTTCCTTGACCCACCGGGGCTTGCC
>CAYSPM010000067.1:8438-10598 GCA_964432925.1 uncultured Pirellulales bacterium | reverse complement strand
AACATTTAGCTGGCAATTGTAATATTCGCCTTGGCCTCGGAAGCTAACCCACTTATCGAAGCCCTGCCGAGGGCTGTCCTTTTGTTGGCCCATGTGCCACTTGCCTATGAACACGGTTTGATAGCCTATTTTTTGCAATTGCTGCGGAAAGAACCGCGTTCCCTCCGGGACTAAACTGTTGTTATCAACTACTCCATGGCGATGAGAGTATTGGCCGGTTAGGATTGATGCCCGGCTCGGAGAACACAGTGCAGTGGTTACATAAGCGTATGGCAGATGTGCTCCTTCGCTGGCCATTCGGTCCATGTTGGGTGTTTCCAGGAATTTTGGTTTCCCCAAAAAACCCATGAAATCGTAACGGTGGTCATCGCTCAAAATGAACACGATGTTCCTTGGCTTGCTGCCGGGGATTATCTTCAATCTTGTTTCAGATTTGGCCTGTTCGACAAATGATCCAAGTGCCATCGAAGCAGCCCCAGCCTTGAGGAGATCTCTTCTTGAAAGGCGATTCTCTTCGCTGTTCATCAACCATCCTTATATACTTATACGCCGCTAAATGCGCTGAATCCGCCATCAATAGGAACTACAACGCCGGTAACAAAATTCGCTGCATCGCTTAATAGCCATATTACCGTGCCAATCAGATCTTCGGGCTGACCGAATTTTGCCATTGGTGTATGCTCAATTATGGTTTTGCCACGGTCGGTCAAGTCGCCGGTTTTTTCGTCGGTTAGAAGGAAACGGTTCTGCTCAGTTAGAAAGAAACCCGGTGCAATTGCATTGACGCGGATGTCTTTGGAATAGTTCTGGCAGACATGCACGGCCAGCCACTGAGTAAAATTGCTCACCGCTGCCTTAGCTGCCGAGTAAGCTGGGACCTTGGTCAAAGGGGAAAAGGCACACATACTTGAAACGTTTAGTATTATCCCAGTCCCATGCTCTGCCATTTCTTTGCCGAATACCTGACAGGGTAAGAACGTCCCAAGGAAATTAAGGTCGAACACGAACCGAATTGCCTCATCGGGCAAATCAAAAATTGATTGCTCCGGCGACGTCGAAGCGTCTTTCCTATTTCCGCCGGCCCCATTGATGAGTATGTCCACGGGGCCAAGTTTAGTAATAACTTTTTCCTTTGCAGCCTCCAAGCTCGTTTTATCCAGTACGTTACACTGTACTGCAATGGTCTGGCCTTTGCTTGATGTTATGTCGTCGGCGACTTTAGTCGCGGCTGCTTTGTCCAGGTCCAGCACGGCGATTTTTGCGCCGGCTTTTCCCAGCGACCTGGCTATTGCTCCGCAAAGCACACCACCGCCGCCGGTGATGGCGATGACTTTGCTCTCGATATTAAATAAATTATTCATTTACTTTTTCCTTTTGGGCACAAAACCCCGCGATAAACTTGTCCTGAGTCGAGTCGAAGGATCGCGGGGCTAAACAGTTTTTGATGCATTACATATATTTTGGCAATTTCTTCTCAAGCGGCTTGCGCTTGAATCTCATAAATACGGGCAGGCCATCATCGCCGATCGTAATCGGTGCCTGGCCTTTAACCAACGGCCGAACGTAATTGCGCATCGCATCGGTGATGTGATTGCCCTTATCATTTATAAATTCGCGCGGCACCTTCTTCTCGCCATTGGCCACGTCACGCAGCTCTGCCAGTCCTGTTGTGCACTTATATTTTGGCCCTTCTTCACGGACCAGGGTCACCATCTTGCCATTAACGCCGTCCATCGCATATTTGACGGCCATCTGACCGCACATATAGGCCTCATTAACATCGGTCAGCGAAGCAAAGTGCATCGCGCTGCGTTGATTAGTGCCGAGTTTATTGAAGCGGGCTTTTATTTTCACTTCCTTTTCTATAACGGCCTTGAGCATATCAGCGACGCCGCCGAGTTGGACATGGCCGAAGCTGTCTTTACTAAATGCGCCGCTGTCTGCTGTGACATAGTTGCCTTTATCATCCTTGAGACCTTCGCCGGCAACGATAAAGACCCTTCCAAGTTCTTTAATTATCTGTTGAACATCGTTGACGAGCTTATCGAATGAAAATGGCGCTTCCGGCACATAGATAAGGTGCGGTGCATCTTCCGCTGAGCGCGCGGCTAGGCCAGTCGCTGCTGCTATCCAGCCGGCGTTTCTTCCCATTACCTCCAG
>CAYSPM010000067.1:0-8338 GCA_964432925.1 uncultured Pirellulales bacterium | reverse complement strand
TAATGGATGTTGTGGGCCTTGAAAACATCGAGCACCCGCTCGAAATCGGCTTTGGATTCTTCGAGCGATTTGAGCTTGTACCTGCACGAGCCCATAGCCGCTGCCGGCGTTCGCTTCAATGCCTCTATCGTTTCTAACTTTTCAGCAGACATATCAAAGAGATCTTCTTTTAGCACACCCAGGATTCCATTTGTTGCACCAATGACCTGCCCGATTTTGCTGGAGTTCATCGCTTCCTGGATTACGCCGCAGGCACTTGAATTGATTACAGCCGTCGGCCCGCCTGACTGTGCTACTATAGCGTTGGCTTTTGCATTCATTCTGTCAACTCCTTGTTTGTTTACCCGCCTACGGCGGATTAAACTGGCCTTGATTGGTTTGGAAATTGACTTTGCCTCGAATATACAGGATAACAAAGGAGATTTCAACGCCCGTGCTGGCAGTTTTGTAAATCGAGTGCCCGAAATTTTAGGCAGTTAAGCATGGCAAACTACATGGTGGCGAATTTTGATCAGATCGAGGTTCAGAAATGCACTTGTGGCTATACACAGCGAGCATTTGTCAGCCCGGAAAATTCCACGGCAACTTTGCATATCGTGGAGATTACCGAAGATGCAAAGGTTCATTATCATAAAAAGCATACCGAGATTTATTTTCTGCTCGATGGCGATGGTCACATAGAGCTCGATGGTGATATCATCCCGCTGAAGCGTGAGACGGCTATTCTTATCAAGCCCGGCTGTCGGCATCGCGCCGTAGGCCAAATGCGGATTATCAATGTTTCCATCCCTGCCTTCGATCCCGAAGATGAGTGGTTCGACTGAGCGTGTTTGCTCGCCTTAGGTAAGTGATAATAGTAGGGTGGGGCTTGCCCCACCAGTTTCTCTATTCGCCAAAATCTGTCGTAATACCATGAATCATATCTGCAAAGTTCTCATCGCCTTTATAGAAACCCTCCTTCACGTAGCGATGATACGTCGACCAAGGCCAGTCCTCAACACTTTCGACCAATCCGTGTTTAACGGGATTGTAATGAATGTAATCAACATGTTTCTGTAGATCATTCTCATTGCGAATCTGATGTTCCCAGAAGCGCCTTTGCCACAGACAGGCCTCTCCTTTGCGCAGACGTGAAGGTGTTGCATCGTTTATGCAACCATGTTCTCGCAGATATTGCTGGCTGAATAATCCTTTAATCGACGACCATCTTATCGAGAAATCCGCATCGTCAGCCGGCAGCTTCCATAGACAATGAATGTGATCCGGTAGCAGACATAGGGCGATGATTTCGAAAGGACGCTTGGATTGTGTTTGTAAGATTGCTTGTTTTAGATAATAATGTGCAGGTGCCGAGTCGAATAGCTTTCTTCGTCGATATGTTACAACCGTGAAAAAATAATATCCACCTTTAAATTTAGCCCGGATATAATTCGGCATACGCCATATCATACTCGAACAAAATTGGTGGGGCAAGGGGCTTGGCCATACTGCGTAGCCCCACCCTACATATTTGCCTTCAACAGTTGAAAGTTAGTCAATTTCTCCCATTGTAAACCCGTCTCAATCTTGGTAACCCACCGTTGTCTTCGCCACGTTTTCTTAGTTTGAGCAGATGATGTGCAAGGTGTGTATGTTTAACCTTATGGCCAGTCCTATGAATGTAATCATCAGAAAATGGCAGAAGTTGTTCTTGATCGCTGACGAGGGTATCACAAGGGATATTGTATTCTCGATACATTTCTCTAATCGTTGCATCATTAAATGCAGGCATTTTGTTTCAACCTCCATTTTCTATGTGTGAGTTTCATTGATTGCTCAGTAGCCCGCGTAGGGGGGGCACCGCCAAAGGCGGGCAAGCTTTAGCCCACCAGAAAAAAAATAGATCGGTTTTGGTGGGGCAAGCCCCACCCTACATGACTTACGGTGTGTTCAGTTCCCACCTACTACAGTTTATATTTCGCGAACCACTTCCTCCAGCAGGTGTTTGAACCACGTTTTCTGTCGGGCTGCTTCCAAAAATAGCTGCTTCCATACGGTAAATGGTTCTGTGAGTGTAGTTTGACTTCCCCATTGGAGTTTCCCGTTTGCTTTGCGGTAGTATCCGAATCTCATCCAAGACTGCTCTCTTGTTTCTGGGAAATCAATGAGGTTCACTACATCCCAATAAGGTATACTGGTTTTTTCATACTTACTCGGGAAAACCACTCTCTCCTCTATAACTCCACGTAAAATGCCCTCACTTCCTGGAAATTTGAAGAGCACCTCTGTGCCAATACGGCTAAGGATTTTTTTGATTGTATCTTTATTGTCATCCATTATTAGCTCCTTGTGTAACGATTTGTTCATAAGTCTATTTTTGAACCGCACAGTAGGGTGGGGCTTGCCCCACCAATTTATCTTATATCAGCCTGCCAGCGTGTAAACACGCCGGATAGTTCGCTTAGGCTGATCCCCAATCAAAGATGCCGCGTCTCGCTATTTTGCCATTATCCGATATCGGCCGGAATTGAAGGTAGTATAAGTAGTTGGTTAAGATTTTTTATCGATTGTATGGTCAGGATATACCTTGCTTCACTAATTCTTTTATCCAACGATTGACAATCAATAATCGATACTCAATAATAAATTGTCAATTGAGTCGCCGATGTAGCTCAATGGTAGAGCACAGCTTTCGTAAAGCTGGGGTTGAGGGTTCGAATCCCTCCATCGGCTGTTATGACCCTCGAACAAAAGTATAAACACTTCAGGGAAAACCTTCGCCAGCTTGCAAAAGTTGTGGTTGCCTACTCCGGCGGAGTCGACAGCACGTTTTTGCTAAAGGTTGCCGTCGATACGCTCGGCTCCGAAAACGTCTTAGCGTGTATAAGTGCCGGCCTAATTGAACCTTCAGGTCAGCTTGCACGTGCCCAAAAACTCGCTAATCAAATAGGTGCAAAGCTGCAAGTTATCGAAGCCGACGAATTATCCGACCCTAACTTCGTCGCCAATAAAGCCGACCGTTGTTTCCACTGCAAATCGCATATCTGTAAGGTACTAAAGGACATTGCCATAGAGCGCGGCTTTGGCCATGTCATCTTCGGAACCAACTATGACGATCTCGATGATTTCCGTCCCGGCAACCGCGCCATGAAAGTCTTTGGTATCCGCTCGCCACTGGCAGAGGCAAAGCTTACTAAAAGTGACATCCGCCAATTAAGTAGAGAACTTAGCCTGCCCATTGCAGATTTACCCGCCTCACCATGTCTGGCTTCAAGAATTGCATACGGCCTGGAGGTTACTGAGCAACGCCTGAAACAGGTCGACGAGGCTGAGAATTTCCTTCGGTCTTTAGGATTTGTCGAGTTTCGTGTCCGACATCATGACACTGTTGCCCGAATAGAGGTTAATCCGAGTGACATCCCAAAAATCATTAAGGAGCCAACCCGTTTGCAAATTGTCCGAAAGCTGAAGGAGCTTGGCTTCAAATTTGTAACCATCGACCTGCAAGGCTTCCGATCCGGCTCATTGAATGAGCCACTCACCGAACAAGAAAAGCAGAAAAGCCTTTAGCATATATAATATTGAGCTTTAGCGTCATCCGAATAGAGATTTGAACATGGGCTATGAAGACAAAACATTCGCAGGCGTAAAAAATTCCTTACCTCTCAGGATTGTTCTGGCTTTGTGGATATTTTTTAGCCTTTGTTCGTGCAGAGATGGTGAAAAGGCTTCTTCTAAGAAAGCACAGGATGATAGACTTGATCTGCGAGTAATGACTTTTAATATCCGCTATGGCACTGCCAACGATGGAGAGAATCGATGGCAAAAACGCAGGCAAATGGTCTTCGATGTCTTGCGTGAACATCAGCCTGACATCGTTGGCTTGCAGGAGGTGTTGCATTTTCAGCTTGAAGAGATTTGTCAGGCAATTCCGGATTATTGTCGTTTAGGCGTAGGTCGAGAAGACGGAAAAACAAAGGGCGAATATTGCGCGTTACTTTATCGCCTGAACCGCTTTGTTATTGATGAGTCTGGTACCTTCTGGTTCTCAGATACACCTGAAGTCCCAGGCTCGATTACCTGGGGCAATGCCTGTACACGCATCTGTACCTGGGCAAGATTTATTGAAAAGAACTCGGGCAGGGCCTGTTACCTCTTTAACGTTCACCTGGACCATGTTTCACAGCCATCCAGAGAAAAGAGCGCAGTTCTTTTAACCCAGCGTATATATAACCGAACGCATCCAGATCCTTTTATCATCACGGGGGATTTCAATTCTGGCGAGGAAAATCCGGTCATCTTGTATCTTAAAGGCAAAGTTAAGCTCGGCACAGAAGATAAAGCCGAATTTGAAAATCCCGTTCCGATGGTCGATACGTTTCGTGTTTTGCACTCTGATGCCATTGAGGTTGGCACTTTCAATGGTTTTGAGGGAAACCGCAAGGGTGAAAAGATTGATTACGTATTCGTAGCACCTAATGTGAATGTACTTGAAACGCAAATTTTAGATGACAATGACAACGGGCGTTATCCCTCTGACCACTTTCCGGTTACAGCACGCATACTTTTGCCCACCAGAACGATTGGTGCTTCAGCAGCAAAGACGCAAAGGGCAGTAGATGTAGCCAGGTAAGGTTTGGTCGCGGCGGTCCAAATGAACTGATCTAATGTTGTTGACCTGGACAGGTTAGAATTGCATCTTAAACCGATAGTCTATCTGTTGTTAATTTGTAAGACCTGCGATAGCTGCGCCAATTAGCGTGGCATTTTTGACGTTTATAATTTCGTAATGTACGCCCTTTCTTTCTGTCAGGTAGTGCTTTAAATAGCACTCAACGCGTTGTCTAAGCGAGGAGAAATGATAGAAAGTGGTGCCCTCGGCGACGATACAGATTGGCCGAATCGGAGATTTACCTTTGCCACTTTTTAATGCAACACCCGATAGATTTATTGCAGTTAGTTTTGCTGCACGCTCGATGAGCCTGTCGACTAACCAGTATAAAGTTGCACGATCTTGTTCATCTGCGTCTTTAGTTGCTTTTGATAGTGGGTTGTTTCTATTTGCTGGATTGTATATGAATGTGCTCAGGTTCTTTGTGCTAAGCTCCTCTGTTTGCAAAAGCCTCTCCGCCACAGTTTTGCTGAATAGTTTTGCTTTCGCCGCTGCCTGAATCGTCCAAAAACAAATCGGCCCAAGATACGCACCTGATATCATCTTCTCGAATACATTCACGCCCGGATTGTTTAGTGATTTGTCGAACTTTTTGTCGATCGTGCCGCGAGGTGCTTTGCCAAAAGCGCCGGATTCAATGTTTATTATCTGGCTACTGCCAAGACCCAAATCCCCGGCCTTGGTAATATTCTTATTTTGCTCAACATAGCTGCAGTTTGTTCCCGTGCCCAAAATGAATCCAATATAGCTATCGAACATCCTACCGCTTGCTTCTGCTCTACCGGCCAGAAGCGTTGCGACCGTATCATTAAGCAAGACTATCTGTCTTTTATTACCTAAGCCTGCCTCGTTTATAGCGACATTTAGATTTTCACCTATCATTTGCCCCTCTACCTGCGGTGCCTGAATCTCTTTGGAGAAAAACAACACTCGGCCATCTTTGTTGGGAAACATTTCTATCGGATATGAAAAGCAAAAACCAATACTATCACTCTTCTTGACCACGTGCTTTATGTACCCTGCCATCGTACTGAAGAACTCTTTCCTGCCGACCTTAGCTTTTAGCCCCGGCATCGGGAAGAGCTTAAAGTCACGGATCGTTGCTTTTCCTCTTTTTCCAAAGGTTACCGTCGCAGCTCGAAAGTTCGTCCCCCCGGCATCCATCACGATAACAGGCTTATTCTTAGGTATCTCTCGTTCCGTCTCTATGTATGTTGGCAGCATAGCCAAAGAGCTCTTTTTACCTGCAAGGCCCTTCTTCATTTGTTCAAGAAAAGACCGACAGACATCGTCAATATTAATATCCGTCGGATCCATGCCGTTCTTTTTCAAAAAGTCCCTGACCTTGCTCTTTGCTCTCTTCACTGTTTGGTCTCCTACATGTTCAAATCACGGCAAGTTAGTCTGGATAACCGTTGGGATGTTCGCTATGCCATTGCCACGCGGTGGCAATCATTTTTTCCAACTCTGCCATTTGTGGCTTCCAGCCAAGTTCCTTCTTTGCCTTTGTGGCATCTGAAGTAAGTATTGCTGAATCTCCAGGCCGACGGTTGGCTTTCACAACCTTGAAGTTTTTGCCTGATACTTTTTTCACTGTTTCGATTACCTGTTTGACGGAGTAACCTTGCCCGTTGCCCAGATTATAAACAAGTTCGTTGCTTTCATCGAGTTTGCCTAATGCAAGCAGATGTGCTTGGCACAGATCATCGATATGGATATAGTCACGAATGCACGTTCCATGCGGCGTTGGATAATCGGTTCCATATATACTTACTTCGCTGCGTTTTCCCATCGCAGCCTGTATTGCCAAGGGAATAAGGTGTGACTCAGGGCGATGGTCTTCACCAAGTGAGCAGTTGTTTCCTGCCCCGCAGGCGTTGAAATAACGTAGTGACACATACCGCAGTTTGCCTGCTCGACTTTGGTAGTGGCACATTCTTTCAACGGCCCACTTGGTTTCACCGTATGGATTGATTGGCTCCTTGGGAGAGTCTTCGATGATTGGGACTTTCTTGGGTATTCCGTAAACTGCTGCGGTGCTGCTGAAGACGAACTTTTCCACGCTGGTCGCTTCCATAGCCGAGAGCAAATTCTGAGTGCACGATACGTTATTTCGATAATACTCAATTGGAACCTGCACCGATTCGCCGACCTCAATAAAGGCGGCGAAGTGCATTACAGCCTCGATTTTATATTCTTTAAGTATTTTAGTAAGAAGAGCGTAATCGGCCAGATCGCCTTGGATAAATTCGGCATCGTGAACCGCTGACCGGTGGCCTTTACTAAGATTGTCTAAAACTATCGGTTCATGTCCTTTGCCGGCTAATAAGGCTGTCATGTTGCTGCCAATATATCCTGCTCCACCACAGACCAGTACTCTCATAGTTCGTGCCTCGTTTATTATGACTCGTTGCTTTTTTTCGATGCAGAGTAGTAACTCCCTCCGGCGATTCGTTTCTCAATGCGATTTAATATCTCCGTCGTAAGTCTCGTGTCTTTGCCAAGACATATCCAGGCCATGCCCTTTTTTTGCTCAGGATAAAGTTCGAGCTTTTGCATCGATGGCGTGCTCCTTGAGAACATCTGGTAAGCCTGCGCACTGCTGGTGACTTCGTGCTCAGGTAAGCTCAGCCTGTATGTCTGTACATCGCAGTGTACACACAACTGTTCACCATCTTGGCTCACGTGCAACTGTATGACTCTTCGAATAGTATGTATGTTTGCTTCTGCAGT
The DNA here is from genome assembly GCA_964432925.1 of uncultured Pirellulales bacterium. Classification (GTDB taxonomy): domain Bacteria; phylum Planctomycetota; class Phycisphaerae; order Sedimentisphaerales; family Anaerobacaceae; genus CAYNTC01. Next base: position 954 of record CAYSPM010000067.1, on the reverse strand, counting down.
GTTGAAGGCACCGACGTTGTCGTCTCGCCAGAACTCGAAGAGCTGTGCTCCCGGCAGTGGCCTGGTTTTTATAATGCCGATGTCGGTATCAGCTTTGTCGATTGTAAAGCGCATATCAGCCAGGACCTCCTCCGCGGCCTGCATCACATCGGCTATACTTCTTTGCGGCACGCAGACCTGCTCAATCACGCAGTATGAATGTTGGGTGTGGCATCCTGCCAGCATAAGTGTAAAAGTCATAAGTGCATAAGTGCACAGTTCGATTTTGCTCTTTTCGACATTCATTTTAATTTTCCAGGATTGCGGCTGATTATATACGCGCGCAGTTCTCCTCTCAAGGGCTATTTCTTTTGAGAATCTTTAAGTTCCTTAAAGATTTCGGTGATCAGGGATCGGGGATCAGGGAAGGCTTCGACGAGTTTGCTGATCCCTGAACCCCGGCCCCTGACAGAGGCCTTGTGTTACCACCGCCACTCTTCGGTAAGAATGTCGAAATCTCCAAAGTCCACCCGCCGGTTTCGGCTTAGTCGTCCCCAGCAGGCGCCTCAGCCGAAGCGAACGACCAACTCAGAATATCGTGAGTCTCAACAGCACCCCCGGTGGCCGCGGTAAAGCCAACGAAGGCACGTCCGTCTGTAAGAGATAAGATGTTTTCCAAATCCAAGGGAACGATCAAATTAGCCTCCTCTATGTCACCAAAAAAGATGCTGAGCTGAAGGTGCTGGCCGGCCACGTAGACTATTTTCGCTGTGTGTGGTTGGTTATCGGAAAGGGGTGGAATGTCATCGTTGCACCCCAGTGAGTACTGGTGGTCTGGGCTGTTTGTCAGCGTGCCACGAGTCTGGACACAAACGTGGTTAGCGTTGGTGTCCCCATAGGCCCTATTGCGCCAAGTATCAAACTCAACCGCAATCGAATTGGGGATATTGTAGCCCAACCAAGGGCCATTATTAC
>CAYSPM010000066.1:7350-14418 GCA_964432925.1 uncultured Pirellulales bacterium | reverse complement strand
CTTGACTGAAAGACATTGTGAAGTGGCTACTGAAGAAACGGATTATTTGCTCTTTCACGTGCGATTGTCGTCGTAGGACCATGCCCGGGATAAACAACAGTCTCATCCGGAAGTGATAAGAGCTTCTTCCTAATAGATGCAATAAGTTGTGCCATATCGCCACCCGGAAAGTCCGTCCGTCCGACAGAACCAGCAAACAAAGCATCCCCCACAAAGACGATTCCATCACCTTTTGCATACAGGCTGATTCCGCCTGGTGTATGGCCAGGCGTATGAAAGACCTCCAAGCTTATCCCAGCCTCCATGACTGCGTCTCCTTCTTCCAGGAAATACTCTGCGGGTTCAGTACTGAATGGCTCCCCTGCCAATGCTGACAAATTGTGTTCGGCCCGCGAAAGCATGTTAGCATCGAGCTTGTGAATATAGACTCTTATTCCGTCAAATTCCTCACGCAACAGAGTAATGCCACCAATGTGGTCCACGTGCCCGTGAGTCAGAACTATCGCTTTAGGAGTAAACCTACCTTTGCTGAGAAAATCAACTAATCCTGCCGCATCCAGACCTGTATCTATGATCAAACAGTCTCGCTCAATAGGGCTATTACGCAAAACATAACAGTTAGTCTCATACGCCCCTAGCACCAAACGCTCTATTTCCATACAAATTGTCCTCTAAAAACGGCTTACACTAACGAAAACGTTACCGGCCGTCAACACCCGCCTTTCCGCTTGACCGACAGCCTCAAGTTTGTTAGTTTGCTCAGGCCTAAAATAGCGTACAGCATAGAGCACATAGAAAAAAAAGTAAATGCTATACGCTATATACTGAGCTTCGTCGCACTATAAACTTTGGGCCGACTGGAGAAATCTAAAGTATGAGGGCCTTCAGGCGAATATTTCGGTATATCTGGCCTCAATGGCCTCGAATCACTGTCGTCGTTTTCAGCGCCATAATTGTCGCCGCACTTCTATCGCTGAGCTTCATGACGATTATTCCCCTTCTCAAAGTCATGATGGACGACGAAGGGCTGCACGGCTGGATTGATCGAAAAGCCTGCGAATATCACTACGGCCTCGAGTTCAACGTTCCAAGAGCTACAGACATTAGCCACAACCCAGCTCTGGCCTATCAGCTCCTGATAACTAACGTTAAGGAAAAAAGCCTCGCTGAAGCTGCCAACCTCAAACCAGCCGACGTAATTGTTGGCCTGGGCAATCAGCCGACATCTGATGAACCCCAAATACCGTTCGCGCAACTCCTTGAAGAAATGGCTACGACCCGCAAAAAGCAAATAACAGTACATCTCAAGAGAATGAACAAAGAAGGAGTCTTAGAGGACAAACACCTGCAACTGATTACTCACCATAACGAGGCATACGTTCAAACCATGCGATGGAGCGGCATGGAGCGCACTAACTGGGCCATTAAAAATGCATTGATCAACCGAGCACAATGGGCTGTCAGTATCCTACCAAGGCAACAAACAAACGAAAACAAGATCAGGGCGGTAGTGTCCATTATATTTGCAATAACTGTGGTTACAGTCATTCGATGTCTGGCGAAATTCTACCAGGGCTATTTGGCACAGAAGATAGTGCAGGTGGGAATAAGTCACCTGCGGGAGGACCTCTTCAGCCACCTGACAGACATGCCGGTAGGGTTTTTCGCCGATGAAAGGCCGAGCGATAGCGTCAGTAGAATAGTCCGTGACACCGCGGTAATGGGCCAGGCGATAAAAATCATGCTCGGCAAAGCACTTCGGGAACCGCTAAATGCGCTATTCATGCTGGCTGCAGCCGCTTGGCTTAACTGGCAATTGACGCTTATTTTCCTCTGTGGGGCCCCTCTTGTGCTGGTGCTGCTGTCTGCTTTCGGCAAGAAAATGAAACGAGCCACGGGAAAGTCCCTTGTAGCCAGCTCGCAAATGCTCGCAAAGCTCCAGGGAACAATGTCAGGGCTTGAAATTGTAAAAGTTTATAACCAGCAGAAACACGAACGAGAAGGATTCAAAGCCATAAACAGACAGCTCTTAAGGCAACTTTTGAAAATTTCCAGAGTCGATGCCGTCACGAATCCTGTGCTGGAAGTCCTTGGAATGATTGCAGGCTCGGCTGCCCTGATAGTCGGCGTACACTGGGTAACTCAGGGTCGAATAGACAGCCCGCAGTTTTTAGTGCTACTCGTCCTGCTTGGTGCCTCCGCAGATGCTGTTCGAAAAACAAGTGACATCTGGAACAAAATCCAGCAGGCAAATGCCGCCGCCGAAAGGGTATTTGCCGTTCTGGATAGACCAATAGAGTTTGAACAACCAAACGCCGCCTCACTGCCGCCGTTGAAGGATAAGCTGGAATTCAGAGACGTTGTCTTTACTTATCCAGCCAGCAATAAGCCGGTGCTCAGAGAAGTGAATCTGACGATAAGTGCTGGCCATAATGTTGCCATTGTCGGGCCTAATGGCTCAGGCAAAACAACCCTTGCAAAGCTCATACCAAGGTTCTACGACCCGGACACCGGCCAGGTCCTGATAGATGGACAAGACATCCGCGATGTGACGCTCTTCAGCCTGCGAAGCCAAATTGGGCTTGTCACCCAGAATGTGGTCACCTTCAATGACACTATAGCAGCGAACATTGCCTATGGTAAACCCGGCGCCACAGAAAAAGAAATAATCGCAGCAGCCAGGCGAGCATACGCTCACGAATTCATCGATTTTCTGCCGGATAAATATGACACCTTAATTGGAGAACAGGGTACAGGGCTAAGTGGCGGTCAACTGCAAAGAATCGTCATTGCCAGAGCAATCTTGAAAAATCCCCCGATCTTAATCTTTGACGAGGCGACGAGCCAGGTAGATGCCGATAGCGAAGCAAAAATTCATAAGGCAATCGAAGAAATCATGCAGGACCGTACCACTCTTATAATCGCGCACAGATTCAGTACTGTAATTTCTGCGGATTTGATAGTAGTAATAGATAATGGACAGATTATCGCACAAGGTCAGCACGATGAGCTCATGCAAACCTGCCCATTGTATCAAGGATTGTACGAAACTCAGTTAGTAAGGACATAATCCACTGGTCGAATATCTTCACAGATTCTGAATACGAAGCTAACGGCACCGTTCGAGCCGGATCTTCTGCCCGAAGATTTTCTAACGCTGGTTGCCTGATATGTACATATTTGCTTATAGTAAATAACCCATCTGGTCGATTTAGACTGGATAGAAAAAGCCTTATGCCCAAAACAGTACGGACTTTGGAACTCAACTTGCAACAGACATTTATTATTTGTGAAGATCAATGCGATGCTTTGGGAACTGAACTATGACAGAAATCTCACGTGAAAAAAAAGCACATGACCTTTTCTGTAAGTATGACGACAATCCCATACTGACACCACAGGACTGGCCTTATCCCGCCAACGCCGTTTTCAATCCTGCGGCGGCTAAGTTAAACACGGAGACACTACTTCTTATCCGCGTCGAGGATATGCGTGGCTTTTCACACTTGACTGTTGCCAGAAGCACCGACGGCTTTACCAACTGGCAAATCGATCCCGCACCCACACTTGAAGCTGACCAAAGCTCTCGCGAGGAAAGATGGGGCTTGGAAGACCCACGCATCGTTTGGCTTGAAGAGCAAAAGCAGTTTGGCGTTACTTACGTCTCCTTCAGTGAAGGCGGACCCGTAATCTCACTGGCTATCACTAAGAACTTTCGGACTTTTGCCAGGCTCGGTGCCCTCCTGCCACCGGAGGATAAAGATGCATGCCTTTTTCCTCGTAGATTCAATGGTCGATTCGCTCTAATTCATCGACCTATAGTCCGCGGTGAGGCACATATTTGGCTCAGCTTCTCCCCTGATCTTAAGCACTGGGGGGACCATCAACTGCTCGTCAGAACAAGAACGGCTTACTGGGACTGCCACAGAGTCGGTCTGGCTTGTCACCCAATAGAAACCTCGCAAGGTTGGCTGATGTTCTATCATGGTGTCCGTAGCACCTCCGCAGGACAGATATACCGGGTCGGCTTGGCCCTTCTCGATTTGGAATCGCCCTGGAAGGTTTTGCGCCGAAGTGACGAATGGGTATTGGGCCCGAGCGCCTACTACGAACGCATCGGTGACGTAAGTGATGTGGTGTTCCCAAGCGGAGCTATCGTTCAAAAAGAGACAAATCAGCTCCACCTTTACTACGGCGCCGCAGATTGTACTGTCGCCGTTGCCACAGCTAAACTCAGCGACGTCCTCGATTACATAATGTCCAGCCCTCAGGCAACCGAATGAGCCATTGACCGGTCGCAGCATAAAAGCCTTGGCGTCACTGCCTGCGAATGGACTTTTCCAACCTGTCATGCTGTCCAATATCCCTCATGGACTGATCGCACGGCTGATTCAGAACCATCCGATTCTTGACGGACGATACTACCAATTCACATTCTAAAAGCTCAAGTAACCGGTCGGTCAGGGTGCATGTCATCTTTGTAGGTAAAAAGGCTTATTTTGAAAAAAACCATCCCCATCTCGAAGAGATGAGGCTGCCACCTGATCATCATAAACGAGGCAAGAGACACGATAGATAATGAATGACGTGTGGCAGCCTCAAGCGTAGCTTGGGGATGGGTACGCTTCTATGGATAAATTGGTGCTAAAGGCCAAAAAAACTACCTACAAACTCGACACTCACACGTCGGTTACGAAGGGAGCTATATTGTTTGAAAGAATCCCAGATTCTGATATAATCCAGTTTTCTGCTGGCTGCGGAGGTCTGTTCTTCGCAACGCAGCTTGTTTTGTTACTCAAACTGACCGATTCTTTGTGTCATTCCCGCGCAGGGCTTGCCCTGAGCGCTAGCCGAATGGGCGGGAATCCATTAAAGTTTTCATCAAATTGGATTCCCGTTTTCACGGGAATGACAAAGTTCGATATGTTGTTGTCAAATAGCTATTTACGTCGGTTTTCAACTAAAATTAGGTCAATCTGAGTCTGTTAATATGATTCCGGCAGCCTTAAGCGTTTTTTGGGGTTCGGTAATCGTGCACAGCTAAAACAGTGTATGCTGCACCAGATATGAGATCTGAAAAATGAGCGACTACATCGTCTTAGTAAAGCAGGTCCCTGACGTATCGCAAATAACTGACAATGCGTTCGACCCCGAGACCGGCACGCTCATTCGGACGCGATTGGCCAGCGTAATCAATGAACTGGATACGCAAGCTTTGGCTTTCGCGAACTATATGAGAAGAATTAGCAACGATGACAAGGCCAAAATAATCGCCCTGACAATGGGTCCGCCTATGGCTGAAGAGGTGTTGCGATATTGCTTGAGTAGATGCGCTGACAAAGTTGTGCTGCTGACAGACCGGGCGTTGGGCGGAGCGGATACGGTAGCCACGGCTAATCCCCTCGCATTTGCTGTGAGAAAGATTGTCAAAGAATTTCTAAATAATAACGGTGATTACTTTGTGGTCTGTGGTATGCAGTCGGTTGATGGTGACACAGCTCAGGTACCGCCACAAATAGCCGAAGAATTGTCGCTGCCCTGCATTGCTTATGTGACTGGCGCTGAGTTCAAAAATGGGCGATTTGAATTTACGCGGATCATCAGTGGAGGCAGCCAGGTGGTTGCTGCCAAAAAACTGCCTGCCGTGATAACTGTCGCTAAATATGAGTATCCTCTGTTTGCGACATTTTTCGGCACCCGATGGGCTTACAAGACCGAAGTTATTCAATGGGGCAACGACGACATCAATGCAACACACATAGGCGTACAAGGCTCCAAAACAGCGGTGATACGCGTTTTCCCACCAGGCAAAAGCACCAGAAAATGTGAACAGCTCAGCAATGTTAACGATCTGGCAAAGGTGCTTGTGGAAAGTTTCAAGAGCGATAATGGCGACTCTGCCAAAGCCGGTCAGTCCCAGGCTGCCCGCTATGTCTTGCCAACCAGACGTGCGTCATTGTTTGAGAGAAACTTCGAGGGGACAATAAAAGAGCAGCAAGACTATAAGGTCCTTACAAATACGCTGAATGAACTTGGTATTAAAAAAGTTAACGAGATTGATGACGTAACCAGAAAGAAAATTCTTTCCGCAGTCGAAGAGCGATTTCACAAAAGAGCGCTCGAAGACATGATCAACGGATTTACGCTTACCGAGCCGGCGTTTAAGGGTGAGGTTTGGGTTATAGCCGAACACAGCGAAGGCGAAGTTCATCCAGCTACGTTTGAGCTTATTGGAAAGGCCAGGGAACTTGCTGATTCGCTCGAGGCCAAAGTTGGAGTTTGCCTGGCAGGTTATGATGTTGAGTCGATGACGAAAGAACTGATTACTGCCGGAGCAGACAACATATATGTTGTCGATGACAAGCTACTGAAAGTCTTCGATCCAACAGCACGCCGCAAGGCCATCGCTGATGCCATAAGTACGTATTGGCCGCAGATAGTCCTTTGTGCCGCGACGCCACAAGGTAGGATGCTGGCTCCGATGGTTTCCTACAGCGTAGGGTGCGGTCTGACCGCTGACTGTACGGGCCTGGACATTAGAGACAGTTCCCGAAGAGGTGATATAGGTTTGCTTTTACAAACCCGGCCGGCGCTTGGTGGAAACGTGATGGCTACTATCCGCACCAAGAACTCAAGATCGCAAATGGCTACTGCCAGGCCAGGTGTTTTGAAGAGAATTCCTCCCGACCCATCCAGACAAGGCAAGATCATCAATCACAAAGTTGAGTTTACGGAGGACGACGTCAGTCTGAAGATTCTAAAGACGGAATTGGGCACCGGTGACGTTAACTTCGATGCTGAAATAATCGTAAGCGGCGGCAAGGGCGTGCAGAGTCGAGACAACTATGAGCAGCTTGTTGGAGCTTTGTGTAATGGCTTGAGCAAGAAATTAGATGCGCAGATCGAAAGGGGCGCCTCACGCGCAGCAGTAGAGCAGGGCTTTGTTGAGCGCGCTCATCAGGTTGGGCAAACCGGTACCTCGATCGTATCCAAGCTGTATGTCGCCCTTGGAATTTCAGGTGCCATTCAGCACATGATCGGTGTTGCCAATACTGAGACTATCGTTGC
>CAYSPM010000066.1:0-7250 GCA_964432925.1 uncultured Pirellulales bacterium | reverse complement strand
TTGATGTTTGTGTGATAGAAAAGGCTCTCGAACTGGGCAATCACAACCTCTCCGGTGCGGTCTTGGAGCCAGAGCCATTACATTCGCTGCTGGATTCAGCAATACCGGGCTGGCAGGAGACCGAAGCAGCCAAAGAAGTGCTGGTGAACAAGATCGACAAAGACGACATCATGTTTTTGCTCGGCAAAGAGTATGCTTTCAATATCTTCTTTGCGATAAAGCTCAGTAAGCTCTTGCGACTTGGCTTTGGCCAGATGATACACGAGGGAGATTATTCTGTTTCAATTAGCAAGCTAACCAAGTGGATGGGCCTGATTGCCAGGGATCTCGGCGCAGAAGTGCTGACGGGCTTTGCGGCTGAGGACATAATCCTTGATGAGTCATCTGGTAAGGCTATTGGCGTTAAGCTCGTGGATCAGGGACTTGATAAAGAAGGCAACAAACAACCGAACTACGTCGAGGGAGAAATCATCAACGCCGACTTTGTAGTGCTTGCCGAAGGCTGTGACGGCTTGGTGACAGAAAGGTTTATAGATAAGGCAAATCTTCGGCGAGAGTCTAACCAGCTTTACTCAGTCGGAGTAAAAGAACTAATAAACGTAACTCCTGAACAGTACAAAAAATTCACCGCTGGCCGGGTAGTTCACGCTATGGGCTATCCAATCTGGGCGCCGGTCATCGGCCCGGGAATGTTCGGCGGTGGCATTATCTACGCCGGTGTCCAGGATCACCTGTCCGTGGGCATGATCGTCGGTGCTGATTGGAAGTACTATAATTTCAACCCACAGGACGCGTTGGTTCGTTTCAAAGAGCATCGGTTTGTCAGGCAGTTTATTGAGGGCGGCACGGTCGTTGAAGCCGGCGCGAAAATGATTCCGGAAGGGGGATACTATGCGATACCAAGAGACCCGCAGACCGGAAGTATTGGTATGGCTAATGTAATGATACTTGGTGACAGCGCCGGTTTTGTCAACATGCTCAAGATCAAAGGCCTGCATAATGCTATCGATTCCGGCATACAGGCTGCAAAAGCCATCGTTGATAGCTTTGACACTTCTCAGCAGTCTGCTGTTAGGTATACTGAGCTGGTCGAACGATCCAATATCATAAAAGAAATGTACTCTGCTCGGAATTTCCGACAGGCAGTTGCTAAATTTGGCCCGTTGCAGGGCATGCCACTTTCGGTTCTTGGAGGCCTGCTGCCGAAGTTTGAAATCGAAAAAGACTATGAATCCATGACAATCGCTAAATATCGTCTAAAACCCAATCAGAATTTTGACAAAGATACATTCACGGCTGTAGCAGCCACGGAACACCGTGAGGAGCAACCATCACATCTGAAAATCCTGGATAAAACTATTTGTGAAACTAAATGCACACCGATATTCAATAGCCCTTGTATCACGTTTTGCCCTGCTGGAGTGTATGAGACAATCCACGATGAAGTAAGGCCCGCAAACCCGTCCAACTGCCTGCATTGTAAGACCTGCCAGAGAAAATGTCCGTTTGACAATATCCGCTGGACGGTTCCGGAAGGCACTGGCGGTCCCCGCTACAAAAGAATGTAATACCAATTGTGATTAAAATTTGTGGCTTTCAATCATTTCTACCGAAGCCAACGCAGCGAACAAAAAATGTCATTTCGACCGAAGTGAGCACAGCGAACGGAGCGGAGAAATCTGGTTTAGATGTAGGGTGGGGCTTTCATCCTTCGCAGTCCCTAAGGGGCGGAGAATGGAAGCCCCTAAGGGGCGAAGTGGAGAAATCTATTAAAAAGCAGACCTGTCCCGAGCCAAGCCGAGGGATTTCTCGACTCCGCTTCCCCTTCGACTTCGCTCAGGGCTAAAGGCTAAATCGCTCGAAATGACAAGAATAAGCGCATTGATTATTCACAATCAGTATCATACTACAAATACTCAACGGTCTATATTTTTATGTGGTGTGTCTTTATTATTTGGATAATCTTACACCTTGGCCACTGCTTTCTCATCGCCGATGAGCCGATGTTGGCGAAAATTCTCTAAAGGGGCGACGTACATTGCGAACACTGGAGTTACTTAATTCAAAGCTGCGGTCATTAAGTTACTTCAGTCCGGTCAAAGGGGGCATTTTACGCCCTTAAGGGGACGATCCGGTGTCATTTACTCTAACAGAAATGGTTGGCCCATGCTTAGTGTTGCCGGCGATTGCGATTGCATTCTTCTATCTGAGCGTAGTAACGCCGCGAGTATAAAGTAGCTTAAACAATCACAAGCCAAGACAGCATCGATGAAAAACGAGGCAAGAACGCCCAGAAAACTCGTGAGTTCTTGCCGTGCGTGTGTTTGTGATCTCCAATGTTGTAGATTCTACGAGTTGCTACTCCACAACAATCGCCTCGACAGGGCATTCGTCAGCAGCCTGCTGAACCGCATCCTCATACTCAGCAGGAACCTCATCAACGATAACCTGTGCCATATCATCGCCCATATCAAAGACCTCTGGACAGGTATCAACACAAAGCCCACAAGCAGTACACGTATCCTCAATTCTAACCTTCATGGCAACCTCCTTTTTGACCAATACTTGGACGCCAGATTATTCCCCCCCGGCGGCGCACAGTCAATAGAATATTGCCCAGAATTTGTCAAGCATTGCGCACAAATTTTTTCACAAAACCACCCTAAAACGCCACAGTGCCGTCTATCCTAGCAGGGGCTAAATCACACTCTAATGTTGGCCCATAAGCCATTGACCGGCCATAATGGCAAAATCCCGAAAATCCACCTTGCAGTCGCCGTTTATGTCGCCCGCGATGATGGTTTCGCAAGGTGGTTTACCAAAATATGATTTACTTGCCTCGGCTGTGCCGCCGTAGGCACCTATGTTGATTCGACCACCGTTGGGGAATGGCTCATATCCGATTGGGCTGGCTGGGTCGCCTGCGTCAATACATGGGCTGGTTACATCGTCCACGACCCAGGCCTGTGTTGCTGGTTCCCACCGACCAGCCTGGGATTTCAGATGGTAGTCACCATCCACCCAGAAGTCGTCATTTGGATTGTCCGCTGTCCCATTCGGGTCCCAATAACCTGGGTTAGCAAAATGCGGTTCATCACTTATCCAGCTTCCCTCTACCAACTGCGACCACGCTGTGTAGATAGCATCGGTGCCGTCCTGCACTGTACAGCAGATGAGTTCCAAACGCATGGTCCCTGCGATACCACCTCCTAATCGTGCAATCTGATCACCGTGAGCATTACGTCCTATAGCCATATTTTCCCAAAGAATGCAACTACGTAGAATGGCTTCATCAAGCTTAGTACCAGAAAAGGAGATTCCGCCCCCAAATCCATCCTGCCATCCAACAAGATTTCCATTTATCGTGCAATTCACAACAACCAAATTGCCACAGCAATTAATACCTCCTCCTTCATTGCTAGCACGATTACCTATGATGACACAATTGATCAGCATTGGGCAGCCATCGCTGGTTTCTATTCCTCCCCCGCTACCAAAAGGTTGCCAAACCCAAAACGGTGGATATAAGCCGGCTATGTTGTTGGAGATAATACAGTTGGCAATAACTGAATTTGAATCAATACACGCAATCCCGCCACCCATACGAGCGATATTCGCTGTTATTATACAGTCTGTGATATGTGGGCTACTTTCCTCACAATATATTCCGCCACCAATATTTTGACCTCGACCATAATCATAGGCCTCAACAGCATCGCCGCCGGTTATGGTGAAACCCTTAACAACGGAATTGGTATCCTCACCACTGTGGAAGTAGAAACCCCTATGTGGCTGGTCTCCGCTGCCTTTACAGTCGATGATGCACGATTCGGGCCCGGCTTCACTTCGGACAGTGATTGCTTTACCTTTGAAGTCGATATCACGGTTGCCATCGCCGGTGTATGTACCAGATTTGACAATGACTACATCGCCGTTGTTGGCATCGTCTATAGCGGCCTGGATATTATTGAAATCTGCGAGGCCGTCGTTATTAACATAGATGGTTCTTGCTTGAGCAAACGTACAGAGTAGTAATATTACCATGTAAATTACTATAAGGATAAGCCAGATTGTCCTCCGCTTCATTTGCCCTCTCCTGAAATAAATCGCTATAAAATCATAAAATAACTATACAAAATTAAGGATGTTATTGACAAGAAAAACCTGCGAGCTAGCGCGAAAGGAAACCCCCAGGATAAACCTGAGGCCTAAGCAGACATGATAAATACGCATTTAAGAACCTCGAAATGTTTTTGTGGAAAGTTAGTATGCTCCTTATTATACTACAGACACGTTGCGACACAGAAAATAATCAATTATATGGCCGGGTCCCATGCAAGCCGAGCCCGTGAATCTGGTCAGGCGGGGAACCGAGCAGCCATAAGCGTGAGCATGGTTGTGCTGTGGGTTAACCCGGCCATCTTGGATTTAAAATTTACTATTGACAATTGAATGTTGAAAAATGGATGCAGATGAGCTGAAGAACAGGACAAGAGACTTTGCGCACAGATGTGTTAAATTGGCTCTGGCTTTACCCAGAAACCATTTGGGTAACCATCTTAAAGGGCAGCTTATCAGGTGCTCAACATCGGTGGCTGCAAATTACAGATCTGCATGTATCGCACAATCGAAGCCTGATTTTATCTCGAAACTGAGCATAGTGATTGAAGAAGCCGACGAGACATGCTTCTGGATTCAGTTTATAATCGACGAGCAGTTATTACAGAGTAAAAAAGTTCTTCCTTTGCTACAAGAAGGCTACGAATTAGTCTCAATTTTGGTCTCTTCCAGAAAGACAGCTCGCGGAGTTGCAAGATCTGCGATTAGAGTCGTTTGAAAATAATCAATAGAAAATCGTCAATAGTAAATTGAATATGGCTTACACAGTACTGGCAAGAAAATACAGGTCGCAGACCTTCGATGAGGTAGTGGGCCAAGACCCAATCGCAAAGACCCTCAAAAACGCCATCAAAACTGGCAGGGTCGCTCATGCATATTTATTTACCGGCACACGTGGCGTCGGCAAGACCACAATGGCACGTATACTTGCTAAAGCACTCAACTGTCTCTCGTTTGAGCAACCAACTACAGAGCCGTGCTGCAAATGCGATAGTTGCATAGCAATCAATACTGGCGAAGACATCGACGTCATCGAGATCGACGGAGCTACAAATAATGGTGTAGAACAAGTCCGAGAGCTACGGCAAAACGCAATTTACAGGCCCGCTCGAAGCAGATTCAAAATTTACATCATAGACGAAGTCCACATGCTAACTGTCCCAGCTTTTAACGCCCTTTTGAAGATACTTGAAGAGCCGCCGGGCCACGTGAAGTTCATCTTCGCCACCACTGAGCCCAATAAGGTCATCCCCACGATACAATCCAGATGCCAGAGATTCGATTTTGGCAACATAAGTACGAAGCTCATTGCAGAACAACTCAAATCCATACTCGATCAGGAGAAAGCCGAATATGACGAAAATCTGCCCCTGCCCCTGGCAAAGATGGCAAACGGCTCAATGAGAGATGCGCTGAGCCTGCTGGACAGGTTAATAAGTACCGGTGCTCAGCCGCTTAACGTCGAACTGGTTGAAGAGTTCCTGGGCGAACCAAATAGTGAAAAGATCTATAATCTGATAGAAAGAATCGGCGACAATGACGCCGCAGGGACACTCGCTGCTACAGATGACCTGACTAAAACAGGTTTGAGCGAAGTCCAGATCGTAAATGCACTTGTGGACCGTATGCGCGATTTAATGGTGATTAAATCAACAGGGACGGAAAACGAGTTTCTGATTTTAACAGCCGATCAGCAAAAGCGAGCTACGGCCTTGGCTAAGAAATTCGACACTGCCGCACTTATCTATAACATAACGACACTTGAGAGACTGCGCTGGCAAGTCAAAAATAGCGATACTCCCAGACCGCTTCTGGAGGCTGCGCTTTTAAGATTTGCCCTCGCTGAGCATTTCATGAATATCGATCAATTGCTGTCCCAGTCGCAGAATAGCTCAAGCTCAAGCATAAAAAAAAAGCAAGTAGTAAGCCCAAAAGATAACTTGCACACACAGGTACAAACAAACGCAAGCAAAGAAACGCAAAGCGAGAATCAGCAACAGATAGACGATGAACCGCAGGTCACGAGCAACGGTCAGCGAGAAGTATCTGGTTTAAAAGATTTGCAGTACATAACAGACCACTGGCAGGACATCTTAGCAACTCTCGGTACTCAACTTGGACCAGGTACTGTGGGTCTGCTAAGTTCTGCTGCACCGGCAAGGCTGGAAAATGGACTCTTGACCATTGAGTTTGGAGCCTCAGCTAAAATCCAGAAGCAGATGTGCCAAAGCAATGGCCGAGCAGAACAAATCGCTTCTGCGTTAAGTGACTATCCTGGCTTGCCTTCTAAAATTCAACTCGAATTCGCTCTAACTGAACAACCGGTGGCTAAAGCCGGCGCAAAACGCCCCAGGACCAACAGCCAAAGAAGAAGTGAAATAATAAATAATCCTGCCGTTAAGACCGTCCTTACGGGCCTAGATGCGACAATAACGGCTATCGAAGAAGAATAAAATTCCCACACAAATCTATGAGTGCCTCCCTGCACAATAAAAAAATTTTCTTTTTTCCTTTTATGTTATTGACGATAGTAATATTTAGGTTAGAATTATAATAGTTGAGGGGGGATGACATACAGTATCTGTACATGTTGTTTTTTCAGTCGTTTATACGTAGTTCTTTGACAAGTTAACAGTTAAGCCAACAAAGCAGCGAAAGTGCAGCTTCCGCGATGATATACGCATTATCACGGCAAGCTATAAATTGAGAATAGTCTTTTAATCTCAGCACTTTCGGCGCGTATGCCAAATGTTGAGCCTTAATCGAAGATGACCTCCGAAGCTTTACGCGAAGGAGGTTTCTACGATACAAACTGAAGGGTTTGATCCTGGCTCAGAACGAACGCTGGCGGCGTGGCTAAGACATGCAAGTCGAACGGACCATCCAATTGAGTAATCGAGAGGATGGTTAGTGGCGAAAGGGTGAGTAACGAGTAGGTAACGTACCCTGTGCTTCGGGATAGCGTCGTCCCTTAGGGGACTACCGAAAGGGGCGGTAATACCGGATAATGTCGTCTGTCGATGGGCAGATGACCAAAGATTTATCGGCATAGGAGCGGCCTACCTCCTATCAGCTAGTTGGTGAGGTAATGGCTCACCAAGGCTATGACGGGTAGCGGGACTGAGAGGTTG
>CAYSPM010000065.1:6106-14472 GCA_964432925.1 uncultured Pirellulales bacterium | reverse complement strand
CCAAGCTGGTGCCGATTGAGATTGATCTGCCAAAGCCAATGTTTGTTGGTACGCCGCAAGATACACGTGTTCCGAATCTTGAGAAGCCACTTGGCAAACCCCGGCCTCCATTCTTAGCTCCGGTGGGAACTACGAACGTGGCTTTTGAAAAACCTGTCTCAGGCAGCGATGAAGAGCCGATTATTGGTGAGATTGAATATGTTACGGATGGTGACAAAGAAGCCGCAGATGGCAGTTTCGTTGAGCTTGGACCTTTTGTTCAATACGTCACCATAGATCTTGAGCAGACATGCGAGATATACGCCATTGTTATATGGCACTACCATAAGCAACCCCGCGTCTATTATGATGTAGTAGTACAGGTTTCTGACGACTCCGATTTTATAAGCAATGTCAAGACTGTCTTTAACAATGACATCGACAACTCAGCAGGTATGGGTGTCGGCAAAAAAATGCACTACACGGAAACCGCTGAAGGTAAACTTATCGATTGTTTGAGCCATGGACCTGTACGCGGCCGATATGTCCGCCTCTATAGTAATGGCAACACAAGCAACGATTTGAACCACTATATCGAAGTGGAAGTCTACGGCAAACCTATAGAATGAAGCTGCGAGATTCTCTCTCGTGTAGCAAGTGGCAGTGTTGCGTCCTCATCCTGGTTGCGACCACTGTCTCCATCTTTCTACGCATACCCCAACTTAGCTTACGCCCCATGCACGGTGACGAGGCTGTTCATGCAGAAAAATTCCGCCTGCTCCTGGAACAAGGCGTTTATACCTACAATCCCAACGAGTATCACGGACCCACTTTGAACTATCTTGCACTGATTCCTGCGCGACTCTGCGGTGCAAAGCAATTGACCAAGATCACTGAGTTTACTCTGCGGATCGTACCCGTTTTCTTTGGAATACTCTTGGTTCTAATGCTTTTATTAATACCAGATGCACTGGGTCGCGCTGCTGTAGTGTGCACAGCCTTTTTCACAGCTATATCCCCAGCCATGGTTTTCTACAGCCGGTACTACATTCATGAGACACTGCTTGTTTGCTTCACTTTTGGTGCCATTGTATGCGCCTATCGTTATATCCAAAGCACTAACATCGCATGGATTCTGCTATCAGCCATATTTGTAGGATTGGCGCATGCGACAAAGGAGACTTGCATTATCGCTTTCGGTTCACTTTTGTTGGCTGTTCTATTTACGATTTTAGCCCAACGCACCACTGCCGGTTCGTTAGGCAGAATGTTCGAATCCATAAAATCAAAGCACATTATAATAGCGCTCATAGTTGCTCTAACGGTTTCAGTGCTTTTTTATTCCTCATTCCTGCAGAATCCTAAAGGGATTTTTGATTCACTACGTGCCTATGCTGTTTACTTTGGCAGAGCTGAGGGCGATAGCCACCATATTCATGCCTGGTATTATTATTTAAGAATGCTCATTTTCTCCAAATATGGACAAGGGCCAATTTGGACGGAGGCCTTTATTGTTTTATTAGCGATAGTTGGCTTTATCGCTGCAATCATAAAAAAAGGTCTGTACGACTGCAACATACACTTTGTGAGATTTATTGCTTTTTACACGCTTATAATGACTGTGCTTTACTCTGTGATCCCGTATAAAACTCCGTGGTGTTTGTTGGGTTTCTTGCATGGTATGATTCTACTGGCTGGTGTTGGAGCGGTGGCACTTGTAGCGATAGCTCGAAAGACTTTACCTCGTTTGATTGTTATTTTATTGCTGATAGGTGCTTTTACCCATTTGGCCTGGCAGAGCTATCGAGGCAATTACATATATTATGCTAACCCCTGCAATCCTTATGTTTACGCCCACCCTACAGCAGATGTGTTCACGATAGCTCGCCTTGTTAATGAGTACGCACAGGCCCAGGAAGCTGGCCACGATATACATATTGAAGTTATCTGCCCGGACCATGACTATTGGCCTCTTCCCTGGTACTTGCGCTCGTTTACACATGTTGGATGGCGTGACAGTGTGGATGATGAGGTTATATCAGCTCCACTTATTATCGTATCGACCGATTTAGAAGAGGCGCTGACACAGAAGCTTTACTCGCCGACCTTGCTTGAGAATCGACAAATGTACTTGTATCTATTTGACAAGCCGTACTATTTGAGTCTTCGCCCGGACGTTCATTTACTTGGTCTTGTTAGAAGAGACCTTTGGGATCGCGTCCATCGCGATCGGCCATAGTAGAGATTGATGGAAGATAGAGCAAAAATGCCAAAATCTCAGCCGGAAATGTCACTCATTGAGGTATCTTGGACTTCAATACCCAACCTGCATCGTTTTACTCATGAAGCGATGGCGACGACTTTCGAGATCATAATATGCAATGATAATGTTAATTATGCTCGACAAGCTGCAAATGCCGCTTTTAGTGAGCTTGAGCGTATTGAGCAAGAACTTAGCCGATTTATCGAAAATAGTGACATCTCCCGAATCAACAACCTTGCTGCTGGCCAACCTCTGAAAATAGGTTTGGATACTTTCGACTGTTTGAACCTCGGCGTCCAGATGTATGTCCAGACCAAGGGCGCATTTGATATTACAATGGGTTCTCTTGTAGACCGTTGGTTAGGTAAAAGAGAAGTCACTCGCAGGCATGTTCAAGAGCGGTTGAATCTTGCTCTTGAGCAAACCGGCGCAAACCTTATCCAGTTAGATGAGGACGAACATACGGTGACACTCTTAGCCAGCCCCTTACGTATTGACCTCGGCGGCATCGGCAAAGGCTATGCACTTGACCAGATGGCTGAGTTTTTGCATGAATGGAGCATCGATACAGCATTGCTTCATGGAGGCTATAGTTCCGTTTTAGCCCTTGATCCTCCTGCCGAGATGGAGGGTTGGCCGCTCACATTGAGCAATCCTGCTAATCGCAAACAGACCCTGGCGCATCTATCTTTGCGCCGTCGCGCTGTGAGTGGCTCCGGCTTGCTGAAAGGTCCTCATATCATCGACCCTCGCACAGCTCAGCCGGTAGAAGGCAAACGTGCCGCCTGGGCCTGTGCAAATAGTGCTGTAGTTGCTGATGCTCTTTCCACTGCTTTTATGATCATGACTCCGAGTGAGGTCGAGCACTATTGTCGGCTTCACAAGAATGTCCTTGCTATGGTTGTTGTCACAGATTCACAGTCACAAAAAGACAAAGTTTCGCACTTCGGCCAATGGAAAAAGCATGAACTATTCAAATGATACTATGTACACCTTTTCACCCATTTGTAACAGCTCAATGCAACCTCGCAACTCTACAATGTAAAGCTGAAATTTCCCGATGCAAGGCTACAATATCACGATGTAAGCCCACAATACAACGAGGACAGACCGCTAAGTCGCCGATTTACTTATTCTGTTGTTCATCGGCTTTTTCGATTCCGTCTTTACTTTGCTCGCCATTATTTTTTACCTTTTGATTTGGAAATGAAGCTGCCCACTATGCCGATTAGGAAAATAACCAAACCAAAGCTTCCATAAACAAGCACATCAACTAATAAATCCTCCCAAAAAGATTTACTTTGTTTATAGTTAGACACGCGTTTTGTTTGAGCGCCTTTGTAGTCTGTGTCTGCATCAAACTGGAAAGAGCAAAGGATGACGTCGCGGGGATTACTAAATCGATGCCAAGCGGATTCCAAACAGCAAAATGTTATTTTAACGTATCCATATCTGCCAAATTTTCCAAATGTCAAGGTTTTGATAGTGCCTAAGTTGACCACTTCTGTATCTAAGCCGAATAGAAAAGACATATTTTTATTATCCAAATATAATTTGCCAACCTTCATTTGAGAAATTATCCCGCGCATACCTTCAGATAAAAACTCTTCCACGTTTTCCAGCTTTGTATCCGCTAATCCTAAAATTACTGGCGTTATCTCCTTAAAGAGTTTCTCAATCTCTTCCTTTGTCAATGGCCGGTTCACACCATACTTAGAGTAACTTTTTGCCTGTATTATCGCATATGGATGTTTTAATTCGTTTTCGTTGAATTCAACTGCTAATACTGTTTCAATATCAAAAGTAAGTTTGTTTTCGAAGAATCCTGCTTTAAATGATTGGTTTACAACCTCCTGAGGTACTTGCCTCCATCCTTTGGGAATTACTACAGAGTATCCATTAGTTGGACTATGAAAACGCTGCTCTTCCTCTCCCAGCGCGACAAATTTATGAAATAACAGAGGGGCGGACGGTAATATCAATATTACCAAAATCCAGAATTTTTTCATTTTGATAATACCTCTCTTTCAAAAGATTCGCTTTCACCACACCATTTAAGCGATTGCCCATTTTCTTTACAAAACCCCCATCACCATATTACTGGCTTGTCCTTCGCCAAGATAAAAGTCAACAATGTTTGCTGTTCAGGCGCTCAGTATTTCTTTTATTTCTCTGATTAAAATCGGCAGGTGTTTTGTAACGGCTTGCCATACAATGGCTTCATCAAAATATCATAGCCATGAATCAAGATGTTTCTGAATCCTATGATGCGGTGATGCTCTGAAATCTTTTCAAGTAATTCGCTATCTGTATTTTTAATCCTATTAAGAGCTTCTCAAATGATTTCAAAGTCTCTTTCGACGGCTCTTTTGGTAACGGGATTGTTTTGATATGCCTTTAAATCCATTCCGCGAACAAAATCTTGTATCTCTTCGGCTGCCTGCAGGATATCGATAAGGTTCTTTCTTGTTTCATCGTTCATAAATGATTATCCGTGTCCTATCAATAGATTCTCTCAAGACAGGGTTTTTGAATTTTTTATCAACAACCAAGTCAACCTCTCGTTTAAATATTTCTTCCAATTGCTCTTTTAATTCAAAATACTTATCGAAAAGGTCAATATTTTCGCTCGAATCAAAAATCACCAGAACATCAATGTCACTATCTTGGGAGCAATTTTGGCTCAAAGCAGAACCAAACAGGCCTAAACGTTTGACCGGCAAACTTCGACATACCCGTTCGATCTCTGGTTTGACTTTTTCTATATCAATCATAGCAATATATTGCTTAAAACTTTCTTTTTCGTAAAGTCAGGTATTATTTCTGTTTCTTTCGCTTACCTGTTAAGAATTAGTAATCAAATCCGACATTTTCTATTATAAAATAAACCGCCTTAGTGAAAAAATCAAGTGATTTTGTCCACCTTTTCACTGGCATTGGGCAAAGACTTTCATTTTTTAGGTAGGGTCCGCTTAATAACTGTCAGTTCACAAAGGACACGCCACGAACTGCGTGTTGGGGAAAGTCGACTGTCCCGGTCGCAGGTCCAATCTATAGGAAATTCCTTTATCCGGTATCCCTGTTTTTGTGCTCGCAGTATGACTTCTATGTCGAATGCGAATCCATCGGTTACAGCCTTACCATAAAGCTTTCTCGCAATAACACCCTGGTATATTTTAAATCCACATTGTGTATCACTCAATTTAGATGGAATCTTCATATATAGAACCACGAGCCAGTGAAACAGTTTGGAGCAAATTCGTCGGTATAAGCTCTGTGCTTTTTTAATGTGGCATTCTCGCATCTTTCGTGAGCCGTGTGCGATATCACAGTCTCCTTTTTTGATTAGCTCCAGCCCTCGCAGAACATCTTCATAAGGTACACATAGCCCACTATCAGCAAACAGTACGTACTCACAGCTTGTTTCATTTATGCCGGTTCGTACCGCGTAACCCTTACCATGGTGAGGCTCGTAACGGATAACTTTTAGTCTCACGGTTGGGGGAGTTTTAACGGCTTTTGCGACTTCTGAGGTATCATCTTCGCTGCCATCGTCAACGATTATAATCTCCCCCTCTAAATTATTACCGGCTAGAAACTTTGCTGCTGCCTCAATGTCACGAGCTATTTTTTTGCTTTCCTCAAATGCCGGTATTACCACAGACAAATCCATAAACTCTATGCCGCGACTATAAAAAAACAGCCCCTCATCTTTGTATGGTAACTGTATCGGCAGTTTCGTGTGTTTGACCAGGCGGGCATATCTTAGCCGATTTCTTCGTCGATCCAGCCAAGCAGTTCCTTCAGGTCGTCGAGGGTAATGTCGCCCATGTGAGCGATACGGAAAGTCTGTTCCTTCAGTTTACCATAACCGTTGCCGAAGATCGTGTTGTGCTTTTGCTGAATCGCATTTATGGTCTCAGCCACATTAATGCCTTTCGTGTTTTTAACCGCTGTAAGGGTATTCGAAGCATACTTTTCATCGCAAAACAGAGCAAAGTTCTCCTTAGCCCAGGCCCTTACGAACTCACCCATTTGCACGTGCCTGGCCCAGACGTTCTCCATGCCTTCTTTAAGCAATCTTTGGCACTGATAGTTCAAAGCCATTATGTGAGGTATACTCGGCGTCACGAGTGTTTGGTTTTTCTGAGCTTGCTTTGCCCACAGTTCAAAGTTAAAGTAATAACCTCTCGCAGGTACACTTTTACTTTTCTCCATAGCCCTGTTGCTAACGACAGCAACCGCAAAGCCTGGTGGGATCGCAAAGGCCTTCTGAACAGACGCAAACGCTACATCCCACCCAAGCTCGTCAAAGTGCATCGGTAAAGCAACCATAGCGCTGACCGCATCGACGAACACAAGAACATTGGGATATTTCTGTCTCATCATTTTGCTTATTTCATAAACCGGATTGGTTAAGCCAGTGCTTGTCTCATTGTAAACGAGCGTGATAGCGGCGTACTTACCGCTGGAAAGCTTTTCATCGATCATCTCAGCCAGGATAGGCTCACCCCAATCTACCTTTAGCTCATCGACCTTTCTACCGCAATCTTTAGCGACGGTTGCCCATTTATCGCTGAACGCGCCACAACACGTGGCAAGGACGGTTTCATCCGTCGCTATGCAATTACGAATCGCTGCCTCCCAAATTCCCGATGCGCTCGATGTCGATAGAAAGATGTTCTGTTTTGTCAATAAAACCTTCTTAAGCATCTGCGTTGTCTCTTCATGCAGTTGAGCGTACTCTTTACCACGATGTCCCAGCGTCGGCCTTGCAAGTTGTTGCAGTACATCTTCATTGACCTTTACCGGGCCGGGAATAAACAATCTTGGTGGGTTTTTCCAGTCTACCATAGAAGGCCTCCAAAACACCTCACAATTTTTGTATTGTCAAACCTGTATACATTTTTGGATAGAAATAGGTCGATTTCTGTGGCATTCGCTCTCCGGCCTCTGTGACCATCTTTAGCTGCTCTAATTTCACCGGGTTTAAAAAGAAAGCTATTTGTTTTTGCCTCGCATCGACCTGTGCTATCGTGTTGTCGACCGCGTTTGTTGTGTCTTTAACGTATTCTACATGTTCACCTTTTAATAGAGTCTCCTCGCTTATACCGAGAAGCTGTTCAAGAATAAGTTTGTGCAAAATGGATACATCCAAACCTCTCCAAGCGGAACTCATATCAGGAGCAACTGTATCCATTTCTCTTTTCTCTTTCAGCACGGCTGTGTAAAAAGTGTTGCCGCCTCCATAGATTCCAAAGGCGTTTCTATCTTTGTAATGCTCGGTCTTCATTTGTGCGAGCATTTTCTGCTTTGCATCGGTTTTACTCTTTGGCTCTGCGTTGAACTTCCACTGCGACAATTCAAAGTTCTGTCTGAGATCTGTTTTCAGCTTCTCCATGTTAAAGTCTTGGAGATTTCCAACGACCCTGTGAGTAGCCAGTACGGTCAGTCCTTTCTGACGCATATTGCTAAAGGCAAGCATTTGATACTTGGCATCCGCTTTAGGACATTCCCTAGCATACGTCAAACCGGTTGTGTAGCGGTGATGACCATCTGCTATTATGCAGCTTTTGTCGTTCATCATCCTGACGATCGAATCTATATCTTCTTTCGCAGTTATCGCAAATATGCGGTGTCTTACATTATCGTCATTTATGCAATCTAAAAGTGGCTCCTGTGTTGTGGACTTTTCTATAATCTTGTCAGCTATTCTTTCTTCGTCTTCGTAGAGCATAAAAACAAGCCCAAACCTCGCTTCAGTTGCTTTCTTGAGGTTGAGTCTATCGATCATTGGTTTCTCGAAAATCTCTTCGTGGGGTCGTACCGTTTTACCGAATTCTTCAAGTTTGCCAAGGGTGATAAAGCTCAGTCGTTGGAATTCGGCTCCTGCTAATTCAAAATCCTGCACATAAGCGTAGATAGCCTCAGTTGCATCCTGTTTCAGAGCGCCCTCTTGTACCCAGCGCTTAAAATACTCAGCCGCTCGAGTGTACTGATTATTCTGACCGTCGTCCGATGGTCTCATCTCTCCTTTGATTATGCGTACGATGTTATATCTGCTTCTCTCGTAAAGCTGTTTTTGTTGAGCGGAACTGATAACGTCATAGGGCGGAGCAATGCA
>CAYSPM010000065.1:0-6006 GCA_964432925.1 uncultured Pirellulales bacterium | reverse complement strand
TATTGAACAACCCCATCCTTGTCAAGCCGAAAGTATCTGTGCAGTGAATCTCCCCGACCAAAGGTCGGGGCTTCTATCAAAAAATAAAGAAGATTGCTTTTTATCGCATTCAACTCCGACTAAAAGTCGGAGCATTCTGCCAGTATTTTCGTAAAATGCCCTAGTTTTTCTCTGTAGCTCTTCTTTCCTAACTGGCAAAAAGACGCTTGATTGGTGTTTAGCGAACCTTCCAGAATTAAATCAGTGGCCGGAGATTTTCTTTTTTTCGAGGTATTCGTTTATCGCTGCTGCTGCGATTCGACCCTGGCCCATCGCCAATATTACCGTTGCAGCACCTAGAACAATGTCCCCGCCGGCATAGACACCCTCAATTGAGGTCTTGCAGTTTTCGTCAACGACGATGTTTCCCCATTTATTGAACTCAAGTCCAGGTGTCGTCTGGCGAATTAATGGATTTGCAGCATTGCCGATAGCTATAATTACCGTATCAACGTCTATCGTGAACTCTGACCCGTCGATCGGTATGGGTCGTTTTCTGCCGGACTCGTCCGGCTCTCCCAGCTTGAACTTTAGACATTCGACGGCAATAACATGGCTTTCTTCATTGCCGATTATGCGTTTAGGACTTTGTAGTATATGAAATTCGATACCTTCTTCTTTTGCGTGATGTACTTCCTCAATTCGCGCCGGCATTTCCTTTTCTGTTCGTCGGTACAATAGATACACCTTCTCAGCGCCGAGTCTCACAGCGGTCCTCGCTGAGTCCATAGCAACGTTGCCTCCGCCAACCACAGCTACTTTTTTTGAAACGGCGATAGGAGTGTCAGCACCCTTGCCAAAGTCGTAAGCCTTCATAAGGTTAGCACGGGTCAGATATTCATTTGCACTATATACCCCAATGAGAGATTCACCCTCGATACCCATAAATCTCGGCAAACCTGCTCCCACACCTATATATATCGCATCGAACCCATCTTCTTTCATCAATTGCTCAATTGTACGTGTTCTGCCGACTATGAAGTTTGGCACTATCTTAATACCCATTTTCCTCAGAACGTCAATTTCCTTTTGAACTATCGCCTTGGGCAGTCTAAATTCCGGAATCCCATAAACCATAACACCGCCTGGCTTATGAAATGCCTCGAATATAGTGACATCATGGCCGGCCCTTCTCGTATCCGATGCTGCTACAATACCACCCGGACCTGAGCCAACCACAGCGACCTTCATTCCCGTCTCGGCCGCTACAGCCGGAATGCTGTCATTATCTTGGTCCAGATCTGCCACAAAGCGTTCAAGTCGGCCGATCGAAACGGCCTTAGTCGGGTCTTTGAATTTCAACCCTACGGTGCACGTTTGTTGGCACTGTACTTCCTGAGGACACACTCGTCCGCATACTGCTGGCAGTAGAGAATTTTCCTTAATGATCGCCAGAGCTTTACTGTATTCGCCCTCCGCTATTGCGGCGACGAAGTCTCTTATTCTAATTTGGACAGGGCAGCCTTTAATGCAGGGAGCATTTTTACATTGAAGACACCGCATCGCTTCCAGACGCGCTTGTTCCTCAGAATAACCCAGCGTCACCTCGTTGACATTGCTTCTCCTGGCTAAGGCATCCTGCTCAGGCATTTCCTGAGGAGCAATCTCGTACCTCTCAGATGGTTTAAGCTTGCCTGTTTTTTGTTTCTCCAGAAGCTGTTGTAGTAACTCTTGTCTTTGTTCTTCTGTCACCGTGTGAGGCTCCAGGGCATTAAAAGAATCTTTTTTTGAACAGCTAAGCAAATATCTCTTCTTCTAATTATCCAATCCAATTTTGCATTTATGCTTTTTGTATTGCATGTAGGCGTTTTGCTCCTGCTTCTTATATGCGTCAAGTCTTTTTATCATCAAGTCAAAGTTTACCTTATGCCCGTCAAACTCCGGTCCATCTACACAGACAAAATTCGCTTTGCCGTCAATTTCGACCCGGCATCCACCGCACATGCCGGTTCCATCGACCATTATTGTATTAAGTGACACCTGGATAGGGACATTGAACTTTTTTGTCACCTCACTGCAGAACTTCATCATTATAGCTGGCCCAATCGCGAAAGCTTGATTCGGCTTTACATCACGTTGGCAGACTTCTTGTAGTGGTTCGGTCACCAAAGCCTTTCGCCCATAAGAACCGTCGTCGGTGGTGACTATTAGTTCATCGCTTATTTGTGCAAACTCATCTTCGAGGATCAGTAATTCTTTAGTCCTCGCTCCGAGTATGCTTGTGACTTTGTTGCCTGCCTGTTTAAGAGCCTTTGTGATGGGCAGCAACGGGGCATTGCCAATACCCCCGCCGACACAGACAACGGTACCTAAGTTCTCTATGTGTGTTGGTTTACCGAGTGGTCCGGAGATGTTTGCAATTTCGTCGCCTATCTGCATATCGCTCAGTTCAGCCGTGGTTTTCCCGACACGCTGCCATATCAGTCGAATCGTGCCTTTTTGTGCATCGGCATCGGCGATTGTTAAAGGAATCCGCTCAGAGTATTCGTTGTTTATACTGAGGATAACAAACTGTCCTGGCTTTCCAGCGCGTGCGATCAGCGGAGCCTCTACTTCTGCGGTAAAAACATTTTCGGAAAGCTGCTTCTTGGATACTATTTTGTGGGACATTGCATCAATAATCTCACTTATATTACCTCATATTGTACACGTTATTGCCTTTTAGCCTATCAAAGTGGCAAACACTATCAACTTCTATATGTATTTACTACCTGTACCCGAAAACGTTCTGTCGAGACAGCCGTTTTGTTCCTATTTACAAAACCGACATCACAACAAAGTGGACCAGATTTATTCTTGAGTTCCCAGATGAGCTTCATATCTAAGAACGCCACGGGACTTCCCCCGGATAAATCCGTGAGCAGAATGGAGTATTCTATTGGTGGTTGGTTGCTGAGTCAAACACTAAATTACTGGTTGTTGCCTTTGTTGTTTGATTCTACTTGTTGTATCTCTTGCTTGGGGTGTAGCGCAGAAGGCTTCTTGTCGGGCGGTAACTCAACAATAGAAATTGGGGCTTTTTGTGGTTCTTCATGTACTAGTTTGGTCGTTTGTTGTCCTTGTTCTGAAGGTTCGCCGACAGGTTTGAGTCCCTGTTCTTGTGCCTTCGTTTGGCTAAGACTTTCGACATCGGCTGCTGACGCGGCAAGGACAACTTTTTGCACGGCTTGTTCCGCCGGTTCTGTAGTCAGTGATCGCAGGTAAATCTGCGACGGTGTAGCCTGCTCGACCCAGACTAAATTTTCTCTAATCAACTCCAGAAGCGCCAAGAACAAGCCTATCAACACGGCACGATTTTGCTTAGATTCAAAGATACGTTCAAAAGTCATTGGGCCTTCTTCCTGAAGGCGATGAAGTATCTCTATTTGATATAGGTCAATTGGCGTATCATCTTTGATGTGCCTTATCTCGGCTGCTGTGCCCGTTGCCCTGCATATTGTGTCAAAGGCATCGAGCAAGTCCCACACGCTAACCTGTTCTATATCAATCTCGTCTTTACTATCCGGGCTCAATTGCCCGAGTAATGCATCGGGCCTACCGAAACGTTCCTTATGTCTATCCGCAGCAGCATTGAGTAGATTAGCCGCGTCCTTGAACCTTTTGTATTCCAGAAGCTGACGGATGAGTTCTGCCCGTGGGTCTGCAAGATTATCCTGATCCAACTGGTCCGGCTCAGCTTTTGGCAACAGCATCACCGACTTTATTTCCATCAAGGTTGCCGCCATTACCAGAAAGTCACCTGCCACATCTATATCCAAACTTTTGAGCATTTCGATGTATCGAATATACTGATCAGTTATCGTCGCAATTGGAATATCATAGATGTCTACCTCCTCTTTGCGGACCAGATGTAAAAGCAGATCCAGTGGCCCTGCGAATATTTCAAGATTTACGCGATAGTCAGCCACGATTACTCCTGCTTGTTGCTGTTTTCAAGGATCTCTCGTGCTTCCTGTGCCTGGCTTTCGGGTGTTTGAAGTTGGATGTCCGTAAGAGCGGGTATGCCGGAATACACATTTGCCACATTCTGGCCGGTCACAATCGCCCTGATTCCAAAATCCTCAAGCAGCTGCTTTGCCAAATCGGCTTCTATGTAGTCGGTAAACTGTGCAATTGTGACAAGCCTTTCTGTCATCGCCGCTCTCCTAATCCTACGGCCTCTCGAGCCGCAGCAAGCGTCTCTGCTGCCACTGTCCTTGCTCGTTGTGCACCTTCGGCCAACACCTTCCAAACTTGATCGACGTTATTCTCAAGCTCAGCCCTTCTCTGCCTGAAAGGCTTGAAGTAGTCTATCATTAACTCTGCCAAGCGTTTTTTGACTTCACCGTACCCCATTGGCCCGCTGCGGTACCTTTTCTCCCATTCTGTTAGTTCTTCGTCCGAGGCCACGAGCTTCAAAAGTGCAAACACATTACATTTTTCAGGATCTTTTGGCGCATCGACTGGTGTTGAGTCGGTGACGATTTTCATTATTTTCTTTCTAACGTTTTCTTCCGGCTCAAATATCTCGATAGTATTTCCATAGCTTTTGCTCATCTTTTGGCCATCGATACCTGGAACAACCGCCACAGACTCGATAATGTGTTCTTTTGGTACGGTGAATATTTCCCCGTATGTGTTATTGAACCGAATCGCGATGTCGCGAGTAATTTCGATATGCTGTTTCTGGTCGGCACCAACGGGAACTAAATCCGATTTGAAAATGAGAATATCTGCTGCCTGAAGAACCGGATATGCGAAGAGACCATGATTTGGGCTGAGCCCCTGGGCGACTTTGTCCTTGAAGCTCACGCATCGCTGTAAAAGCCCCGTGGGAGTTATGCAGGAAAGCAGCCACGTCAGCTCAGTGACCTCCGGCAAATCTGATTGTCGCCAGAAGACTGTTTTTCCCACATCCAGGCCGAGCGCTAAGTAATCCATTGTTACGTCGAGTGTATACCGGGCGATATCAACTGGCGACGGATTGCTCGTTAGCGCGTGGTAATCTGCAATAAAATAGAAGCATTCGTGCTCTGCCTGCAGTTGCAAGTGTTGCCGCATAGCCCCAAAGTAGTTGCCGATATGAAGCCGCCCTGATGGCTGTATGCCGGATAAAACTCTCAATTCAACCTCCCGTATTTACCCAATACACTATTTCAAACTCGCTGACAAGATTAGTTTACCGAACAATAAACTTCCTGATGCAAAATGTCAAGTCTTTTGCGCAGTAAGTCCAAGGCTGCTTAATAGCCTTGGATACGCAATTGCCGTGATGCCTGGAGAGGATTGACTTCCTGAGAGGCTAAGAGTGA
Organism: uncultured Pirellulales bacterium; assembly: GCA_964432925.1. Classification (GTDB taxonomy): domain Bacteria; phylum Planctomycetota; class Phycisphaerae; order Sedimentisphaerales; family Anaerobacaceae; genus CAYNTC01. The sequence continues at coordinate 676 of CAYSPM010000065.1, read as the reverse complement.
CACAATCTAAATCGTCGTGGTTAGGTGCTTTCGCGGCTTGCCCTGCACGGCTAGGCTGCAATATTTGCACTTATGAGAAGACGATGGGAACACTCTTGCCTGATCTATCCCTCACGTCAAGTAACACGCTTCGTGTTCTTCTACTGTTGATAGGCTGTTTTAGTTAATATTAAGTGAGACAAGCATCGATAGCACTAATTGTTGCGTTAGCATCTCGTCGGAGGAGCGGGTTGTAAAATCTATGATCTGCCGAGTGACTTCATATATCTTTTTGATTTGCGAAGTCCCATTCTGGACGCCTTCTTTTTTACCGCCTCAGTTGGCCGACCGAGCTTTGATGCTATCTCTGCGGTCGGATTATTGGAAAAAAGCCTTTTCAGCACGCCCACTTCACTTTTGGACCACAGACCCTTGACGGCTCTTTTCTTTTTTGCCGCTTTTCTCTTTTTTCCCATCGCATAGCTCCTTTCGCTTTCAATCGCATTTACCCCTACCCAATAATTTATGGGTATTATAATCACCAATATATTTGTAATCAAATACTTTTCTTTGCTCCAGTCAAAATAAATAAAATCCTATTATAGGGCTGTTCTGTTACATTTTATTTGTGAGTTTCACGGCAAGAGCCATCAGTTGATTTAATTGCGTTGAATAAATCCTGGTGTCAGGTGATGTT
>CAYSPM010000064.1:6598-14478 GCA_964432925.1 uncultured Pirellulales bacterium | reverse complement strand
TCGGTGTGAGCTTATGCGTGGAGAAACGCAGAGCAGCTCATCGACAAAGGTTGGATAAAAATCGCACAAACCAATATAAACAAAAAGCTATTGCTACCACCACCCCACCAATTTGAAATTAGAAAGGACATGAAATACTACAAAAGCCCTTTTCTACTGAAAGTCGAAAAGAGATTGTGTCTTAATCATCGTCACCTGATCGGGATAAGCAGCGAACGTATGAATATGCAGCTCACTGCGTCTCGCCTCGAAGTCAATATAGCAGAACGGTTCCAGGCTGCCCACTTCCAGCTCTGAGAACTTAACGAAAACACCGCGATTCCGTGCAAACCGCTCAAGGTCCGTCAAGCTCTGTCTGTATAGATTTGGGCTCATCTTCTCGACCTGGAAATCGGTCATGTAGCTTATTCCCCGGCTTAAAGTACACTTGTGGGTTCGTGGACCGCGGAACTGAAAACGCTCAACCAAACCGCGATGCGGAAGCAACTGCCCCGGCGCGCTGACAACTTCAGACAGACATGCATTATCAGCAAACACACTAACAACATGTGTGCAGCCGGTAACCCAAATCCAGGCCTCATATTTCTCAGTCTTCAATTTCCGACTTGCATAAATCTGGAAGAGTTCAGGATGTAAAGGTCTCTGAAAAAGACTGAAAGTCAATTGATTGACTGCTATATTGATTTGCGGCAATTCCATACACAAAAACCTTGAAACGCTCACTTCTAAATTTGATCTTATTATACAAAAACTGCCGCTTCTATTCAAGCCCAATATCAGTACTAATAAGGCCGACAGATGCCCTTATAGGACGATTGTTTTGCAACATCTGCAACTCAAAAGAGTAACAAGAGTCACTTTTTTATAGAAAAGACGAAAAAAATAATCCGCGCGGTCATGCATATTGGCTGAAAAAAACCGCATTTACAATAGTGGCAATGATGTCGTAGAACGCATGGGTTCCAGCAGTAATTCCAAAACCGCGAAATGCAAAAAGGATCGCAAAGTAGACACCCGCAACCGTTCGAAAAGCAAACTCTGGCCAGCTAAACGCAACACTATACCCGAATTGTCCATACACAAACACAAAATGATGATGAGCGCTAAATAATGCCGCCGATATCAGAACCGAAAGTACAATTGCGTTAGTCCGTGCAAATCCAAACACATCCTGAAAAAGAATCATCAATACGCAGATCAAGATCAATCGAAATATAAGTTCCTCGTAAATTCCTGCGCCTATACCGGTCACAATACTGGCCATCAAAGACCCCTGCCTTACCGCACCTTCATTGGTCCCTGCACTCATCAACCGGAGTCCATCTTCCGCAATCCCAGAGCCTATCAACCCAGCCTCTGTCCGAACCTGCGTAAAACCGTCTGTGAACTCTGCGACATCCGTGCTTTGCCCAGTGGGTCTACTCAAAATCAAACTCAGCACTATAAGCGGTGCCGCAAGCAAAATACATTCAACCGCCATCGGCAACATGTCACCAAAGTTGCAATACCACTGTCTTCGTGAAGCCAATTGCAGCCCTATCAAAATAGCCACAACAACCAAAGGAGGCGCTGCCCAGGCTAATTTGCTACCCGCTCCAAGATACTCCAGAAAATTCTGCAACCACACAAACGCAACAACACGAACCTGAGATTGGTTCAGGACATCTGTATTTATTACAATAGTTCCCAGCTCATAGAAAACTATAAATGGCAGTAAGAAAACCACCGCATAAATCGGCCGACTTGTACGTTCAAGGTAAGAATCTCGAGCAAAGTTAAATAGCTGATTCGTGCCGTAATTGTGCTCGTTCTTCATAGTACGTGCCGTATGCTAAAATCAGTTTCTCGATATAAAACTCTCTTGTTCTTATAAAAATCAGTTGACCTTATCCGATAAATTTTGCAGAGTCTACCCCAATAAAACTGAGATTACAATAACCAAAAATGAGTTGTTCTTCCTCTGTTTACAATGATAAGTGAGCAACTAACTGAAATCTATCAACTACTCCTCAACCACTTCGGCCCACAGCACTGGTGGCCCGGCGACACACAGTTCGAGATAATCACAGGTGCCATATTGACCCAAAATACAAGCTGGGCTAATGTCGAAAAAGCAATTGCTAATCTAAAGTCTGCCCACCTGTTGACGCCCGAAGCGCTACATCATTTGGACACTCCACAGGTTGCTGAGCTTATACGCCCGGCCGGTTATTTCAATGTAAAAGCAAAACGCCTTAAAAGCTTTGTCGACTGGCTTTTCGAAAAACACGATGGCAGGTTGGCAAACCTTGAGATTATTGATACCGAGCAGCTCAGAGCCGAGCTTTTGGCGGTTAAGGGCATTGGTCGCGAGACCGCCGACTCGATCCTGCTCTACGCCTTTGGCAGATCCGTCTTTGTGGTGGACGCATACACTGCGCGAATCACTGTCCGACATGAACTAATCGATCCGGATGCAGACTATGAACAGTTGCGAGGTCTGTTTCAATCAAATCTGCCCGACGATGTGCAGCTCTTCAACGAATTCCATGCACTACTGGTCAAGCTCGGCAAAGAATTCTGCCGTCCAAACCCCAAGTGCCAGGTTTGTCCATTGGAACAACTGCCGCACTGCTTAGAGCAAGACTACTCCTGACTTTTCTTGCTTCTGGCCAAACACTGACCGCCCTACACTCGGTAAAAGCAATCACCTTGCCGGCCACAATGCTTGTCCCCTTACAAAGAACCTGTAGGCAAATTTTGCTTGTATGTCTTGCTCTATCCGCTATACTACCAGCGCTGTATCCGCAACCAACTTAACTGATAAAGCCCATTGAAAGGAACAGATATGGAACCTGTATATCTTTCCCATCGCCCGGACATCGCACCGATTTTTGCCGCACTACTAACAATGCTCATCGTTTTCATGGTCCTTGTAGTCATCGCAATCAAGCTGCTGATCTTCTGCAAAATATTCTCAAAGGCAGGCTATAGTTGGGCACTCGGATTGCTTATGATGATACCCATAGCTAACATCATCATGGCCTTTTTCCTTGCCTTTGCCGATTGGCCCGTGCGTAGGGAACTGCGTCGCCTGAAACAACAACAGAACAAACCACAAGACTGATTCCATTACAGTTAGCGGTTGATTAGTGAATTACAAGTTGAAGGCCACTCATAATGACCGAATGCCTACAACACATAAATTCAACATATCCGCCTCATAGCCGGTCTGACCAGTTACCGGCAAAGTCGTTTTCAACACACCAAGGAATGCACCATATAGTAATACTTGCCGTGTGCATTGCGATCCTGACTGTGGCACTACTCCTGCAGGTTAATGAGGCTGGCCTGTCGTTGCTGGGATTTAAATGGCCGCTACGGTGCTTCCTGTATGAGACGTTTGGCATAAAATGTTCGCTCTGTGGCCTGACACGCTCTTTAACCTGGATGGCGCACGGGAACCTCCACGAAAGTATACGATTGCACCACCTTGGCCCTGCGGTATTTGCCTTCATTTGTTTGCAGATTCCATATAGAATTGGTGCTGTGACAGTTTTTTCCGAGAAACTAAGCAAGAGATGGGCCAGAGTGAATTTGTATATTGCCGTTTTACTCTGCGCTGCGATATTTATTAACTGGCTAATCTATCTTGGAGGGCTTTTTCTATGAACGCACAACCTCCGCATGTAAGCGTAATTGACCCGATCAGCCCCGCTTTTGAAAGAGTAAGGACCATCCTTTTCCGACCTTTCGACCTGGTCAAATGGCTGACCATCGGCTTCTGCGCATGGCTGGCCTATCTGGGAAAAGGCGGAGGCCAAAACCTTAACTTTGGCAAACACGGCCCAGGCGACGTCTCGCCCGGCGAAGCCCTTAGCCAAGCAAAGGAATTCATCCTCGACAATCTAAACTGGATCGTTCCATTAGTTGTCTTCGGCTTTATCATCGGCATAGTAGTATGGCTCTTATTTACGTGGCTCAGCAGTCGAGGTCGATTCATGTTCCTGCATTGCGTCGCTCAAAATAAAGCCGAGATCGAGGCACCCTGGAAAAAATTCGCAAAACACGCCAATAGCCTATTCCTGTTCAGAATAGTTATTGGCGTCATAGGATTACTGATTGGCAGCCTGTTATTTCTAATCGGTGTTTCTGTCGTTATCTTCTCAAATACAACTTTCGGTTTCAACATCGTCTCGGTAACAGGTTTGGTAATCGCTGCCTTGTTTTTTGTCGGAGCAGTCATAGTGCTTCTGCTTGTTAAGAAATTCACCATGGATTTTGTCGTACCTATTATGTTTTTACGAACAGCGAATTGTGTTAATGGTTGGCGGGAACTGCTCGAATTACTCTCGCTGAATAAAGCCCGCTTCCTGCTGTACGTACTCTTTCAGATCGTCATAGCGATTACTATCGGTGCGATTGTGATAGCTACTGTATGCCTTACTTGCTGCTGCGCCGGCTGTATCCTAGTGATACCCTATATCGGAACCGTTTTATTATTGCCTATACTCATTTTCAAACGATCTTATTCTCTGTACTATCTACAGCAGTTCGGCCCTGAATTTGACGTGTTTATACCTGAAATCCAGGTGTCTGGCCACTCTTAGAGCAATGGGTTATTTACAACTAAAATTTTACACCAACTAACGTGAAGCTTTTGTCCAATCTTCTTGTCTTACACCGTGGTACGTTCTTAATACGTACCCAAATTTCTTCGTTGACCTTGTCTTCAGACCAAGCACGAATTTAACCGTCTGCGCATCAACTTTCTCAAACTCACCATAATCACCGCTTTTCTGGAGCGTCCAGTACGACGTGTCAAAGTCCCGGCGAATCTCGATCTTAACCGGAATCTCACGAGTATTTTTGACCTCGACCTCAAATGCTCGAACTTCATCCCAGCCAGAAATATCGCCATCGTTATCAAACCTGTAGTTCTCGGTGCGAAACTCCATCAATCTCGGCTCAACAACAACGTCAGCAACCGGCCCAATATTTAGCTCTACATCCTCGCCGACAGGAATATACTTAAACCCGCTTTGACCCACGTAAGACAGATGTCCACTATCTTCAACTGTTCTATAAACTCTCAGTTGCCCCCCAGGTATTGGCGTATCACCAAGTTTATGCTTTTGATCATTTTTGAAACTGAGAAAACGAACGACACTGCTGCCATATCTGTGCTCTTCGTATTTGTACAGATTGACAACCGGCACCTCATCAACATCGAAACTAATCAGCCGTTTCGACCAGCCGGTCGGGATTGTCTCCGTCCCCTCAATGGTGTATAGAAAATACTCACTCAGACCTTCTTTTCTAATCTCTTTCGGTGTGGCAGCCAAGTCAGAAACCATCCTCTCTGCTACGACCTTAGCCCTGGCCAACCCGGCACGTTCAACTCCCTCTGCCCTGGGCACTATTTCTCCAGGCCTGCCATACGGATACTGTCGACGTGCAAGCTCAGCTATCTCATCGAGTATGTGGACTCTACCGACAATTAGCCGCGTCTGCGCGTTCTCATAATCCTCACCACTATTGTTGGTCACGCGAACATAGCCCTGCAAGCGCATTGTTTCTTCATCTTCCGATAGTGTCCCCATGTAAAATGCTCGCCAGCCAAGCCCGCTGGTCAGATACGTAATTTCAACCGGCACTTTTCCGCTCACGCCGCTATCAATATTCCACAGCCCAAGATTCCTCACCCTCGGCGGATAGGTCAGTTCAGCAATCTCAATCTTATCCGCATCGGCCTTGGGCAGCATCTCCAAGCTTGTCGGATCAATCAGTGTATTCTCCCAAGAAAACTGTAGGCTATTTGTGCCTTCTTTGAGGGTAAGGGCTCTGCTTTCGCGAACCAACGTAAGATCCGCTGAGTTATATATCGTAAGCTGAACCGTATCCCTCGAAGGCAGCGTGACTAAATCAACCTTTGCTGTTGCTGTAGCGGCAAATATAACGACAACGAATAATATGGATAATGAGTATTTCATTTTAGTACTCCTTGAATTCTGTTTTCTGTTTTTTGTCGCCCGTTTATTCACGGCTTCACATTACGGCGATTGTAATGCATCTTCAGTTCTTTCACAGCAGGACCGGACTCGGTCCGAGCAGGCAGCGTAATCTCGAATTCGAGCGTGTCGGCATTTTTCTTTGTATACTCAAGATTGCACTCTGCCATATCCCACTGCCAGGGTATGTGTTGAATCATGGTTAGCACAGCGGCGCTATCCTTAAAGTTCTCAATCTTGGCGGTGATTTCTTCATCTGTGTCGTACAGTACAATTTTGCCATCATCGTTCTTTCTTATATTAATCCGAGCATCTTTCATTTTACGCTGTGTCACGACAATGTCCCTGCTGTCGCCGATATAGAGCTCCATCTTCTCGCCAACAGGCACCAATGCTGTCACATCCTCACCCAGAAAGATCGTACTGCCATGGCCGTCATCCTGGAAAAGCCTTGCCTTGCCACCCCACAGCGCATATTTGCCGAGCTCACTGTCCGGATCATTGACAATTCGATAGCTCACTGGAATGCCGACGTTTCTGTTCTCCAGCCTCTCTGGGTCCCACGGCAGTTTTGCTGCATCGAACGTCCATACTTTAGTGATCGGGACTTCACCGGCGCTGAGGAACAACAATTGCTTGGTCTCTTCGTGATCTATGCCTTGTTCAAAGGCCTCACCATAATCCAGAAGGACTCTCGCTCGCTCAAAATCTTCGCCTGAAAAATTTCGCAAAACCAAATAGCTCTTCAAATCCACCTTGCTTTCGGCCTTGTCAGCTATAGCTTTGTAGGTGACCAGTCTGTCGATGTTGCTCAGCAGGTAACTGATACGCACCGTTTCAGCATAGTCACTATCGCTGCTGATCTGCCAGACCAACGCCGCTTCGTTGGGCGGATAACTAACACTTAGAAGTGTTACATTGTCTGGATGGTCAAGCACACGCAGGCGTATTGAATCAACGTCTATAAGCACCCCCTTCCATGAGAAGTCCACCTTATTTAATCCTTTCTGCAACGTAAGCACTCGTTCCTCTTCGATTAGTGTCGCAGTTGGATTATCCAGCCGAATCACCGTAGCCGCCCGCTCCGGCAAGGCAACAAGCTTGATCCTTGCACTTGCAATACCCACGCTTGCAAGCAAAACCAAAATGGCACTTAGAATAATAAGTTTGCTTCTCATAATTTGGTCTCCTTAAAACCACGTTTTAATCTATCATTTTGCCAGTGCTTCTTCTCGTACGCCATGATATGTTGTAACTGTATATTCAAATGCGCGCTTACTTCGCGCTAACACAATTAGCTTGAAGCGAGCATGTGTCGCATCATGTTTTTCGTAAGATACACTTGTGTCACTGAACTGCAGCTTCCAATACGCCGTTTCAAAACCGCGAGTAATCTCAGATTCTACGGGTAGTGTCTTCGTGTTGGTGATTTCTATCCTCCATGTCCTTGTTTCATCCCATCCTGTGATGTTACCCTCTTTGTTAAAAACATAATTGTCTGTCGTAAAATCAATCAGAATCGGCTCAACCTTAACTAACTGAGCCAGCCCAAGATTTAATTCAATCTCCTCATTGACCGGGATATATTTTATGCTCGTTCCACCAACATACGAAAGATACCCCTGCCCATCGTCTCGGCTGTATATCTTCACAGTTCCATTGGGGATCGGTGTCTGGCCCAGCTTGTGTTCTTCATCATTTGCAAACGCCACGTATCTTATCACATCATTACTCCATCGCTGCTGGTCATATTTGTACAGGCTCTTCACTGGAATATCGTCATTCTCAAACGAAAGCAGACGTTTACCCCATTTGTCCGGTATCGTTTCCGCTCCCTCAATCGTATACAAGAAATACTCACTGAGTCCCTCCTTTATAATTTCTTTACGC
>CAYSPM010000064.1:0-6498 GCA_964432925.1 uncultured Pirellulales bacterium | reverse complement strand
CTTGTAAAATACGTTATCTCAAACGGCACCTGACCATCTGTCTCCGAACGAATCAACCATCGCCCGACTTCTTGCAGCCGCGCAGGAAACACCAACTGCTCAATATCAATCTTATCAGCCTGGTTCAATGGCGTCAGATTCAGGGACGTCGGGTCAATCAGCGTATTGGCCCACATAAATTGCAGCCAATTCCAGCCCCTCTTTAGCGTCAGGTCCCGCCTTTCTCGCACTAATGTCAGGTCAGCCGAATTGTAAATTGTAAGCTGTACATTTTCGCGCCTTGGCAGCGTTACAAGCTCGATCGCACTAGCCGGTGCAAAGGGCGGCTGCTTCACTATCTCATCGCTTGCTACAACACCTGCTGCACGCTCTCCGGCAGTTCCTAAAAGTCCCTTTGCTCTCATTCTGGCTGGCTTAGAGGCCCTTTCAACAGCCAGATTTCTCGTCATGTCCTCGCGCAGCGCGATCTCGCGCTTCGCATGCAACTTTTCTTCTGCCGGCTGCCTGGTAAAAGTCTCCGTTATTTCCCGTCTCTGTCTCTTCGTCACACTTACGGACATAGTTATTAGCAGCAATCCTATTACGAATATTGCCGCAACCGAACTGAACCAGGCAGCTTTTCTAAAAGTAATGAATCTTGGCTCTGCTGCACTAGCCACTTGTTCTGCAACCTGCCGGACCAAATCTTCAGAAATCTTCACATCCTCCCGCAGCAATTCAAGCGAGGAAAACTTTTTCTTTAACCGCTCAAGATGCTCCCTGCAGATAGAACAATCTTCTAAGTGCTCGGCAATCTCTTTCTGCCTGATATCCGATGCCAGCTCGAATTGATATTCAATTAAATCTCGCTCTGTAAGATGACCAATCATTGTAGCCCTTCCGAAATATCAGGTAGGCTCTTAGCTAACGTTTTTAAGGCTCTAAACATTTGTGTCTTAACGGTGCCAACAGTACAACCCATAACTTCTGCGACCTCGCTATAGCTGAGCTGCTCGTAATACGCCAGAACAAGCGTAGCCCGTTGTTTCTCCGGCAATTTCGCAACAGCTCGCCGAACTTGTTCCGTCTGCTCGGCTTTAATAACCTCGCTGGATGGATTACATGATGTATCCATAACAGCAACCGCTTCTCGCCCATCGTCAATGTCACCATCACAATCCGCTCTTTGATCCAGTGATATCAATCTCAATCTCTTCCGCCTTCGCAAAGAATCGATTGCCACTCTTGTGGCGATAGTAAACAGCCAGTTCTTAAAACGAACACCGCGAAACGTATGAGCTTTTTCATAAACACGTTTGAAAGTCTCCTGAAAAAGATCCTCCGCTCGTTCCCGGCTGCCCGACATTCGCATCAAATATCCAAACACACTGTCTCCATACCGGCGCATAAGCTCTACAAACGCTTCTCTGTCGCCCCGGCAATATGCGTTAATTATGCTTTCGTCCGTCTGCTGCATCGAAGCTGTCCACTAAAATCTATACGTACAGACGTCTATCCTATCGATTCGGTTGACAACTGATAAGGCAAATTCTCACAAAAGCTGGATATGCCGTCTCCGCTATAACCACCTGGACGGTCTTTCTTAACCTTTACAACAAGGCCAGCCAGCCACCGTCCACATAAATAATTTGACCGGTAATAAACTCGCCTGCTTTCGACGCTAACAAAAGCGCTGTTCCTACGAGGTCTTCCGGCTGGCCCCATCTGCCAAGAGGTGTCTTTGAAAGAACCCATTTATTAAAATCATCATCGGCCTGCAACGGCACCGTAAGTTCGGTCGCAATGTAGCCGGGACCAATTGCATTCACATTGATATTGTATTTTGCCCACTCGACCGCTAACGTCTTTGTCAACATGAGCAGACCACCCTTGCTGCTCGCGTAAGCAGCAGTTGTCGGTCGCGCAGCGTGACACATAAGAGAGCCGATGTTAATAATCCTACCTGGCTTGTCAGCCTGCTTACAATGGTGACAAAACGCCTGTGATATTACAAGTACGGACGTCAGATTAACCGCGTGGACACGGTCCCACATCTTAATCTCTATATCTTCAGCAGCTCCCCTTATAGTTGTGCCAGCACAATTGACAAGGATGTCGATACCCTGTGTTTCAGCGACTATGTGCTCAAACAGACTTCTGATCTCCCTTATGTTTGCCAAGTCGAAGGAAAATGCCCAAACATTTCTGCCGGTCTTGGCCTGGATACGCGCTTTTGTATTTGTAAGCTGCTGTTCCGTCCGAGCCATGATAACAACATCCGCCCCATGTTCAGCTAAACCCTGTGCTATTGCAAGGCCGATTCCTTTACTACCGCCCGTAACCAGAGCCATTTTTCCTGACAGGTTGAAAAGATCGCTATCCATACACTTATAGTTAAACAAAAAGACGATAGTTTGACAAGACAGTGGAGATTTTATAGAAATGCCTATGTAGTCTTGACTTCGACAAGTGCAAAATCACGAATTCGCGGGAACACCAGCGAGGTCAACAGCTATAAGACAAACTCTGCCCCTCATAGCTGGGTATTCCACGACTTTTAATCACATGTTGTGTTGCCCTAACATGCGGATTCCTACACCGACAACCAATAGATGCGTCCGAACATCTAGTATTGGTCGCTCATCGATCAGCTATTTATAACTGTTAGCTTTCTCGCTTTAGTCTTGCTTCCTTCATGTTCGAGAGTAAAGCTCAATAAATATATAATCCTCAACTCTGTTGAGGCTCAGTTCAAGTAGCCCCCGAGTAAACTCGAGGGCCATACCATAGCGAGGACCTTAAGATAGGGGTATTTGGAGCCTTTCCTCGCTTCAAGATTTTTATTTGTGATCTATATTAACTTCACACGTGATTATGAACCACCCCAAATTGGATAAACCACCATTAGATAGGTGGTCGTACATTGTTGCACTATAGTAACTGTCCAAGCCCTCAAGACACATAATACCTATGTGAATCGAGGCTTTTACGCTCAATGCAGTGCCATCTTCGTTTGGGCGTACACAGCCCAAATTCCGGACTTTACGCGAAACTATTACCAACGCCTAAAATCCTTTGCATCCGGCAAACATGGTATTACCCAAAAGGTCCAATAAAGCTACCCCCATTTTTTGAACATGGTATTTTACCTACCTATTTACCAACAATCGGCCGAAAATCCGTAAAAGATAAGAAAATTCCCATAGAACAACCATAAATACCCATAATCTAAATCCCCACAATCAATAGCTGGTATAAGAAGGAATGACCCAATAACCTAAGCTATTCGTCTTGAGTGTTGTATGCGCTGCCTTACGGTTCGCGTCGTCAGAGCCAATTTTAAGGGTTTCTACTTATTTCTGCGCTCGCCTGGCCACAAACACTGTAACTACAATCTTTTTTGATACAAAGACTTACAACATATTTTTGATGAATTGGCCCAAGCTAAAAACTCTTGCTCCTCAATCCCTTATATTGGGATATGGCAGTACAAATTCACCAATCTCTGAGTTTTTTTTCTTGACGTGCTACACTAGAGCTTCTAACATTAACTTGAGCAAATGAAGACGAACAAGATTATGGGCTATCCCGTATCTCTTGATAGTTATTATGATTTGTTATGGATCGGGACAGGTTCGTAAGTCTTTTCTCTGACTGTAGTGAAGTTGCAAAGATGCTTTTGGCAAAGGGAAAGAACACAATAAAGGTACTGTTGAAAATGGTGCCAAGAGCGAATAAAGCGTGAAACGGAATTTGCTCTAGAATATATCGCTTTCCAGCGAGGGAGTGGAGGTGTTGAGCATAAAATCAGCTAATATTGTTAAAACAGCTAATTTGTAAACGCACATAACATGCGAATTACAAATGAATCTGGTGCTAATTTAGCTGACTGTACGCTCTAACGAGAAAGATTTCGCAATTCACGGCCATTTCTTTGGAGCTTTTCTGTCGGGGAATTCAAGAATCTGTCCACAACGGACGACTCTTTTGACGCTGCGACCCTGAGAGAAAGGTGGGAACTATGGAAAACATGCTAATGCAATTCTCGCTCCAAAGCGGCGTGTCTGTACTTATCGCATTCGTTCTCGGCGTCTGTCTATGTGCTATTGCTTACCAGATGATCCAAAGGACAAAGGCTAAAGCCTTAGAGCAGGACCTGAACCGACAAATCGAATCTGCAAAAAAAGAAGCCGAAAACATAATAAAATCCGCCCAACTCGAAGCCGCTTCAGAGGCTATCAAGAAAAAAGAGAAATTTACTAACGAGGCCGAACAAACCAGAGCTGAATTGCGCGAAACAGAATTGAAATTAACCAAACGCGAAAACGCGGTAGTCCGCCAGGCTGAATCTCTACAGCAGCGAGAAAAGACGCTTCAACAGCAGGAACAGGATGTCGATCGGAGATTACGTAATGTCGAACTTAAGGATAAACAGTTTTCTGTCTTGATCGCCCAGCAGAAAAACCAGTTGCTAAAAATTACGGGCATGGACATCGAAGAGGCCAAATCACTTCTTCTTAAGCGGCTTGAAGATGAGTGTGAGCATGAGATGTCCTCCTTGATTCACCGTAAGGTCGAAGAAGCCACTGAAATTGCCGATGACAAAAGCAGAGAGGTAATCAGTACTGCCATTCAACGTTATGCCGCTGAACATACCTGCGAGGTTACTGTCTCTACTGTCGATATCCCCAACGATGATATGAAAGGTCGAATTATCGGCAGAGAGGGACGCAACATTCGCGCGTTCGAGAAAGCTACCGGCGTTGATGTAATCGTCGATGATACACCGGGCATGATTGTAGTAAGCGGCTTCAATCCTGTTAGACGGGAAGTGGCCCGTCTATCGATGGAACGCCTTATACAAGACGGAAGGATACACCCGTCTCGAATCGAAGAGCTCGTAGCCCAGACGAAAACTGACGTTAACCATAAACTGCTGCAACTTGGCAAAGATGCCGCCGTCGAGACTAATGTGCGTGGCCTGAATAATAAAATGCTCAGTATGCTTGGTGCATTGAGTTATAGAACAAGTTATGGCCAAAATGTCCTTCGCCACAGTGTAGAAGTGGCATTCCTCTCCCAGGTCATGGCGGACGAACTTGGGCTTGACGGCTCGATAGCAAGACGTGCGGGGCTGCTGCATGATATCGGCAAAGCTATAGACCACGACGTCGAGGGCAATCATCCGACTATAGGCGCCAACTACTTGAAGAGATTCAATGAATCACCTATTGTGTTAAATGCCGTTGCTGCGCACCACGGTGACATTCCTGCAGACAATCCTTATACCCCATTGGTCGCCGCCGCTGACGCCGTCAGCGCCTCTCGGCCCGGTGCCAGAAGGGAGACGCTCGAAAGATATATAAAGAGATTAGAGAAACTCGAGGAAATCGCCGGCAGCTTCAAAGGCGTTGAAAATGCGTATGCTATTCAAGCTGGACGTGAAATTCGTGTGATTGTCGATGCGGCAGAGGTCGACGACGACTCGGCTATGAAAGTCGCGCGCGATATCGCCAACAAAGTAGAATCTGAAATGACGTATCCCGGCGAAATACAGGTGACATTGCTACGAGAGGTCCGGTGCATCGAATACGCCAAATGATAAAAACCAGTTTTCGCAGGTATCGCTAACAGAACGCAAACTATGAGACTAAACATTCTTTGTATTGGCGACATTGTAGGTCGACCGGGAAGACGTATAGTCGCTGAGAAACTAAAATCGCTGGTCAGGGAACGTGCCATTGACTGCGTAATAGCTAACGCGGAGAACGCCGCAGGCGGTTCAGGATTAACCCCACAAATCTACGACAAACTGCTCAGGTACGGTGTGAACCTTATCACTCTGGGAGACCATACCTATCGCAAAAGGGACATAATAGGAACCCTCGAAACAGCGGATAATATTGCGCGCCCTGCAAATTTTTCCGAACATGCCGCCGGCAAAGGCTATGCCATTTACAAAACCAGCAAAGGGCCAACAGTGGCTGTTGTTGCTCTGATAGGCCGGCTTTTTATGAAACCTGCTGAGTGTCCCTACAATGCTGCTGATAAAATCTTGCCGAAACTCCAACAGCAAGCCGATATCATCGTTGTTGACTTTCATGCCGAAGCTACGAGCGAAAAAATTGCGATGGGCTATCATCTTGATGGCCGAGTCAGCTTGTGCTTTGGCACTCACACTCATGTGGTTACAGCCGACGAAAGAATTCTGCCCAGAGGAACTGCTTATATTACCGATATCGGCATGACAGGCTCTCACGACTCGGTACTCGGCCGAAAAAGTAAAAGCGTGCTAAAGTCTTTCAGAACCCAGATGCCGGTGCCGTTTGAAATAGCAACCGGCGATGTCAAAATAAACGCAATCTTGGCTACTGTTGACAGTAACACTAAACAAGCTGAGCGTATCGAGCGAGTTAGAGTTGACGCCGATATAGAAGATTCGGTACGCTACGACAGTGACGATGGCAAACCCGAATATTTCAACAATAACTTTTAACTGCAATAGTGGAGTCCCACGGG
>CAYSPM010000063.1:0-14489 GCA_964432925.1 uncultured Pirellulales bacterium | reverse complement strand
CAGAACTATCACATCTTCACTCCCGCTGATGGTAAAGACTGGGCGCTGGCATGGGGCTGTCAGCCTTGGATAAAAAACCTTCCCTATGCCAACGCTGCTTATTCTTACGATTTCAAGCCTGGCGAGTCTGGAAATCTCGTGCTCGAATTCTGGATCACACCATTTGATTATGCCGGTCATGAAGGCCCTGTACGCGCGGTTGAATCCGTGCTAAGCGAGAACAAGACCATCGGCTTATGCTGGGCGATAATAGACTACGACGACGTCAACAAAAAAGACTATAATGGCTTCTGGAACCTCTCTCGCAAGCATACAATGTACGGCAACGCTTCCGAGCTGGTTGCATTCAGGTTGATGCCGCTCGAGCAGCGTTTCCGAAAGGCAATCGAGGCGCAGTGGTCTTTCCGCGTTTTGGATATGGACCGCCGGCTGGTTGCATTTCAGGACCTATCGAAAGGCAAGATTACTGCATGGAAATGGGACTTCGGCGACGACGCCACTTCGACCGAGCAGCATCCGATTCACCAGTATCAAAAATCTGGTAAATACGTTGTCACGCTGTATGTTGAAGGACCGCAGGGCAAGTCTCGCCGTGCTAAGGTTTGGGACGTCGTATTAAAGTAGAAAGAAGGGAGCAGACAAAATGTTAAAACGGAAACTTAAGTTCTGTGTTTTATGCGTTCTAACTGGACTTTTCGTAGTATCTCAAGTTTACGCCTCGGTTTTCGACGTTAAGAAGTATGGCGCATCGGGTGATGGCAAAACGCTCGACACAGCAGCAATTAATAAAGCCATCGATGCTGCAGCCGACGCAGGTGGTGGTACCGTGTATTTCCCGGGTGGCATCTATCTTTCAGGTTCGATTCATCTGAAGAGCAGTGTTGCCCTTTATCTCGACCAGGGCGCAACAATAGAAGCCAAGTTCGACCCTAATGTCTACGACAAGCCCGAACCGAATCCGTGGGACGATTATCAGGATTTCGGCCACAGCCACTGGCACAATAGTCTCATCTGGGGCGAGGGCCTTGAGAATGTCTCCATCCTGGGCCCGGGTCTGATCGACGGTAAAGGCCTCTCTCGCGACTTGAATCGCCGCGACAACCTTCCAGAGGAGTTGCTTGGCAACAAGGCGATAGCACTGAAGAATTGCCGCAATGTTATCATTCGCGACGTTTCCATTCTAAAAGGTGGTCACTTTGCAATCCTGGCAACAGGTGTGGACAACTTCACGCTCGACAATCTCAAGATCGACACCAACCGCGATGGGATCAACATCGACTGCTGCCGCAACGTGCGGGTCTCCAACCTTTCCGTTAACTCACCGTGGGACGATGCTATCTGCCTGAAAAGCTCCTACGCCCTTGGTGAGGCGCGGGCAACCGAGAACGTGACCATTACCAACTGTCTGGTCACAGGTGATTACGAATTGGGCACGTTGCTCGACGGGACCTTCAAACGTTTTGATCCCGAATTCCATGTTTCCCGTCACGGCCGGATTAAGTTCGGTACCGAGTCCAACGGCGGCTTTAAGAATATCGCCATTTCCAACATTGTATTCGATTGTTGTCAGGGGCTAGCGCTGGAGACGGTTGACGGTGGGCTGCTTGAAAACGTCACGATCACCAACATCACTATGCGGGACATTGTGAATATGCCGATATTCCTTCGGCTGGGCAGCCGAATGCGCGGCCCTGAAGGTATCCCTGTAGGCAAGCTGCGGCGCGTGAATATCAGCAATGTTGTCGTTTACAACTCCGCCTGCAGCGCTGGCTCAACTATCAGTGGAATCCCAGGCCACATGATTGAGGATGTGCATATTAGCAATGTCTTGATATTTCTCAAAGGCGGAGGCACAAAAGAACAGGCCGAAATAGAAGTGCCTGAGAGGGAAAATGCTTATCCTGAGCCAACCATGTTCGGAACCCTGCCGGCATACGGCTTCTTTATCCGTCATGCCAAAGGGATTAAACTTAGCAACGTCCAGCTTATTACCATGGAACAAGACCTTCGCCCGGCCTTTGTTCTGGATGATGTTAAAAATGCGGAATTCAACAATATCACCGTGCCGAAAGTCGAGGATATATCTACATTCGTGCTAAAGAAAGTCGAAGACTTCAAGCTCCACCAATGCCAGGGATTGCCCGACACACAGCGTGACAGTGTCGAGCAGGACAAACTTTAGAGGTGACATCGAAACGCTTTTAAGAAGAAAGGACAGAAATCATGGCAAAATGCTTACTAAAGTTTTGTCTCTATTTGGTCTTCTTTCAATCAATTGCAGGTGCCCAAATCGGCACCTCGGTGTTCGATGTAAAAAAATATGGTGCTGTGGGTGACGGCAAGACGGTCGATACGCCTGCGATTAATAAGGCAATTGTTGCAGCGGCCGATGCAGGAGGTGGCACAGTGCACTTTCCGGCTGGCACCTACTTGTGCTTCTCTATACACCTCAAAAGCAATGTCGCATTATATCTCGATCATGGTGCGACAATTCAGGCTGCAAATCCATCCGAAGTAGAAGGTGGCTATGATCCGGCTGAGCCTAACCCGACGGATATGTATCAGGACTTCGGCCACAGCCACTGGCACAACAGCCTAATCTGGGGCGAGAAGATCGAGAATATCTCCATCTTCGGTCCAGGCCTGATAAACGGCAAAAATGGGCTTAGGCGTTGGGATAACGCACAAGTCGGCCTGGGCAATAAGGCAATTGCCCTGAAGCTCTGTCGCAATGTCATCATACGCGACATCTCAATCCTGTTCGGCGGGCATTTCTGCATCCTGGCAACCGGTGTAGATAACATCACACTGGACAATTTAAAGATCGACACCAACCGCGATGGGATCAACATCGACTGTTGCCGGAACGTTAGAGTATCTAACTGCACGGTTAATTCGCCATGGGATGATGCCATTTGCCTGAAAAGCTCCTACGGCTTGGGCTTTTCACGGGCCACAGAGAACGTAACTATTACGAACTGCCAGGTCAGCGGATACGACAGGGGCACCTTACTGGACGGTACTTACCAGCGCAAAGAAATCAGAGCCCCCGACCGTGGCGGCACGACCGGCAGAATCAAGTTCGGCACTGAGTCAAATGGCGGCTTTAAGAACATCACTATATCAAACTGTGTCTTCGACCGTTGTCGTGGTCTGGCGCTGGAGACCGTGGACGGTGGATTGCTTGAGGATGTCACGATAACTAACATCATAATGCGTGACATTGTGAACTCTCCGTTCTTTCTCCGGCTGGGCAGTCGGATGCGAGGTCCCGAAGACGCTGAGGTGGGTAAGCTTCGTCGCGTCAGCATCAGCAATGTAATCGTCTATAACGCTGATTTGCGTTTTGGCTCGATCATAAGTGGCATCCCCGGCCATGACATTGAGGATGTTAAGCTAAGTAACATTCGGATTTACTATCAGGGCGGCGGCACGAAGGAACAGGCCACGCTTCAGCCACCTGAGAATGAGAATGATTACCCTGAACCATGGATGTTTGGTGAGATGCCAGCTTATGGCTTTTTCATTCGACACGTAAAGGGAATCGAGATGAACAACGTCCAGGTAAGCTATCTGAAGGAAGATTTCCGCCCGGTGTTTGTGCTAAACGACGTCAAAGGCGCCAAATTCCACCACGTCGATGCCCAGCTTGCCCCTAAGGGGCGAGCTCCCGATGTGCCGACCTTTGTGCTCAAGAACGTAGATGATTTCAATACCCACCAGTGCGGCTCAGTGCCTGACACCCAGCTTGAGCAAGTAAAACAGAAAAATCTTTAATGGCATGAAGACGAACACTTGTTTTACCCTTATCCAGTTTGGCGTAGCAGTGATGGCTGTTGGTTCTGCCATCTTACCTGCCAGGGCCTCCGCAGGACACCTAACGGCGGAATCTGCTTCTCATGCTGTTCAGCCGGAGCCGAACTCGGTGAAAACCTTCAGCCAGGAGATAGATCGCCGTGCACTAATTACGCGCCATAATGTCACGCTCAATAAATCTGATCCACTGACGCCGCTTAGCGTAGGCAACGGCGAGTTCGCTTTCACCGCCGACATCACAGGCGCTCAAACATTCCCACAGTATTATCAGCAGGGCATGTCACTCGGAACGCAATCACAATGGGGCTGGCATACAATCCCACCTCCCGGAGGTAAAAGTTATAACTTGGCCGATATTTTAGAGGACTATGTTGTAGCAGAACACAAGGTGCCGTATGCTTCGGATAGAGAATATTCCAATGGATACTCGCCTGCCGCATCCTGGCTGCGTGCCAATCCACATCGTCTACACCTCGGGCAAATCGGATTGCACATCACCAAATCAGATGGCTCGACCGCAGGCATCGAGGATCTAACCAATATCTGCCAGACGTTGGACCTGTGGACGGGACTATTGAGCAGTCGGTTCGAAATTGATGGTCACCAAGTAAAAGTCTTTACTGTCTGTCATCCAAAACGAGATATACTGGGTATCCGCGTCGAATCAGCCCTACTTGAACAAGCTCGGTTAGCTGTCACGCTGAAATTTCCCTATGGTAGAATGGACTGGGGCAACGCAGCAGATTGGGATCATCCAGATCGCCATACAACGCTCTTACAAATTACGGATAATCAAGCTGATTTTACCCGGGTTCTCGATAACGATCGTTATTATGTCCGCGTCGCCTGGTTGCCTTCAACGAGCATCCGAGCCAAATCACAACATGAATATGAAATCTATTCTCGCGATGGTCAGGTGCTCGAAGTTGTGTTCGCTTTTTCTCCGAAGCAAATCACGAAACCGACGCCCGATTTCCAGGCGGTCCGTATGGCAGCCGCTGAGCACTGGCAGCGGTTCTGGACCAGCGGCGGCGTGATAGATTTTTCCGAATGTACCGACCCCCGAGCTGAAGAACTGGAACGCAGGGTTGTACTCTCGCAATACTTAACGGCTATTCAGTGTGCAGGTTCTCTTCCACCGCAGGAGACAGGGCTGGTGAAGAATAGTTGGTTTGGAAAATTTCATCTGGAAATGCACTGGTGGCATGCGGTGCACTTCGCTTTCTGGGACCGGCTGGCTCTGCTGGAGCGTAGCCTACCATGGTATGAATCGATTCTTCCCAAAGCCAGAGCCACTGCTAAGCTTCAGGGCTATCAAGGTGTTCGCTGGCCGAAGATGGTCTCGCCGGATGGTCAGGACAGCCCCAGCCAAGTAGGTGTCTTTTTGATCTGGCAACAGCCGCATCCGATTTATTACGCTGAGTTGTGCTACCGGGCTCGTGGTGATCGTCAAACCTTAGAGCGGTATCGGCAGATTGTTTTTGAGACGGCTGAGTTTATGGCTTCATATCCGGTGTGGGATGAGGCCGGTCAGCGCTACGTGCTGGGCCCGGCATTGATCCCCGCCCAGGAAAGTTACGGACGGTATCGGGCGCGAAATCTTAATCCGACCTTTGAACTGGCCTACTGGTACTGGGGGCTGGAAACCGCACAGAAGTGGCGCGAGCGATTGGGTCTTAAGCGCGAGCCGAAATGGGATAAGGTTATGCAGCAGCTTTCGCGTCCGACTATTCGTGATGGTGTTTACACGGGAATCGAGACGTCGCCCTACACAATACCTCGCGATCATCCCTCTATGGTTGCTGCGCTTGGATTCGTTCCGCTAACTCCTCTGATTGATCCAAATACCATGAAGCGGACATTTGAGCATGTTATGCAGAAGTGGGAATGGCCGGAGACTTGGGGCTGGGATTACCCGATGCTGGCGATGACCGCAGCCCGCCTGGGCGAGCCGGAAAAGGCGGTCGACGCTTTATTTATCGAATCGCCAAAGAACCTATATCTGGCTAATGGGCATAACTACCAGTCAGCCCGATTGCCACTATATCTGCCCGGAAACGGCGGATTGCTTACTGCTGTTGCCATGATGGCTGCCGGCTGGGATGGTTGTCCCGAACGTCCGGCGCCCGGTTTCCCAGACAATGGAAAGTGGAATGTACGCTGTGAAGGATTAAGGCGCATGCCTTGAACCGAGATTACCGGTTGTCCAAAGTTAAAAAAGGGACAATAAAGATTGCAACAAAGAGGAGTCTATCCGAGAAAATGTTTCACAACATCTATAATGATTTCACCGACTTTCGATAACTCAAGAACAGGAGCTTGTAAATGATAAGAAGGCAGTTAAACGCGACCCTTATCTTTCGCATTATCATGACAGGATTCGCAATTGCTTGCATGGTACTAATAACGAAAGCCACGGCACAAACCGACAAGGAAAGCTTTAAGTTTGATTTCGGATCGGGCAAAGTTGCATCAGGGTACAGACAGGTCCTACCGACCACCGTTTACAGCAAGGAACTTGGCTATGGATTCCTTGATCCAGCGGCGATCTCATCGATAGATCGAGGTGGGGATGATGCATTGCGTTGTGATTTTTGTACTAGCGATAAACCTTTTTTCTTCACGGTTGATGTGTCTGAGGGCAATTATAGGGTTACTATCACACTCGGAGATCAGATAAGCGAATCGATCACTACCGTCAAGGCAGAATCGCGTCGGTTAATGCTGAAGAAAGTGCAGACGTTACCCGGGGAATTTGAGACACGCACGTTTATTGTTAATGTGCGAAACAGTCAGATTGCTGGCGGCGGACAAGTCCGATTGAAAGATCGTGAGATTGGTGTCGTGCACTGGGATAATCAGTTAACTCTTCAATTCAGTAATAAAAATCCCTGTGTTTACGCGATAGAAATAACTAAAGTGGATGATGCCATTACCGTCTATCTGGCCGGCGACTCCACAGTCACCGACCAGACACGTGAACCCTGGGCAAGCTGGGGGCAAATGCTGCCTCGATTCTTCAAGCCTGACGTAGCGATTGCCAATCATGCAGAATCCGGAGAGTCTTTAAAGAGCTTCATTGGCGAAAGACGATTGGAAAAGATTTTGAGCCAGATAAAAGCCGGGGATTATCTGTTCATTCAGTTTGCGCATAACGACCAGAAGCCGGGCTCCGCCCACGTTGAGCCGTTTACTACCTACAAGGAACACCTCAAGCTTTTCATCAATGAGGCGCGAAAGCACGGCGCAACGGCTGTGCTGGTGACATCGATGCATCGCCGACGTTTTGATGCCGAAGGAAAAATCATCAACACCCTGGGGGACTATCCTGAAGCGATGCGCCAGACAGCAACAGGAGAGAACGTGGCGCTGATTGATTTGAATGCGATGAGTAAGGTTTTCTTCGAGGCTCTGGGGCCTGAGAAGTCAAAAAAGGCCTTTGTTCATTATCCGGCAGGGACATTTCCAGGCCAGAACGAGGAGCTTAAAGACGACAGTCACTTTAATGAATACGGGGCTTACGAGATCGCCCGGTATGTTGCCGAAGCGATCAAAAAAAGCAATCTTGACTTGGCCAAGTATGTGATTGACGATTTGCCGGCTCAGAACATCAATCCAAAAACATCCAGGTTTGATATTAAGAGCATACCCGGTCATGCAGTTAGACAATAGCAAAATGATTGAAAGAAAGGAAGCTTAAGCATGAATCAGACAACGAGATTGATCGCGGTACTGGTCGTTTGCCTGACACTTAACATACTGCCGGCGCTTGCAATAGAAGTCAATATCGATGCTAGTAAAACCGGCGAACCTATAACAAAGCTGATTTATGGCGGGTTAATGGAGCCGGCATCAATCCAGGCCTGGGCCGAAATGCTTTATGATCGAAAATTTTTCTATGCAGTTGAATTACGGCTTGAACCCGAACGCGAAGGACCAAGGTTCCTTAGTATGCCGGACACATGGAGGCCGGTCGGTCCTGCCGAATTCGTTGTGATGGACCGAGAGTATTCTTATGTCGGCGAGCACACTCCCCTAATCAAACTTGATGGCTCAACGCCTCACGGCATCAGACAGGCGGGATTGGCCCTGCGTAAAGGCAAAAGTTATACAGGTCGGATTATCCTTGCTGGCGATTCAGGAGCGAGTATCAAGGTCAGTCTTGTCTGGGGAGTCAATCCGGGTGACCGCCAGACAATAAAGATCAGTCCTTTTCCAGGCAGTTACGCCAAGTTTCCTTTAAAGTTCACTTCCAAGGCAGATACTAATGATGGGCGCCTGAAAATTGTCGGAACAGGAAATGGAGAGTTTTATATTGGTGCTGTGTCTCTTATGCCCGCAGACAACGTCCAGGGATTTAATCCGGATACAATTAAGTATTTGAAAGAGCTTGGAATAACGATTGCCCGCTGGCCTGGCGGTAACTATGTTTCCGGGTATGACTGGCAGTACGGAATCGGCGATATAGATAAAAGGCCACCGGTCAGTGATGTAGTCAGAGGTGGCTTAGAGACGAACGATAATGGTATCGATGAGTTTATGATTTTCTGCCGTTTGATAGACGCTGAGCCTTATATCGTCGTCAACAGTGGTTTTGGAGATGCCCTTTCGGCTGCTAAAGAGGTCGAATACTGTAACGGCTCCATCGACACACCTATGGGCAGGCTCCGTGCATCCGGTGGTCATCCTGAACCCTACAATGTAAAGTTGTGGGGCATCGGTAATGAAATGTATGGTCCATGGCAGATGGGCCACATGCAATTGAAACATTATTGTCTCAAGCACTCTTTATTTACTCGTGCCATGAAGAAAATCGACCCCACGATCAAGGTTGTGGCCTCGGGAGCCACTGTTGAAGAATTGGGTTGGTGTTCAATAACTATGAGGCAATTCGAAGGGTGGAACCTGCCACTAACCATGAACGTCCCATACAAGGTTGGCTCCCGGGATGATTGGTCTTACGGTTTGCTGACCAGTATCCTAGATGATGTCGATTACCTCGGAGAGCATTTCCATACCTACCTCGATATGGCGTTCGACGAGAAAACGCAGAGATTTTACGACGTGAAGGATCCTCTGGAACTCTGTGTCCGTCGGCTGCCGAACAAATTAGCCTTCAAATTCGAAGCTTGGCAGGAATATCTTAAACGCATACCATCACTCAAAGAAAAGAACATCAAGTTCGCTTTTGACGAGTGGAGTCCCAGAAATCGCACTGTAGCAGGGGGTCTAAGAATTGAGGCACTTGCTATGAAGAGTCCGATGGCCGTTACCCTTACATACCATGAGATGTTCCGTCATACAAATATGATATATATGGCCGCCTATGCAGG
The DNA here is from genome assembly GCA_964432925.1 of uncultured Pirellulales bacterium. Lineage (GTDB taxonomy): Bacteria > Planctomycetota > Phycisphaerae > Sedimentisphaerales > Anaerobacaceae > CAYNTC01. The sequence goes on along the minus strand of CAYSPM010000063.1, from coordinate 5,340 downwards.
TGCTTTTCGTACGCTCCTTTCCGACAACACTGGTAGTGCGGTGGGTTATCGGGTGGAGGGTTTGATATTCAAGGCCTTTCGAGAACATTTGTGCGAGATTATTCCAGTGGCGGTCATCGGCGATTCACCGCAGCCGCAGATAAAGGGAACAGTCGGATTAGACAAAGCCAGTAAACCATCCGGAAGTGACACCTTTCCGCTGGACATTGTAGCTGGCGTGAGCGCAGACCGTAAAACTTTGACTTTGTCCGTTATTAACCCGACAGAATCCGCTCAGAATTTCAATTTGAATATTACTGGCTTAAAGCTTTCCGGCGCAGGCAAGTTGTGGCAAATTGCCGCTGACGATGTAAATGCCTCTAACGTAGGGGGAGAAAAGCCTGAAGTTGATATTGTAGAAATCCCAGTAAAAAAGATTCCAAAAAAGTTTATCGTTGCTCCCATTAGTATTAACCTTTATGAATTCGAGGCGGGGTAGAATCCTGCGATAATTGTACTGTAATGAAAGAACCTGCTTGTCTGGTGGTTAGAAGCCTGGACATGAGATCAATTATGCGTGATTGGCACGACCGAACTCATTGAATTTGGGGGATTCGCCGACTCTCGGCGTGGCCAATTCCGGTTGAGGTTATTGAAGGATGAGCACGGTTATGAGATTTTCGACAGGGATTCAGTGAAGATTGAAACCCTCGAAGTGAATCTGAGGATGAAAGTCGCTATTGGTGCTAAAGAAAATGTGATATAGTTTTTAATAAGTTTGGATGTCGATTTGTCTGGCACAACCTTGCTAAAAGGAAGTGATTGAGGAACTGATTACTCTTTATGTAGGGGACTAAGAGCTTTTTGAATTGAAGCACTGAGCAACGAGGTTGAAAAGCTTATATCTGTATATTTTTTTATTGATGCTGCTATCAAGAAAAACGATCTTAAACCGTGGCAAGGTTAACAGGAGATGATTAATGAACAGGGCATATAATGGCATATAATATTAACAGGCGCCGCTTCTTGCAAGAGGTGGCTTTAGGGGCGGCGACGGTATCGTTCCCATTTCACCTCAAGGCAGCTAACGCTACTGAAAATAGACCTAATATCATTTTCATCATGGCTGACGATATGGGCTATGGAGATTTGAGTTGTTACGGGCAGAAAAAATTTCAAACACCCAACATAGATCAGATCGCAGACGAAGGTATGCGTTTCACTAGCTGCTATGCTGGCTCAACCATCTGCGCTCCTTCGCGCAGCGTTCTGATGACCGGCCAACACGCAGGGCACACGCGTATTCGCGGCAACATGTGCGAAGTCGGCGGCTCGGTCGGATATAAAGGAAAACAAAAAGTCCGACGAATGTACCTGACTGACGAAGATCAGACCATCGGTCACATGCTCCAAAAAGCTGGCTACCAGACTGGCCTGATTGGTAAGTGGCACATTGGCGGCTATAATCCGGACGCCGGATCGTTGAATCGCGGTTTCGACGAATTTTATGGCTGGTTAGTACGAACGGCAGCAACACTCAGTCCGACCTACTATCCATCAAAGCGGTATCGTAACAAGCAGTTGTATGATGTAACCGGTAATGAGAACAATGGGCGGCGCCATTACCACACGGATATGTGCACCGATGAAGCCATTGATTTTCTGAAGAATAACAAGGACCGCCGTTTCTTCCTGTATTTGGCCTACAATAATCCGCACAGCCCTCTCGATGTACCGGAACTGGGACCATACACCGACAAGGATTGGCCGGATCCTATGAAGACTTATGCCGCTATGATCCATCGACTCGATCAGTGCATTGGAAAAGTAATGCAGCTATTAAAGGATCTGCATATCGACGAAAAGACGATTGTTTTCTTTTGTTCTGATAATGGACCACGTTCCAACTATTCGACAACGCTTACGGAAGTCGCAGATTTCTTCGATTCCAATGGTCCACTCCACGGCTATAAGCGCGACTTGTTCGAGGGTGGAATCCGCGTGCCGATGATCGTCCGCTGGCCCGGTAAAGTGCCCTCGGGGCGGACCTGCGACACTGCCTGGTACTTCGCAGATTTCCTGCCCACTGCGGTAGAAATTGCAGGTAAACAACCACCAAAGAATATTGACGGCGTCAGTATCCTGCCAACACTTCTCGGCCGAAGCCAGGATATACACGACCGTTTTCTCTACTGGGAATTCTTTGAAGGTGGATTCCAACAGGCAGTGCGTTGGCGCAACTTCAAGGCGATTCGCCTCAAACAGGGCCACCCGTTGCTGTTGTTTGATCTGTCTGAGGATCTGGGTGAGCAGCGCGATGTCGCCGTTGACCATCCCGAAGTCATTGCCCGGATCGAAGAGTACCTTAAGACAGCACGCACAGAGTCTCCCAATTGGCCTGTCCAGTCAGTATGATGAAACGAAAGGAAACAAGGCAGCCAAGAGACCCTCCACCAAAATCCAGATCGTCAACCAACCTAACGCCAAAGCCAAACTCTGCTCATCGGCAATGAACACATGGTGGTGTCAAGTCCGAGCTGCTGAAATTGAATGAAGGGATCATCAATGAAGTTAAAAATGTTATGTCTGAACCTGAGGGATCACTATGAGTACAGGGGTGACAAGGATCTCTTGGCAAAGGTCTACCCTACCATTAAAGAGCGCAGCTCAGTTCTTTCTTGACACCACCGTTGAAGAGCCAAAGCACAAGTGGCTTGAGCAACGGAGATTCTTAGTTTATATTGGGATTGAACAACTCGCCGCTACGCGTGCTAGACTCGCACCAAATAATATCGTCAACGCCAGCCGGATTAAAGAGAGGCTTCAAGACTGGGACATGCAAGCATCGGATGCGTATTACCGACACGTGTCGCATTTATATAGCTTGTATACAAATGACTATATTAATGTTCATGATATACCTGAACTCGCTGCCACAGCGCGCGATTCGCTTGAAATTCTCGGCGACGAAACCAGGGATTGGGGCATTAGTTGCCGACCGAATCTCTGGGCATGTCTGTACGACGCCGAGCACGCTTACAAGATTCTCACAATGTCATTGAGTCCCGAGCGAACTTATCCGAACATGTTGACGCTCATCAGCCTTTCCAGATCGATGGTAATTTCGACGGCTGCGCCAGCATCGCAGAGACGCTGCTCCAGAATTGTGCCAGCGAAATTGAACTGCTGCCTGCAGCCCTGAGCTGTGAGCTGTCTATGTTCACAGAATTCCTTGCGGGATTACCAAACGCTTGTTACAATACCTTGCTCTTTCGTCAAAATGAACATGGTTTTGTCCTTTGTTTTCGTGTGTACGAAGCCATGTATTGTTAGTAAAAAGAGCAACAACATAAAGGAGTTCTAAACAATGCAAAAACATTTAATCAGACCGCATGGTGTCAGATTGATAGATCTAATGGTCAATGAAGAGCAGGCGGCGGATATGAAAACTGCGTCTCGGGAATGGCCATCGTGGAATCTAACATCACGACAGATCTGTGATTTAGAACTTCTTACAAACGGCGGTTTCTCACCGTTGCAGGGCTTTATGAATCAAGCCGATTACGAAAATGTCTGCAGCGACATGCGGCTTGCAGATGGTACAATCTGGCCTATACCGATTGCGCTCGATGTGACAGAACAAGTAGCCAAGAACCTTAAAATTGGAGATTTACTTGCCCTCCGTGATCTTGAAGGCAGTATGCTGGCAGCTTTACATGTTGAGGACATCTGGCAGCCGAACTTAAAAGCAGAGACAAAACACGTCTTTGGAAGCACCAACGAGGAGCATCCAGGGGTAAGATATCTATTGTACAACACAAATCCGTTCTATGTTGGAGGCAAGGTCGAGGCTGTAAGGCTGCCGGACCATTATGATTTCGTTGAGCTACGGTATACGCCAAAGCAGCTGCGCGAGAAGTTTGCTACCCTGGGCTGGCGTAAGGTGGTAGCATTCCAGACCCGCAATCCAATGCACAGGGCGCACCAAGAGCTGACCTTTCGAGCGGCTGCAGAGTTAGAGGCCAACTTACTTATCCACCCGGTAGTAGGAATGACCAAGCCCGGAGATGTAGATCATTACACGCGGGTTAGATGTTATCAGGCGGTTTTAGGTTACTATCCAAAGAATACTGCTATATTGAGCTTACTGCCTTTGGCTATGCGGATGGGCGGTCCACGTGAAGCGGTATTGCACGCAATTATTCGCAAAAACTTCGGCTGTACGCATTTGATAGTTGGCCGAGACCACGCAGGACCGGGGTCAGATTCATCCGGTCAGCCGTTTTATGGACCTTACGAAGCACAGCATCTTTTACAGAAACACCAGGAAGAATTGCAGATACAGATGGTGCCCTTCAAAATGATGGTTTACGTTGAGGATAAAGATACATACATGCCGATTGACCAAGTGGGTGAAAGTGTCAAAGCCAAGTCCATTTCCGGCACAGAACTTCGAGCTCGCCTGGCAGCTGGCAAAGATATCCCATCGTGGTTTTCTTTCCCTGAAGTGATAGCTGAGCTCAGGCGGACCTATCCGCCGCGAAGCAAACAGGGCTTTACAGTATTCTTTACAGGCCTGCCCAGTTCCGGCAAATCCACGCTGGCTAATGTCTTGATTACGAAACTGATGGAGATCGGTGGCCGGCCTACGACACTGCTGGATGGCGATCTTGTTCGCAGACACTTATCTTCAGAACTGGGCTTCTCGAAGGAGCATCGAGACATCAATATTCGCCGCATCGGATGGGTAGCTTCGGAGATAACCAAAAACGGTGGGATCGCTGTTTGTGCACCGATTGCTCCCTATGATCGCATTCGCAAGGAAATAAGAGAAATGATTGAGCCGGTGGGTGGCTTTGTCTTGGTGCACGTGGCTACGCCGGTCGACGTGTGCGAACAAAGGGACCGCAAGGGTATGTACGCCAAGGCCCGGACAGGGATCATCAAAGAATTTACCGGCGTCTCTGACCCTTATGAAAAGCCAAATGATGCCGAGATAACCATTGATACTACTGATCTGTCGCCGCAAGAGTGTGTCCAGAGTGTTATCCTGCATCTGGAAAAAGAAGGATACATTAGTCTATCCAATATTACTCTGCGAAGCGCTACGTAGCACGAGGCAGGTTTGCCGACTATTGAAGGTTGTGAGTATGGCTTGGGAAGCTTTATTCTGCTGATCAAGCTCCTCTACATAAGCGTTTGCAATAGCCGCTGCTCTATTCGGGTCAATATCAGTCACCGAAATACGGACGATGCCATCGCTGGAGACTTTAACATCGGTACTCTGTCCAAGCATTCTCCTTGCATTAGATCTGTACTGCTCCTCTCCATAAATCTTCATTAAATCAAATCTGTCTATGA
>CAYSPM010000062.1:0-14805 GCA_964432925.1 uncultured Pirellulales bacterium | reverse complement strand
ATCAAGCTATCATTTACTAATCACCAATCACAAATAACCAATCATACTGATTGTGAATAATAAATGCGCTTATTCTTGTCATTTCGAGCGATTTAGCCTTTAGCCCTGAGCGAAGTCGAAGGGGAAGCGGAGTCGAGAAATCTGCTTTTTAATAGATTTCTTCACGTTGGGTTGCTTCGCAACCCTATGGTCGAAATGACAAGGACGCAAATATCAAGCACAATTGGTATCACCATGTACGCAATACGCAATACGAAATCCGCAATACGAAAAAGCCCCCAAAAAGGTGGTTCAAAAAGTGTTCATTTCTGCCAATTTTTGCATAAAAGCGTGCATTTCTGCTCATTTCTTGTCATTTTATGCTCATTTTTCACTCCATTTGTCTTGCCTATTTTGCCCATACCCTACAAGCTGACTTTATCACACCCTTTTTTCGTCCAAAAACAACGATTACTCCTAAGATCAAATCAAAATTATCCCCCAAAACATAATTTTTAAAAATTTACCTCGAAAAATAATCTCAAAATGATTGATCTCCTTGTGATTCTGACGTCCTATAAAGCTGATTTCTGCTGGCGCAAAATAGGATCGATTATACTTACATGAATCGCTAATCGCGTGTTGCTTAGGTCTTGACGCGAGTCTCATCTGGTGGTACCGATAAACTATCTCGGAAAAAGTCTCGCCTGTCATGCTCGATTTTGGGTGTTCACGGTGGTTTTTTAACAAGGCGGGCAACAGGGCCGGATGGTGGAGTCATGTCGTTTATATAATTGATATTAAAAGACTTAGCTGAAATATCACCGTTGCTCCGGCGAGAAACAGATTGGTCCTGGCGGCAGAACGATGCTTCAGCCAGACAGAATCGAGAGTTATTGGTATTTTATCAGGAAAATGCGCATTGGGACCCAAATGGAGCCAAAGGCCAGTAAATTCACTACCTACGGTCTGATTCTGTCTAAAGAGCAAGTGATGATTTCCCGAAATAGTAGGTGCACGGCTCTTGTCGTGTTCAAGGAGAGACGAATGCTCAAGGATAGGTTCTTGGCGGTTTGTTCGGCTGTGATCTTTTGCTCGGTATCAGTCTGGGCTCAAGGACTGGGCGTAGAAAATCCCCTCGACTTAGAACAGTATGTCAAGTCTTCAATTAGAACTGAGGTTTTATCTTCACCCAGCGCAAGTCAAGTATTCTATGAGATAGCTTCTGAACTATCGAATTTCCCTGAAATCACGGAACAAGAAGCTGAGCAGGCGATAGTGCTTCTGAATGCAGCGGAGAGACTGGACTCCGGCAACGACCATATTAGGCCAATGCTAATAAGAGTAGCCTGCAAACATACGCTACAGGATCATTCCGAACAGGTTACTGAATGGCTATCGGAGTACATTAGCACTTCGATTGACTATGAAGTAGTGAAAGAGGCGGTTCAGTATCTACTGGACAGAGTAAATTCTCGTGAGCAACGTGAGAAATTGCTCGAAGATATGTTAGCAAATCTCAGTGGTAAGCACCCTGCAGTTGATTCTGAGTTATCATCGATGCTCGGTTTGCTCAAGGCCGAGAAGGGGGATATGGAATCTGCTCGTTTCTATATGCTACGGGCCTATGACAATGACAAGTATAACAAGCTGGCTTTTGCCAAGCTTGCCGAGCTTACGCCAGAACAAGTCAATCCATTGGTGTATTTAGAGCACCTCCGGCTGGTATTACGTGAAAATCCTTTGGATATGGAGGCAGCTCTAAATTTTGCGCGATTTGCAGAACGGCTTCAGCTTTGCGAGATAGCAGGTGGTGCTTACGAATATTGCGCCGATCTGTTCAATTATCTGTACCCAAGCGAAGATATGCCAACGCAAATTTATCTTCCATGGGCAATATGTAGTTATAATACGCCGCGAAGTGAACTCAAGTGTTTGAGGATAGCCAACCAAGTACGAAAGACAGGACGATTTGACATTCTTCTTGAGGCTATTGCTGGTAAAGCAGCCGAGAAGAGCGGCAATAGCGAGGAAGCAAATCGTATATTCAGAGCAGCGGAGCAGAAGGCTCAGGAACTACTTGAGCGAGGCCCAGTGGTCGACAAAGTTGGTGCGGAAACCGGCGAGAGTGGCTATTCGCCACAAATTGGGGCCAAGCAATTTGCGTGGTTCTACTGTTTTGCTTCGCAGGACGCAGCGAGTGCCTTGGACTGGGCTAATAAAGCCTATTCGACCGAGCCCAATTCGCCAGCAGCGGCAGCTATCCTGGCATACGCGCTTCTGATGAATGACCAGTTAGAATGGGCCAAGCCGCTTATCGAAAGCCATGAGCACACACAAATTGCAGATTTGGTGCAGGCGGCGATCCAACTGGCCGAGGGAGAAAAAGAAAAAGGGATCAAGACCTTAAAATCTGTGATCAACAGGGACCCCGGATCCATGACTGCTGAGTGTGCCAAGCAGATTCTTTCCGAGCATGGCAGCGAGTATGTCCCGCCGATAGACCCCGATGTCGTTTTGACGGTACTAAGTGACAGCCTTGGGCAACATGTCATTCCAAAATTTACCAGTCCTTACGAGGCGATTTCTGTACAGTTCAGCATCCGGGGCAACAAGTTTTCCTACGGTGCCAAATTCAATGGTATTGTTGCAATAGTAAATAACTCCGCCGAGCCACTTGTTGTTAGTGATGACGGATTGTTCAGAGGCAATATAAGGATTGATGCTAACATCAGCGGTGATATAAATAGAAAGATACCGAATCTTGTGTCGCGTAAAATTCGCACTGATTTACTTGTCGAACCCAAGCGAGGTATTCTCACCACTGTTCCGCTTGTCGTCGGTGAGCTTAAGCGGATACTTATGACCTATCCACAGGCATCGCTCAGCATAGAGTTTGTCCTGTATTTAGATCCTGCCATAACTCCACAGAACCGCGTTAGTAACAGGCTGGTGGATATCAAGCCAGCCACAATAGTAGTGACGCGGTCAGGCATCGAACTGAGCGGCGAGTATCTTAGAAATCGGTTCAATTCAATCTCAATAGGTCAGACAGGTCAAAAGATCAAAACGGCTGAGCTTTTCCTGGGCCTATTGAAAGAACAGCATGCAATGGCTGAGCAAGGGACGCTATACCGATTCAAGTACGCAGACTGGATGCCGGAATTATTGAAGTCTGCTTTTTTACATGAATCTGGGCTGTTACTGCATCCTGCTGACGGAGAGTGGGAGGTTAAGGTACACACCATGTCTGAGATGCTCGACTTTTCAATGGACCACGAATTAATCAGCGCAGTGGCTGAGAATCTGAGCAATACTAAATGGCCTGTGCGTATGATGGTTGTTTACCTATTAGCCAAGAATTCGGACCAGCAGTTCGCCAAAGTCTTGGACTGGGTATCTAAATACGATTCCGAAGAGCTCGTTCGTAATATGGCACGTTCTCTGGGGGGCTCCAGAGTCCCAAGTGTGATTTCCAACGATATACCCTTATCCGAATCATTATCGTCTACGACCAATTGGCAGCCGTAGTATCTTTATCTTCTTCTTTGAGCAACACTTCTGTTCACACTTGTCCTGTTCGAGAAAAATTTTTTTAATGTAAAGTAAGCTTAACATGTCATTCGTCTTATAATATGCTTTGTAAAGCACGCTCTACATAAATTAGAAAGTCAATCTATGAGAAAGCAGGTTATCAACCATATAAAAGAATACCGTAACCGGTTGGAACTTACTCAGGAAGAGTTAGCCAAGGTAGTCGGTGTCTCAAGACAGACTATTATTTCGATCGAACGTGGGCGGTATGTGCCGAGTTTGCCTTTGGCGCTAAAGATTGCCAGTTTTTTCGGCTGTCCAACTGATGAACTATTTGAAAGGAGATGATCCATAATGGACGAACGATTTCTGATACATCGTCTGCGTTCGACGCGCTTTGCTGCCATCGTTGGTGTGATAGTAATGGGTGTGCTTATGATTTATGAGCTTCTTATGCGAGGATCCCTAAGCTGGCAGATGCTTGTAGTTATGGGTGCAATGGCCATCACTAAATGGGGTACTATGCTTTACTATCAAAAGAATGATTGAGCTACGTTTGCTGAGTTATTATATTGGTGAGGTAAAGTGCGATGATTATCGAAAAACTGCTCGGAAATCTTAGTATAGGCTCCAAGTTTGCAAGACTATTAGCCGGTTCGGCTCTTTCGGCGCTTTTAGTTTCACTTGCTTTCATTGGTGTCACCTGGTTGCTGGCTCTACCGGTGGATAAAGGATTTGCTGTAGCACTTGGCGGCATTAGCGCGGCTATCTATGGCATAACGGACTTCCGGAAAGACCGAAAAACAAAAGTCTCAAATGAAAACTGTGATTGAGGCTTTTTTGTGGCTTAACTGGTCCTGAATCAAAAGACCTGTTCCCGGAAAGCCATTTTTTTACTTGGATTCACATTGAACGGATTTCTTAAAGTATCTACACTTTAGATATGGCGGCAATGACCAAAAAGAATGAATCAGTTAGGGTGCGATCCCGACCAGCGGATCCGATTCAAATAGCGATGGACTATGGAATTGACGTAAGTCTGCTCACCGCCAATATCAGTAGAAGCTACATAGAGCGTATCAGACAACATCAATCCGCGCTCAACACCGCAGAGAAATTGTGGAAAGCGAAACACCTGTGAGCAGCGATTTTTTTAACTTGCTGCAAAGACTTGCCAATGCAAGTGTTGACTTCGTTATAGTTGGGGGTTTTGCCGGCGTCATTCACGGCTGCACCTGTGTGACCCAGGATATCGACATCTGCTGTGACTTTTCGCCTGCAAATCTGCTGCGTCTGCAAAAAGCCATCTCCGACCTTCACCCTGTCCACCGGTTGACACCACAGCGCAAGAAGCTTAGACTCACAAAGAAAACTTGTGGACAATTCAAAAACCTGAATCTCGATACGGATATCGGCCAGTTGGACTGTCTAAGTTCTATAGATGGCATTGGAGATTACAAAAAATCAAGATCGCAAGTGAGCTTATCGAAGCAGAAGGTGCGCAGCTCCGTGTACTGAGCCTGGATGCTTTGATCAGGACGAAAAAGGCAATGAAACACCCACGTGACAAACAAGCAATTCTGGAGCTTGAAGCGATAAAAGAGCTGAAAAATCCGCAGCGCGACTGGCATTAGTTAGGCGAAAAGTCTAAGTTTTCTTTTTTCTTGCCGGACTTTCCAACGCGAGGCTAACTGTTCTCGATATAAAGGATCTGTGTTTGACGATGTGGGCATGATAACCCCCAAAACATGTGTAAAAGAACAATAGGCACACCATAAGGGAAATCATCCACTATTTACACAAAACCTTGACGGTTTTTCGAAGAATTAAGAATCGTGTCTTATAGTAGTTTCCTTTTTGGTAAAAAGTATCTAAAATTAGACTCATCAAATAAGGACGTTGTCCGACACAGCTTATTGGACAATAATAAACACAGTCTTGATGTAAGAAGATGAGCGAAGTTAAATTAAAAACCGCAGTCCTTGGATTAAATGAGCAAGGTCAAAATCTACTTAAAGCAGCGTCGCAAACCAAATACTTTGATATCCAAGCTGTCGCAGACAACAACACCACTTTAGCAGAGAAAACCGCAAAACAATACGATAGTACAGCCTATGACGACTACCGACAACTAATCGTTCAAAATCAATTCGACTGTCTTCTGGTCGCTGGCCCGACGCATACTTGCGATGAGCATATATGCACCGCAATAAAGAAAAAGTTCAATATTCTCAAACTTGCTCCAGCAGCTCGCAATTTCGACGAAGCAGTCCGATTTACACAGCTCGCTCAAAATAACAACACAATTTTCGCTGTCGCTACACCGATGCGATTCGCCCAGAGTTTTATTCGGGTGCGAGAGTTATTGCAGCAAAATCAGATTGAACATGTTTTTCTAATAACTGTTGCTTATACCTGTTATGATCCGGTTTATCCTGCCTGGTATACAGATCCAACGCTAGCTGGTGGAGGCGTCTTGCTACATAATTGCTATCACCTTTTCGATCAAATACTCTGGAATCTGCCCATACCCCAGCAGGTCTACTCACTGAACACTAACCAGGCTTGCGATAAACAACAGCGCCTGTATCGGACTGAAGACACAGCGATTGTCACAATGAAATTCAACGATACTCTCATAGGCAACTTAACAGCCTGCCAACATGTCACCGCTGGCGTTAAAGAGGAATCTCTTAAAATATATGGCAAAGAAAAAACGATTAAAGCCTCCATGAACCGGCTTACTGTCACCGACGGTTCCGGCCAGATAATTGAGCAACGACAATACGATGACGATATGGCTCATTGCACAAAAAAGTTATTGCAGAACTTCGCTCTCAGCATTCTATCGCCCGATAATAATCTACTTTGCAGCAGCGCTGGAGAAAACCTCAATGTTCTGGCGGTTATCGAATCGGCCTACCTCTCAGCTCGGACGGGCTGTCCCGAGGAACCAAGCAGGATACTGCAGAGGGCGTCCCAGCAAATATCAAAAACCACAAAGACCTAATCCATTAACAAATTAAAACAAATAAGCATTTGACAACAAACACCACAGATGGTAGTCTGATTGCCTATAATACAAAGGCAAAATTGTAGCTTTTATTTGGAGGCCTCAATATGAAGAATACAATTTATGTGGTCGTCGTTGTCGTGTGCATCATTTTGGCCGCCGTAATTTTCTTTAAGTTTCGGTCACAGGGACCTACTGGTATCGATAGCATACAACGTGGTGAATTAATCTGGGTCAAGTGCAACAATGCAGACTGCGGCGCCACATATCAAATGGATAAAAAAGACTACTTCTTAGAGTTGGAAAGAAAGGCGAAGGAAAATCCTGCCGTAGCCATGTCCGGGAACCAAATTATTACCTGTAAAGAGTGTGGTCAGGAAAGCGCGTACAGAGCCGTCAAGTGTGAAAAGTGCGGCCATATATTCTTTTACGGTAGGTCTGCCACATATGCCGACAAGTGTCCTGAATGCGGATACAGCAAGATAGAAGCAGAACGAAAAGCCCGCGCAGTTAGATAACAAGCTGAATCCAAATAAACTGCTTTTGACAGTTCAATTAGCGAACATTTCGGGGATACGTAAATTTTATTTCAACAGTGAAAAACAGAATTTCCACTTAAAAGTCCTTTATACCCTGCGGTTTTTCCGCAGGGTTTTTCATTGAGGACAAAGTAACTTCACAACTCGCTGAGAAATAATCCGTGTAATGCGGATTACTCGTGAACAGTTTTAATGTAGATCCAACGTCCACCATAACAGCCGGAAAGTCGACTACTTCTTCTTTTTCTCAATTTTCTGCAAAGGTCCTAGAACATTTGTACGGTAGCTATCTTGGCTGGTTTTCAGTCCTTTTAGACTCCAGTATCTGTCGTTAATTGTCTCGGTCAAATATCCAATGCGGTTTTCAGGTAAAGGGTGTGTTGAAAAGAACTCAATAGGCCGAAAAGTTTGTTGCTCCTGGAGCATCTGCATTGTCTCGACCATACCATAAGGATTGTAGCCGGCCCGCACCATGTAGTCTAATCCGGCAAGGTCAGCTTCTTTCTCATCCTTCCTGCTATATCGAAGACTAAGTATCTGTCTCGTGAACGCCGCCGCTCGCACTGCACCTCCAGGTGCGCCACTGGCCTGAACCGCCAGAAGTAACATATTCATGCCATACTGTCGGCTGATAGCCGCTGCGCTATCCCGTGCAACGACATGCGCTACTTCGTGACCCAATATCCCCGCCAGTTGAGCCTCGCTCGTCAGTTTCTCAAGCATCCCCCGCGTGATAAACACGTATCCACCAGGCACGGCAATTGCGTTGATTGACACATGTTCCACAGCCGTGAAATGATACTCCAAATCAGGCCTATGACAGACACTGGCAATCCTTTGGCCAACCCTGTCAATATAGACCTGCAGGCGCTCGTCGGCAATGCTGCCGCCCAATTCTTTTTCCACCATAGGTGCATACTGGCGACCAAGCGCGATGTCGTCCTCCGGCGCAAAAAGCATCAGCTCTTCCTCGCCACTTATCGGGTTGACCGCACAACCAGCACACAAACCCAGAATAAGCACTAGTATCAAAAGTCTTGCCTTATTGCACATGTTTCCACCTGAAACTACGAAAGTATTGTTTGAAAGTCCCCGTTAAATCTATTATAAAGTAAATTTCATTTTCACCAGTAGGAAAGAATATGGTAAACGAAAAATTCTGTCAAGATTGCAGCCAAGGACAGAGCTGCCAGCAGCGCTACCAACAATTGGCAAAACTCAAAGGTCCTTCGGTTACGTATCAAGTCATCGTCGCTTTCTTACTGCCCTTATTAGTTCTGCTCGCGTGCCTTGCAATCTTTGACAGACTATTGGCTGGTACTATGATGAAAAACCCGTTGCAAATGGCCCTTGTTTTCATGCTCGCTTTGTCGGTGACTATTGGGCTTATATTGATCATAAGGCTGCTCGGCAAATATTTCGCAAAAAACAGGTAACTCTGGAATTATCTTAAAAGATGACAGTTGATATTAGAGGCAAATATTCCTTTGGCGGCGGAGTACATCCCCCAGAAAGCAAAGACCTCACGCGAAACAGCCAAATCCAGCCGGGACCAAGTATTAAAGAAGTCGCCATAATGCTCAGCCAGCATACCGGCGCTCCCTGCCAGCCTCTCGTAAGAAAGGGAAATATGGTCCAGGCAGGCCAGAAAATCGGCGATGCAGATGCCTTCGTCTCAGCGCCCGTTCACTCTCCCATCGACGGCAAAGTAAAGGAAATCGCCCTACGCTCACATCCAGTCCTCGGTCGAAGTATGGCAGTTGTCATAGAAGCATATCCGCATACGCGACTGAAACGTTCCTTCTTCAAGCTCGAAAAAGATTTCAACGAAAACGAATATACACCGGAACAGATATGCGATGCTGTCCGCCAGGCTGGCATTGTAGGAATGGGTGGTGCAGGTTTTCCGACACGAGTGAAGATAGAGCCCAATCCCCGGCTGCCCAAACATAGCCTGATCATAAATGGATGCGAGTGCGAGCCATACATAACCTGCGACTACCGGATAATGCTGGAATGGACAAACCAAATAATCGCCGGTATTAAACTGGCTAAAAAAGCCTGTGGGTGTTCAAACGTAATTTTAGGCATAGAGGACAATAAGCCAGAAGCAATCGAGGCAATAAATACAGCATTACAACACTCAACTAACACAAGCAACATCAGAGTTGTGCCTGTAAAAACAAAATATCCTCAGGGAGGCGAAAGACAACTAATAAAGGCGCTTTTAAATAGAAACGTCCCTACCGGAGGTATTCCCCCGGCGATCGGAGTGGTAGTTCTGAACGTCGCCACCGTGGCGGCAATCGCTGAAGCCGTCCTCGCTGGCTCTGCCTTAACGTACAGAGTGGTGACTGTCACCGGTGAAGCAATCGCCAATCCAGGAAACTACTATGTTCCCATAGGCATATCTGTAGAAGACCTTATAGAATTCTGTGGCGGCGTCACACAAAAATCAGCTAAGGTGGTTGTCGGTGGACCTATGATGGGAATAGCGATCGCCGATTTGAAAACGCCTGTTACCAAGACAACTGGCGCAATAACTATCTTAACCAAACAACAAATAGGTAAAGCTAAATTCCAAAGGCGCCAAACAAATTGTATTCGCTGCGGCAGATGTTTGCAGGTCTGTCCCGAAAACTTGAACCCAACAAAAATCGCCCACGCGGTGAAAAGCAATCTGCTGGAATTAGCAGAAAACTATTATATTAATGCCTGTACTGAGTGCGGCTGTTGCAGCTACGTCTGCCCAGCCAACATAGAGCTGACCGGTTACATCCGGACCGGTAAAATCTTTCTTGCCAGACAAAAGAAAAGGATGCCAGCATAATCTCGGCTGTAGTTACGCTACTTTTTGCAGGATAATAGGCATGCTCAAGGATATAAAGGTTTCCTGTGCACCACACATAAGTGAACCGCTCTCTACTCGCAGCGTCATGGCCGACGTCCTGATTGGCCTGGCTCCCGTCGTGGTCGCGGCTGGTTACTACTTTCGCGTACACGCCCTTATTCTCATCGCCACCTGTGTCACCTCATCGATAGCAGCCGAGTGGCTGTGTAATTTGATTCGCAAGAAACCCGGTTCGATCGACGACCTCAGCGCCGTCGTTACAGGCCTAATTCTGGCGCTGTCACTTCCACCAAAACTACCCATCTGGGCCGCAATCATCGGAAGTATCTTTGCTATAACAATCGGCAAGATGGTCTTCGGCGGACTCGGCTGTAATATCTTTAATCCAGCTATGGTCGGAAGAGCATTTCTTACAGCCTCTTTCGGCGCGCTAATGACGACATGGACGGTCCCCGCTACCATCGATAACGCAATGCCTAATATCACCCAGGACAACATAATAGATGCAAGAACACAGGCGACCCCATTAGCCTGGAGCAAAACCGCCATAAAGAAAGAACTTGGAGCTGACCAGTACAGTCAAGAGCAGTTGCTTGCTACCGTCACCGGCAACGTGGGCGGCTGTCTCGGCGAAACAAGCGCAATCGCTTTATTGATCGGTGGGCTGTATCTATTAATAAGACGGACAATAAATATTCATATTCCGCTGGCTGTTTTATTATCTGCGTTCGTTTTTGCAGGAGTTGCATACTTGGTAGACTCGGATGCTTACGTCCAGCCACTGTTCCACTTAACCAGCGGTGCTTTGTTGCTCGGCGCCTTTTTCATAGCCACCGATCCTGTAACTGCTCCATTGACAAGAAGAGGGATGTGGCTTTTCGGTGCCAGCGTGGGAACAATTACAATGCTCATACGAATCATCGGAGAATACCCGGAAGGCCTCATGTATTCGGTTCTTCTGATGAACGCCATCACCCCTCTTATCGACAGACTTTGTAAGCGCATCCCTGCTGGAGGCAAACCAGGTGCTTAAGATAAAACACTTTATTCAACAAAGCTGGCTATTGATTGTGGCAGCATTTTGCTTCGGGTTGCTTATAGCTGTCACCGATGCCGCACTGTCACCTAAAATCCAACAAAATAAAATCAATAAACTAAATACCCTTACCGCTTCCCTGCTACGGCAAGCCAGAGACTTTATCCCCATAAAGTTGGAGATCGAAATAAACTCGCTACAAGGGAAAAAACAAAAAGTCACAGTCTACAAGGCCCTTTCAAAAAAAGGCAAATGTATTGGCTGGAGCTTCAATACATCAGGACCAGGCTTTGCCGACAAAATCGAACTCATCATTGCTGTTGATAACAATTTTAAAACGCTTGCTGGCTTTGACTGCCTGGCCAGTAATGAAACCCCGGGCTTCGGAGATCAGATAAAAAATAATTACTACCAAAATCAGTTTAAGGGCGTACCTACCGAAGGACTCACACTTGCAAAAACCGGAGACCCCGAAAAAATCGACGAAGAAATTGTCGCTATAACCGGCGCTACTGTCAGCAGCCAGTCGGTTATCAATATAATAAACAACTCACTTATTCAGATAAAACAGCAGTTGCAACAGCATGGACTAATCGGCAATGACAAAAACCAGTGATATACCAAACATATACCAACAAACATTTCTGGCTGGATTGTGGCGGGAAAACCCCGTTTTTCGGCTCCTGCTGGGAATGTGCCCAACACTTGCAGTTACAGCAGCCCTGAAGCCTGCCTTGACCATGGGGCTTTGTGTAATCTTCGTGCTTGTGTGTAGCAACATCGTAGTTAGTCTTATGCGGAAGCTGCTCAAACCACACCTGAGGATATTGATGTTCACTCTGACGATAGCAACCTTTGTCACTATCGCAGATTTGTTTTTAAAGGCATACGTCCCCAGAATGAGCGAAGCCCTGGGGCCATACGTACCGCTTATCATTGTTAACTGTATCATCATCTGCCGTGCAGAAGCCTGCGCAAGTAAAAATAATCTCACTGTGAGTATAATTGATGCACTCGGCATGGGCTTGGGCTTCACATTTACTTTATGCGTCCTGGGCACTATAAGGGAACTGCTCTCGACTGGTAAGATATTTGAAACACAGATGATGCCCAGCGCATTTGTACCATGGGCTGCGCTTAGCATGCCCGTAGGAGCATTCTTGACTTTAGGATTATTGTTGGGACTTGTAAACCAGATTACAAAAAATCGTTCGTAATAAGGCAGAACGTATGGACACACTGAGCATTCTACTGACAGGTTTCATATCCATAGTCATAGTAAACAACCTCGTGTTGACGAAGTTTCTGGGCATCTGCCCTTATCTTGGCGTCTCCGGCCGAATCGATATGGCATTCGGCATGGGCCTGGCTGTAACCTTTGTCGTCACACTAAGCGGGACACTTACATGGTTGATAGACCATCTTATCCTGATTCCGATGAATCTCGAAGTCACTCGCTACGTCTGCTTTATACTGGTCATTGCCGGAGCCGTTCAGCTCGTCGAGATGTATCTGCGCAAGTTCTTCCCCATGCTCTATGAAAGCTTCGGCATCTTTCTGCCATTGATTACCACGAATTGTGCGATTTTGGGTCTGTGCCTGTTTATCAACCTCTGGGGCATCGACAACCTTTTAGAGGCGGTGGTCCTCAGTTTTGGCGCGGGGATTGGTTTTACAATGGCAATATGCATCATGGCTGGTATCCGAGAAAACCTTAATATAGCTGATGTCCCCGCATGTCTTAAAGGGGCACCGATAACTTTAATTACTGCTGGACTGCTTGCTTTAGCCTTTATGGGTTTTGCCGGAATGATAAAATGACGATAGCAATTTACTATTTTCTATTTACTATTTTCAATTGTATTTGGCTGTACAGTATATCCCTTACTAATTTTCAATCGTCAATAGTCAATAGTCAATTATTCAATAACATCTGGCCTGCTGGTTTAACTATGCTTGGCTTAGCCACTGGCTTTGCGATTGTGCTACTGATAGCAAGTGAAAAGTTAAAGGTTAAAGTCGACCCAAAAGTCGAGCAGATCCACCAAGCCCTGCCGAATCTCGATTGCGGCGCTTGCGGCTTTGCCGGCTGCTCACAGTATGCTAAAGCTGTTTTAAATAACCCTGAACTGCTCGGCAGATGCGCACCCGGCGGGCCTGAAACCTCCACAAAAATCGCATCCATATTAAATCTTCAGGTCAGCGACTCCGGCCCTAACCAAAGGCCAATTGTGCACTGTCGGGCTCATACCGACGACAAAACCTTTTACGCAAAATACCAGGGCATACAAACCTGCACCTCCGCAAACGCCTTAGCTAACGTCCAAGCCTGCAACTTTGGCTGCCTTGGCTTCGGTGACTGCGTAGCAGCATGTCGGTTCGATGCGTTGCACATAATTGATGGCCTTGCAGTGGTAGATTACGAAAAATGCACCGGCTGCACCGCCTGCTCGAAGGCCTGTCCACGTAATCTGATAGAGATGGTCCCGTTCAGCCAAGAGAACATGTTAACCGTTGCCTGCAACAGCAAAGAGACTGGCAAAGTCACCCGCTCAATGTGCAAGGTCGGTTGTATCGGTTGCGGCCTATGTGCCAAGCAAACCGATATATTTACTGTTGAGGACAATCTTGCCCGCGTTGACTACGCACGATATGAACCCACCGAACAAACAGAAACCGCCATAGACAAATGCCCTACCGGCGTAATTATCTATGTCGGTAAAACCGCCAAGCTCGTGAATAGTAAATCGTAAATCGTATCTCGTAATATTTAGCCCCGCAAGCTTGTCCGCCGTCTTTTTGGCGGATTATCTCGGGGTTCTCCTCATTGATCTGTGCCTTGCAAATATGTCGTTTGATTTGTATCATGGAAGTGGTAAAGAATGTACTGAATTCGCCAGAAGCGGCCTGGCAGTTTCAGGATAAAAGGGAAACAAGTATGGCCAGAGTCCAGAACTCGACGAAGAGATATATCCGGCAGATGGTGAAACGCATCGCAACGCAATTCCAGCCGGATAAAATAATTCTTTTTGGCTCGCACGCCCGTGGACAGGCAGGGCTAGATAGTGATGTGGACTTGCTTGTCGTGATGCCTGTTTCGGGCTCCAAACGCGAAAAGGCCATAGAGATTGCGGTGGCTCTGCACGACATTCCTGTTGCCAAGGATGTCATCGTGGTCACCCCACATGACTTCGATTGGCGCAGGGAGATTATTGGTACGCTCGAACGGCCTGCTGCTCGGGAAGGGAAGCTGCTGTATGCACGAAAATAGCAGAACCGATGCTATCGCCCGCGAGTAGATCATCAAGGCTGAGAATGACCTTAAGACCGCCTCGTACACATTGAAAATGGGCATAGATTGTCCGACTGATACAGTGTGTTTTCACGCTCAGCAGTGTGTAGAAAAATATCTAAAGGCTTTCCTGGTCTATAAAGGCATTGATTCTCCCAGAACTCATGATATCGAGCATTTGGTTACGCTGCTTCCGGAAAGCATCTGGCTACGATTGAGCGTTGAAGAGCAAAGACGCCTTACCGCTTATGCCACGGTAACTCGTTATCCCGGTGATTACGAGCCCATTCCACTGGCTGAAGCACAGCAGAGCGTCAGACTCGCACGACGCGTCCGAAGAGAGATACGAAGTATTCTTCCGAAAGAAATACTATCACGTCGCAAGGGATGATGGAAAACTTAGTGTACCTTAATCACCGTTGACTTGTGATCCTGTCCCACAATCGAGTTTTCTGCACCGATCTACCAAGTAGCCGCATTAGTAATTTCCTCTCAAGGGTAATATAGTATCAACCCAGCGAGAAGATCGAAGCTGCTATGGAAAAAATGCCCAACCGGCGT
>CAYSPM010000061.1:0-14958 GCA_964432925.1 uncultured Pirellulales bacterium | reverse complement strand
ATCGAGTTGCGTCGCTTAGAAGATAGAGCCCAACTTGGAAGCGGCTTGGGATTGCTGGCTGAACAGACTAGCGAGCTCTTGCCCTCAGTGCAGAATTAACTGATCTGATTTCTGTTTCAATGGGAACCGTTTTTTGAAGGTGTTAATCGTGTACGACAAATGAAAGGAACAAAAGATGAAATCGCGCACCGTAATTATCATTTTTGTCACCTTGGTAAATTTTATGATAGCAGCTACTACTTTTTCTCAAGAGGATTTTACTGGGAAAGAGACGCTGACCATCTCTGGCTCAGTTGGCGTGGATGGAGTGGTGATGCAAGGTCTGCCTGGAGAGCCGATTAGCAATGAGGCAGGTATTTACTCGGCTAAAGTCGATTATGGCTGGAGTGGTACTGTTACGCCCCAAAAGGAAGGTTACAAATTTGAACCTCCTTCACGAATGTTTTCTAACGTTAGAGCCGATCAGGCTAATCAGAACTTCGCTGGCAGGTTGCTTACCATTACGATCGCGGGTACAACGGGCACCTACGGTGCACTTATGCTGGGTCTGCCTGGAACACCTGTTACTGATAGGGGTGGCAAATACACTGCTACCGTCGAGTATGGCTGGTCCGGCACAGTCAAGCCGGAAAAAGAGGGTCATATCTTCAGACCTGCCAGTAGAACTTACAACTCTGTCGTCGCAGATATGACTCGCGAGGACTACGTTGCTGAAAAGCAGACGCTTACTATTTCGGGAAGGATAGCCATTCGTGGAACACCGATTCAAGGCGTCCAGATGCGGGCAAATAAGGGCGGCGGTTCTGATATCACCGATTCACAAGGAAGGTATAGCGTAAAGGTTCCCTACGGCTGGAGCGGTGAAATCACGCTGGAAAAAGAAGGTATCGCATTCGACCCGCCCAGCGAATCATATTTCAACGTTACCACGAACATTAAAGATGGCATGCCCGAACTTTCGGACCAGGCACGGTCACGAACTGCTAGACGCAGTGTTCGTTCGGGACATGCAACTGCTGTTATCGGCCGTGAGCGAGCGAAAGTCACTGTAATCCCAACCACAGAAGTCAAGCCGGAAGAATTCGAGGCCACAATGGAGGATATGCGCGTTATGTTGCACATATTGGAGAAGGAAATTCCCAAGTCCAGCCTGATTGAGGGAGTATTTGTTGACTATGGCAATTTCTTCAGTTCCAATCGTCGAAACGCAGATGCAGTTTATCTGCAGGGTTACGGAGCACTTTTTTTCCTCGAAGTGGATTTTCCGATTGCCAGTGGTTCCCAATTTCAGCAGCAGTCAATCAAGGAATCTGAAGAAAACGTGGATCCGGTGTGGCAGCGGGCGAGGCGAGAGGTGTTCTCGCCACAAGATATTGCAGGCGATAATTTGTCTCGACCGCGTCACCAAGGCGATTTGATGACTATTGAAGCCCTAAGTGAAACTCTAATAGCAACATTAAAGCATGCATCCAACATTCGCTATCTAAATCGCGATGAGTGGGTAATTCTAAATGTTGTCGGTTCGACTGGTGGTGTCTTTCTACCTGATTTGTCCCGACCAGTTCCTCTTGGCCCCGCAGTTGGCGAAGCCCGTGGTCAGAGCGGTGGTGGCTATGGGGCCATGGTTGGCTATGGCAGGGGTATGGGTAGTATGATGGGCAGCTCCAGAGGTGGTACGGGCGGCATGGGTGGTGGTATTGGTGGCTACGGTGGTGGAGGTGGGGGATATGGTGGCATCATGCAATTTGGACATCCTGGCGGAGACTCTTGGCAGCGCACGACTGTGCTGACATTGCGGGTAAAAAAAGCTGATATCGATGCCTATGCAAAAGGTGAACTAAATTTTGAACAATTCAAGCAAAGGGTGCAAGTCTTCACGTACTGAACCGTTTTTAATTTGCTAAGTTTACCATATTGAGCGTGCTCGCTATATGTACAGGATGTAACTCAGGGCGGCATCACTTGTATTGTTGCCAAGCATCTGCTTCTGTATATTAAACAGAGTTAATGTGTCGAGCATAGTGTCCACCCAATTGCATATTTCATTGACACATTAAGAAGTTTTGAATATATTATGACTATAGATGATTCGGTTTATTACAACTATTCTCGAGAAAAGGAGTAATAAGTTGAAGAACTTACATGTGTTTGTACTACACTCCGTATTCGTGGGAGTAATGTTATGGATCAGGATGAACAATATTTGAAACTTCTTTCGGTTTTTCATTATGTAGTTGGTGGTATTACGGCTTTGGGGGCTTGTATACCTATAGTCCATTTGAGTATTGGCATCGCAATGCTGACAGGTGCTATTGATGATGCACCGGCCTTTGTCGGCCTATTACTGGTAGTGCTTGCTATAGTTGCGATGACATTTGGTTGGACGTTGGCGGTTTGTATAATTATTGCCGGTCGGTTCCTTGCAAAGAGAACGCACTATATGTTCTGTTTGGTCATGGCTGCGATCAGTTGCATCTTGTTTCCGTTTGGAACTGTTTTAGGTGTCTTTACAATCATTGTACTGCTGCGTTCGTCCGTTAAGGCATTGTTTACAGCCAATCAAGTACGGTAGTGGCTTTGCTCGATTGCTGTGCAAAGCGTGGACAGACAAATCTCTCAACCACGCTCCAAAGTGCCTTGACAATCCTTTTCTGTGCATTTATTCTCACGGCTTAAATGGAATGTAATCACGTATGGTCGAAAGGAGAACAAAGATGCAAATACAACGAATTTTCTTGATAGTATTATTACTTGGAGCGGTTGCATCTATGTCTGGTTGTTTAGCTGCTGCTGTTGGAGCCGGTGCCGTGGGTACTGTAGCGTACATAAAGGGTGATCTGGAGGCAGTGGAGGCCAAGAATATAGACGCCGTATATGCAGCGACGAAGAAAGCTCTCAAACAACTTGGGCTTAGTGTGACCAGGGAGAGCAGAGACGCACTTTCAGGAATTATCACCGCTCGTGATGCCCAGGACAAGAAGGTTACCATAAAGCTAAACACCACGACAGAAGGAGCTACAAAGATTTCCGTCCGAGTTGGTCTATTTGGAAACGAGACAATGTCGAATCTCATCTATCAGAAGATACACGACAACCTCAGGTAATATTGGTTTGCATATTGGCAGATGCTTTGCTGGAACAGGAATGTGTGTGTGGTTGTTAGCATGAGGTTTGCTTTTGAGTACTTTGGGTTAGATCCAGTTCTCTTTTGCAGCGAGGACAGGTAACTTTTTTACCTTTGTAGTTTGGAGGGATTTTCAACTTCAGGCCGCACAAGCACGTTAAGAACACGAAATTATTGACTCTTCGCATTATATCACCGACCTGTCTCATTTGAGACTGTAGGCGTTCATCCTTTGTTGCTTTTGATTGGCCTTGCCGAAGCGCAATTTCCTCCTTAGTTAAAGCAGTAGGGGGGATGACTGTTTTAGTATGTGTCACTTCGCTAAAAGCATCCGAGTAGTCCTTGAAGGATGCACCATGACTCATGCTGCGCAGAATCTGTATCCTCTCGGAAATTGGTGGATGTGTGCTGGTCAGGTCAGACAGCTTGCGATGTCCTTTTTTCTTAAACGGATTAGTAATATACATCGGTGCGGTAACTTTGTTTATGGTAGCTAATTGTTGTGATGGATCATTTGCGATTTTTTCCAGGGCACTGGCTAAACCTTCGGGGTAGCGCGTAAGTCTGGCTGCACCGGCATCGGCAAGGTATTCGCGCCTTCTTGAAAGCGCAAAGTATAGTAGATACGCCATTATCGGTGCCAAAATCGCAGCAAGGATCGCAATTACAAGCATAATGATCTGGGCCTGCCCACCACCTTTGCTACCACCTGAATACCGGCGGCGAGAACCCATCATTGAGCTGTAGAACATACCTCGTAAAAATACCTGCGAAAGCAAAACGATCGCGCCAAGCATTATGCCGGCAAGTGTGACGTAAAGAATGTCACGGTGCAAGATATGGCTTATTTCGTGCGCAATAACACCCTGAAGTTCGTCTCGATTGAGTCGGCCTAAAAGACCCGCAGTTACAGCTACCGATGCGGACTTCGGACTTCGCCCTGTTGCAAAAGCGTTGGGCGCAGGGTCGTTGATGATATATATTTTGGGCATTGCCGGCAGCCCTGCCGCAATTTTCATTTCCTCGACCACATTGAATAACTGTGGGTGTACGTCGTGAGTGACAAGTTTGGCTTTGCTTGCGGCTAAAAGTATTTGGTCTCCCGATGAGAGGCTTATGAGCGTCAGGACTAACCAGACGACCGTTGCGATGATCAAGCCGAGCGACCCACCCTTAGGACCGAAAAAGCCCATACCGATTACAAAGCCCAGCAGTAGTAGCACTACCGCCATGATCACCATCAGAAAAACAGAGTTACGCTTATTGGCTCGAATCAGTTCCCACATGTGAGTTCATGTTACTAAGTGCCTCTTGCTTGTCTTGCAGATTCGTTGAGTAAGTAAGACCAGACTTAAAGCACTTGCCCCCGTCTCCTTAAAGACGGTTTATGTTACAGCGACCCAGCGGCATGACTCCGACAAGCCTGCATTTCGCTGGATACTTTAGTTCAATCAGCCAACACGAGTTCAGGTAAAACTTACCTTTGGAGCTTCACGTTCAGCGGCAATTTCGACCTCGAAGAAGTCGCGTTTGCTAAAGCCAAACATACCTGCAACAGTGTTCGACGGAAACGTTTGGGTTTTGTTGTTGAAGAACAGGACCTGATCATTGTAGTTTTGTCTGGCAAAAGCGATTCTGTTCTCTGTGCCGGTCAATTCTTCCTGTAACGCAAGAAAATTTTGATTGGCTTTCAAGTCAGGGTAATTCTCCACAACCAGCATGAATTTGCTCAGCGCTTCACCCAGAGCACCTTCAGCCTTGGAAGCGTCAGAAACAGTCTTTGCCCCCATTGCTCGGCTGCGGGCTTCTGTAATGGCCTCGAAGGTTTCACGTTCATGCTTCATGTAGCCTTTAGCGGTTTCGACAAGATTTGGAATCAAATCGTGTCGCCGCTTGAGCTGCACGTCTATCTGTGACCATGAGTTGTCTACCTGGTTCCGAAGCCGAATCAGCGAGTTGTATATGCCAATCACTAAGACGACGAACAAGACAAGAACAACGACAACAATAATCAATGCGGTTACCATAATCTTTCCCTTCCTCGGGGACGCCGATTGCTCTTATTATGAGCGTTTCTTCATTAACAAAGCCACCACAACAGCAATGACGGCGACCACGATTAATATTATGCTGTACTTGCCCATTGCTTTCTCCTTTCCTTAAGACTTTTATTTTTGCTCACATGTTAAACTCGAATTGGTCGCAAGAGTTTAACTTTCTTAATCTTTCAATTAACAGGCCTAAGCAATTGAAAGCAAACTTTGCCGTTTACATCACTCTGCTGCAATTTAGTTTTCTGCATCGGCTTTTGATTCACTATTGTGCTGTTCATGGCTGAACATCTCAGCCAGAAATTTTTGAATTTTACTATCTTTATCAAGTTTGGCCCTGTCCAAAATATCTTTTAGTTCCCCTTTGTCAAACCACAGGCCGTCACCTCGACGACACTTATCGATAAGCAGTGTGGGCTTTGAGGTCCCAACGATGATTTTTTGCATTTTTCTGTCGCAAATGGGACATCTTCTTGGCTTTTCTTTAGAATCAGTGCTTGATCGAAAGGAGTTGAGTAGTTGCTTGGCTTTGCCGGGCTCGCCCAATAACAACTCCAGTTCACCGGCATCCAGCCAGATACCTCCGCATTCGGTACAATGATCTATTTCAACTTCCTTCAGCTCCAGAGTAATCATTGCATTCTTGCATACTGGACAATCCATCGTGGTTCTCCGCTCTTGTCTATACGGAATCCGAAGTAGTTGGATAATATTACCTTGGCTGCTTGGTGACGTCAAGAAAAGCTTTTACACAATTTACTATTGATTATCACCTTATGTCATTTGATAATTGAAGAGATTTTTCATATTTGTCGATATTAGGAATTAACAACAAGTGATTATCCTATACACAGTTAACGTTCCGGAGGCAAGACAATGCAGGCTCCTTCAAAATTTTGTTGCCAGAATAAGAACTGTCCTGATTACGGCAAACGCGGTGCAAAAAATCTAACCGTCTGTGGCTGGTACGGCAAGAACAACCATATTCGTTTGCTTTATTGCCGCACATGTGTGGTCGCAGGCCGAATGTCTGATCTTTCCGGCTTTTCAATTGTCATAGAACATAAGGAAATCTCTCTGATGAGGGTCTTTACGCCAAGCCTTCGGAGCTAGAGCCGTTTCTAAAAAATCAGGTTAACATTTCGGCTCTGTCATTCCGGACCCATTCGGCTGCGCTCAGGGCAGGCTTTGATTCGGAAACCAGACATTGCGTTTTCCCTGGATTCCCGCTTTCGGGCTTGTTGCCAAACATTATTGTGGAGTGTTTGAGATTGCCACGGCCTATTTCATAGGCCTCGCAATGACATTAAAACGCAGTGTTTGTCATTGCGAGGAGTGAAACGACGAAGCAATCTCCACTTTAGCAACAGACCCTTTCGCGGGAATGACAGGTGGTCATGTGTCTTTGAAAAGTGACAGTTATTTATTTGAAACGGCACTAGATCTCATATCCTGGCAAGGGAGCGTTTTTTTGGCTTGTTACTTTCGGAGTGCTGATTGTATGATGATTGGGCATGTGTACGGTTCTCTATATCATTGCAGGTCCACTATTTCTGATATCAGCGGCTAGTTACGTCTATGTGCGGATATATTTAAGGCCGAAAGATGATTCGGACTTGGATGACTATTACTATGAGTTTGAGGAGCAACACCCAGTTTATGCGAGATACATTAAGTGGTCACGAATTACTTTTATAGGTGCAGTTATTGCCGTACTACTGCTATTTATTGCTGCGGTTCTTTGAGCTTGTCTTACCAATTTTCTCGGGATGTAAATAATTTAGATAGGACTTTGCTCTGTTGAAAACCTAACAAACTGTCATTCCGAGCGAGGCAAAGCCGAGTCGAGGAATCTATTTTTAATAGATTTCTCCACTCCGCCCCTTAGGGGCTTCGGTCGAAATGACAATCTACCTTTTCAACAGAGCCATAGGACTTTTAAGTGATGCGGCCAGTTTTATTACGACAAATTTAGTACATGCACAGATGCCGATATGACGGGATAGTGCAACTTACGCAGATTAGGATAAGGATTGCGGGATGGGATTGAAAACACTTGGGATTTCTACAAGTCCGAGACTTAAGGGTAATAGCGACTTGCTGCTTCGAGAGACTTTGTCTGGAGCTGAATCGGCGGGTTCGCGGGTGGAATATCTGCGGCTTTGTGACTTCGACATCGGACCGTGTGTCGAATGCAACGCCTGCTACGAAACCGGTAGGTGCCGTATTGAAGATGACTATCAGGCAGTTCTCGAGAAAATACTTAGTGCTGACCGGCTTATATTCGCTACGCCGATATTCTTCATGACAGTTTGCGCACAGGCAAAGATGCTGATTGACCGCGGTCAGTGTCTTTGGGCGCATAAGCATATACTGAAAAAAGAAATTCTACCAGTAAAACACGATCGACGTGCAATGGTAATAGCGGTGGGCGGCTCAAAGAGCAGAAAGCAATTTGAGAGCGTTCGGCTTACTATGAAGTCATACTTTGATGTTATACAAATGATCTACGTGGCCAATCTGTTCGTTAACAAGGTTGATACCTTCGGCGTTATAAAAGAACACCCTTCAGCTATGACGGAGGCATTCCGTCTTGGTGTTGACTTGGTGATGACTACTGACCAGCCGACAAAACCTATCAGCATTGAATTGACCTGAGCACGACGATACATAGGCTGGTGAAACACACGCCAGTGATGGTAATTGAGTAGTGCTGCTTGTACGTAGTGAAAGTGCCTTTTGCCTAATGATTTAACTGTGCTGCATTGAAAAGGAAAAAAGGCTGATGACCATCGCTGGTCTTCAGCCCGTGCTTTCTCATTGCCCCGGGGCGTAAGAGACACAGTTGGTTAACAACCGCTAAAGAGTAACAGAGTTGAGAATTCAGCTACTCGAAGGCAATTCCGAGGCCGATACTGGCTTCGTCAAGGGTCTTTTTACGCTCAACTCTTACAACTTTACCTTTTTTTATTCGAGCGAACTGGCCCTTTTCGTTCGCCAGTGTTACCGTTCGAGGGAAGTTTAGTTCCACGAAACTACCAGGCCGAACCGGTGTTGTCATAGGAACAGTTATGAAGACACCGAGTTTGCTAATGTTGGCACTTCGGCCATTAAAGAATCTGTTCGCTTTTGGAACCCAGACACTTACGGGCCAATAGATATCTGTCCTCTTCTCCTTGCGCTGTTCGACTAGGGTTTCCATAATACCATCTCCTCATGAACACCGTTCCATGAACGAATTTCTTATCGGCATTGTTAACATGGTGAGATTAGAGTATTTGGGCAATACAATAGATTTTTAGAAGTTTTTTTCTTTCCTCTACTCATGCTGGTTTGTACAGGCCTTTTTTATCGGGCATATATGGTCACTGTTGAGATGTAGAAATGTGGTTGGCACCTTGCTCGTAGGTGAACTGAATGCCTGTCGGAGAACTCCATTTTCATACTGTGTAAGATGAAGGCATCACGCATGCGTCGGATTCAGTTACAATCTTTAGCCAAAAAATTGGCACTTAGGCTCCGAACGTATGTTAAAAGCTTTATGCGCACAAATAAACGTCGCACGCGCAAGCTATTAGTACCAAGTAGCAATAGAGAAGATGTAAGTTCTCTTGCTATCGCGTTTGTTTTGCTGTATGTTTGCAGGACAAATGAAAACAAAAGTTGTAAAACTTGATGAGCAGAAACCTGACATTGCAAAAATCAAAGAAGCCGCAGCGGTAATAGATGCAGGGGGGTTAGTAGCATTTCCTACCGAGACAGTCTATGGAATTGCATGTAGGATTAATAGTGATTCATTAGCCAAGCTCAATAAGATTAAGTGCCGAGACTCGAACAAGCGCTATACTTTACACATCAGTCAAAAAAGTGATGTGAGAAAATATGTGCCGAACGTGAGCCTTAAGGCTCAGAAACTAATCGAGAAGGCCTGGCCCGGCCCGGTGACAATAGTGTTTGAGTTGAACGAGTACGACCTTGCCCAACAGCACAAAATCCTCAAAAGAGATATTTTTGAGAATCTGTATAGTGGCAGCTCAATCGGTATTCGGTGCCCTGAAAATGCTATAGCGTCCATATTACTACGGTTGACACATAGCCCAGTAGTCGCACCGAGTGCGAATCTTACCGGAGAAAGTCCATCTGTGGAGCCAAAGCAAGTTCTGTCTCAATTCTCGGATAAAATAGAACTGCTCCTGGACTCCGGAGCATCAAGATATAGAAAGAGCAGCACAATCGTGAAGATAGAGAGAGGCATTTTGCGAGTTTTGCGGGCTGGTGTGTATTCGCAAGAAGATATCAAAAAGCTGGCAGAGGTGAGATTTCTGTTCGTGTGCACTGGCAACACGTGCCGAAGTCCTATTGCTGAGGGGATGTTTCGTAAATATCTTGCAGAAAAATTGCAGTACAAAGTTGACCGTTTGGGTGAGTTAGGTTATAAAGTGGTCTCTGCTGGCATCCTGGATGTGGCCGGCTATCCCGCGAGCGCTGAAGCAATTACTGCTTGTGCAGCTAAAGGAATTGATATAAGCACGCACAGGAGCAGAAGACTATCCGTAGAGCTCGTTAGAGAAAGCGACTATATATTTGCGATGACGCGTTCACATTGTGAGCAGGTGGCAAAGATGTGGCCCGATGCTCAGGAGAGATGTGTAATGCTTGCGGAGAACGAAGATATTGTTGATCCAATAGGTCAGTCGCAAGAGTTTTTCAACGATTGTGCAAATTTAATCGAGAAAGCTGTAAAGGAAAGGATTAGTGAGCTTGTGATATGAAAATAGCTGTTGGAAGCGATCATCGAGGTTACGAAGCAAAACAATTGATTAAAGCCATAGTAGTACAGATGGGACACGAGTGCGTTGACTTTGGCACGAATGACACCCATCCAGTCGATTACCCCGACGTGGCTTATTTGGTGGCGACTGCAGTGTCAACAAAACAGGCAGAAAGAGCCATCCTTATATGCGCTACGGGGATAGGCATGAGTATAGCTGCAAATAAAATCAAAGGCGTTAGGGCTGCATTATGTCATGACGAACTGAGCGCAAAGATTTCACGTGATCATAATGATTCAAATGTCCTGTGTTTGTCAGGAGACCAGATTGGAGAGGTGCTATTGAGGAAAATAGTCGAAGCGTGGCTTAACACTGATTTTAGTGGAGGCAGACATCAAAGAAGGGTCAATAAGATAAAAGCGATTGAAGAATGCAAGGACCCAAGAGAGGTAAAGAACGGTTAACAGTGCTGGACGCTTTTGAGTTGTGCCGCGCGTTGCGCAAGAAAACATAATCGCGGCAGCAATTCGCAGATTTTAATCGTGGTGCTCATTTCTGGGGGAGTGTAGGAGGAAAAATCAGCGAGAGACAAAATGCGCATTTCTTGGTAACCGGTTAGTTACAGGTGGGCGAGATAAAAATAGTTGGAGGACTTGTTCACAGATTGCTGGACTTCTAGTGACCTTCACTGGGTCCTCCAAGGGAAACAACTGTGCCCTTAGCTCCATCGAGGTTCAGTTGCTCAGCGCAGATCCGGTCCAGTTTGAGAAGGGTTTGTTCCAGATTTCGCCTGTAACTTTCAACCTCGTCGGAGTTCATCTTCTTAGGTATTTCAATGGGCTTAGCAAATGCCATATGCACTCGTCCAAAGGGTTTAACAACTATGAATCTATCCCAACTCTTGAGTATTTTCTTGCGTGTAGCGTTATAACTTGCCGGAAAGATTCTGGCGCCGGTTAGCTGGGCAAGCTTGATTACCCCCTCATTGACTCTGAAAGCCGGTCCTCTGGGGCCGTCGGGAGTTATCGTGATATTGTTGCCCGCTGCAACCCTGGCAGCAAGATTCCTTATAGCGGCTTGTCCGCCCCTACTTGTAGAGCCCCTTACGACATCCTGCTTGAGTTTATGAGCCAAGGCCACACCATAATCGCCGTCCCTGCTCATGCTTACCAGGACGGAGACCTTTCTCTTGGCATTCCTTGCATAGTAATACGCGAAGAAGAAGAGTCTACTGTGCCAAAAGGTGAATATGTTGTTGCCCTGCTCAGCGTACTTTTCAAAAATATCCTGCCCGGTAATCGAAACCTTATTCAATCTGCAGGTGAGCTTTAAGAACCAATTGAAGAAGAAAGCGAAAACTTTTATCAGCAACCTATGCATAGTTCAGACCGACTGCGTATACAAGTCTGTATGTCAGCATCTCAGATTAAGTCACATATTGAAAGCAACAGTAACCAAGCGTACTTAGGCGTCTATTCTGCGCGTTCGAGCATCGGCCTAGTATCTCTTTTGCACAAGCGGGCCGGTAAAGAATGAGTACCTGCCACAGCAAATTCAGAATAACACGAAAACAAAATGCTCAGGCATATTTTGCTACTCCGCTTCGCTCGGAACAAGTGTATACAAGCATAGTACATCTAAAACGACAGCTAAGCAAACGGCCCTGACTATCTGGTCGCTTTACAACCCAACTAAGTGTGCATT
Source organism: uncultured Pirellulales bacterium (assembly GCA_964432925.1). GTDB lineage: Bacteria > Planctomycetota > Phycisphaerae > Sedimentisphaerales > Anaerobacaceae > CAYNTC01. The sequence continues at coordinate 3,307 of CAYSPM010000061.1, read as the reverse complement.
ATTTGAGTTTCTGCTGCAATTGATCCAAAATAGACCGTATTGTCTTTATCTGATCACGAAGGTCAGTGACCTGCTGAACCTGGCTTTGCAACTGCTCTGTTAGCTTATCGATTCTGGCCTGGGCATTCTGAGCATCGGCCAGAGCTGCGTCACGTGCCTTGATGAGCTCACCGACCCGCTGCTGTAGCTCGTCACGTGAACTTACAATCTCATCGACCTTCTGCTGCAAAAGGTTACGTGAGTCTGTTAGGCCGTCGATTTGCTGTTGGAGATGATCGCGCGTCTCTGTGACGTGAACCAGTTTGGATTCGGCTTTGTCAAGAGACTCCGACAGCTTTGTCACGTCTTCTTTAAGGGAGGCTCTTTCGCTCTCTGTCCGCGCTAGTGCGTTTTTGAGTTGATCTAACTCAGCCTTTTCCTGTGCAGTCCCAGCACAGCTATTCAAAACAAGTAACAATCCTAATGTGGCCAGAGAGGTAAGAATCATTTTGACCTTTGCCATTACGACCCTCCTTTCCAATTTCTTCCAGGCAACTTAAAACTTATACATTCTATACCTATGTCGGGATGACATCAAGCCGACACAGGTCAGGATGATACGGATGGTTGCTTCACAGTGTCAATTTTACAGTGAGCACACGCCAAAAAGATAATCTAAAAGTCTGAAAGCGCCAAGGTCTTTTTACAAAGTCCGATAAAAGGTAAAACCGAAGGCACAAAGTGACAGAGGAACTAAGGCACAGAGTGCAATGTGATTTTTGATATACTGCCTTTGAACCTATGTGCCCTTGCCCCTTGGTGTGAAGCTTTTTTGTGAAAAAACGCTACAAAATTCGTAGGTATAAGTCTTGATATTGTCAGACTTTGGCGGGTGATGTACGTGAAGCGCGTGAGGTGATTTTGGCCACTGAGGTTATCTGGACTTTTGCCGGCCTCTGTTTTCGTCGACCTCTGTTAAAGCATTGGGCACCCATAGAGCGCCATTTCTTGTATCTGTTTTTGAGAAGGTTCTCAATCCTGCTGCGCTTGAGCTCTAATAATGTCTTGGCAATATAGGTTTCAACATTGTGAACAGTGTCATGAATGTTACGGTGGGCTCCACCGACCGGCTCCTGGATAACTGCATCTATAAGGCCCAGTTTGTACAAATCTTTGCTAGTCAATTTAAGGGCATCAGCGGCATCCGGAGCTTGGGAGCCATCGCGCCACAAAATCGCGGCACAGCCTTCAGGTGAAATTACTGAATAATATCCAAACTCAAGCATAGCAAGCCTATCACCTACCCCTATTCCCAGGGCACCACCAGAACCTCCTTCACCGATACAAATACAGATGACCGGCACTTTTAATCGCGGCATTTCAGTAAGATTTATAGCTATTGCCTGGGCCTGGCCTCGTTCCTCAGCTCCGATGCCCGGATAAGCTCCGGGCGTGTCGATAAGCGTTACAATAGGTAGCCCATACTTCTCAGCGAATTTCATCTTGGCTATAGCCTTTCGATAACCTTCGGGGTTGGGGCATCCAAAGTTGCAGGCTATTTTTTCCTTTGTAGTTCTGCCCTTGTTCTGGCCAACAATCAGCACTTTATTCCTGGCAATCTGACCAATACCAGTTACGATGGCTCGGTCGTCACCAAAGCATCGATCACCATGAAGCTCACGAAAATCCTTCACCATAAGATCAAGATAGTCCGTAAGAAGGGGCCTCTTGGGGTGACGTGCAACCTGAACAATCTGCCAGGCAGTGAGATTTGAATATGCTCTGTTTAGCTCAGTAACCTGTTCTCGTTGAAGGCGACGAATCTCAGCGGAATAATCGATGCCTTTGATTGAGCTGAGCTTTTTTAGCTCGCTGGCCTGACGGTCAAGTTCAGCAACCTTCTGCTCAAAGTCTAAATAATCACCGTCGCCGATTCTATTGTTATTATATGGCATTTTGCTTACTATTATTCTGTTAGCAGCGTTCCTCGGATTAACTTTGGTGACGCGGCCGAGTAATCACAAAAAAACTGCCCTCACATAGTGTGGGGCACTATCTCTGATTGCCATGTCCGTTGGCTCTTTCATGTAATCGTAAAATATTAGCATTTGAACCCAGCAAATAAAAGAAAAAAATTGACATTCCTGCCAGTCGGCTATAGTTTCTTAGCGTCATTAATCTATCATGCTATTTACATAAGGTCTTTGCATTGAAAGACTTAAAACAAATATCTGTCATTGGACTCGGGCTTTTGGGTGGTTCAATATCATTAGCTATCTCGCGCTCACTACCCAAGGTTAAGGTCGTGGGTTACACACATCGAGCTGCTACCCGTCGTCGCGCAAGAAAATTATCCATAGCAAATAAAATCATGCACGATATAAAGAAAAGCGTGTTTGAGGCAGATCTGGTAATCATAGCCACGCCCATATCTACGTTTGAGCAGGTTTTTTTGGACATTGCGAAAGCGCTTCCGGCCGGCTGCATCGTTACCGACGTTGGTTCAACAAAAGTTCTATCGCACCGTTGGGCGGCTAAAAGACTGCCAAAGAGGGTAAGATATGTTGGGTCGCACCCCGTGGCGGGCTCGGAACAACGTGGCGTTCGATTTGCCAAGGCAGATCTGTTTGAGAGGGCTACCTGCATTTTGACCACGACCGCCGAAACGGATCGCCAAGCAGTGCAAACAGTAAAGAGATTCTGGTCACACCTTGGCTGCTCTGTGAAGATGATGAGACCGGACGAACATGACAGGATTTTTGCAAACATAAGTCATGTGCCACATGTAGTAGCGGCGGCGCTAATCAACGCAAATAGTGAAGAAGATTTTAAATACGCCGGCACTGGATTCATAGATACTTCGAGAATAGCGTCGGGGCCATCCAACATTTGGACAGATATACTACTGACAAACAACAAGAATACAATCAAAGGCATCGATAGAATCATCGCTGAGCTGTCAAAGCTAAAAAGAGCAATCAATAACCAAAACAAAAGGCAAATTGAGTTTTTATTGGAGGCCGCAAGAAATAAGCGTGCCGGACTTATAAGGTATAAAGTGAGAAGAAAGGAATTATTGCCGTGAAGCAGTGGCGTTTCGAGGTTTTCAGTCGGCCGGGCTTTGTTGATGTGCACGGTGGCAGTGTACTGGAAGATATTAGGGAGCTCGGCATTAGTTCGGCCGAAGCAGTCCAATCGGCGAAAGTGTTTCTTATTGAAGCTGATCTTGATGAGGCTTCTGCAAAACGTATGGCCAAAGAGCTTCTGTCCGACCCTGTATGCGAAGAGTACTACATAGGCAGAAGTTCTGCGCCGGCTGGACTGGCAA